>CAMVAI010000063.1 GCA_947165435.1 uncultured Prevotella sp.
GATATATGCCGGCATGAAATGGGACTGGAATTACCACCTAAATTGACGCAGAACCTTTTATCTTCCTGATTACTTTTTTCTTTCTTTATCTTTGCTTTTTCAAAATCCCAGCGTGGGAATTCTCACCGGGAGCTTTCTGGCGAAATTTACTCAATGAGTAATTCCGCTCAGTGGCCTCTCCACGGAAATTATTCATTATAGTCAGTCATGGTTGTAGTTTAGATATGATTGTAGGCGCATGTTTTCCGAAGAAAAACGGTTATCCCCTTTGTTTTTCCCCTGCTTTTTTGTAATTTTGCAGTTCAGTACTTAATCTGATTATTGCTGCAATGAAGCACCTGCTGCCCATAGCCCTGACGGTCCTTCTGCTCGCCTGCTGCACCACGCCGGGTGAGTATCGCGCCATGCGCCATGGCCTCGACAGCATCAACGGGCTTAACCGCAGCGACCGTCCCTTCAGCCCTGCCGACGTGCAGCCCTATGTCAGCTACTTCGACCGCCACGGCAGCGGCAACGACCGGCTGCTGGCTCACTACCTGCTGGGCCGTGCCTACCATGAGCAGGGCGAGGCCCCCATGGCCCTGCGGTGCTATCAGGAAGCACTCACCGCCGCCGACACCACCGCCGCCGATTGCGACTACGCACAGCTGAGCAGGGTGTATGGGCAAACCTGTGAATTGTTCTATTACCAAGGTTTTTACCAGGAAGAATTACAGTATCGCGATTTTGCCATAAGATGTGCTTGGCTGGGAAAAGACACTTTGGCAGCTATTTTAAACTACGAACAGAAATCCCATACCTATAGATATTTGCATGAGGAAGACTCTGTTGTCGCTGTCTGTGAGAAATCTGCAGCCTTATATACACTATATGGCTATCCTGACTATGCGGCTTCAGTTTTAGGCACTTGCCTTAGGACGTTGATAGAACAGGGGGATTATCAGAAAGCGAAGAAATACATAGACATCTATGAGGCAGAGTCTGGCTTTTTCGACTCTAACCATAATATAGAGCATGGCCGTGAAATCTACTATAACGTAAAGGCGTACTACTATCTGGGAGTTGGAAAATTAGATTCTGCAAAGTATTTCTTCTGGAAAGAATTGCAATTCGGCAAAGACCTTAATAATCAAAATGCAGGAGCTAAGGGCCTTGCTGAGACTTTCAAAAGACTTCACAAGCCAGACTCTGTTGCCAAATATGCCCTGTATGGCTATAACTTGAATGATTCGTTATATAGGCAGCGCAGTACAGAAGAAATCGTGAAAATACAATCAGCCTATAAATACTCCCGACTTCAGGAAGTGGCCCGAATCGAGTCAGAAAAGGCGGCAAGAAGGTCTACTACTATATGGGTTTGTGTTACATTCATTATCCTATTATTACTTCTCATATACATTATTACGGTAACCTTAATACACAAGCAGCAAGACACGGAACGACGATATTTGGAGAGTCTGGAGATTATCCAGCAGGCCAAGGAAGACATCAAGAAACTCAGCATATATGAGGAGATAAACAAGAATTTAATAGAAGAAAAGGAGAGTGTCATCACCCGACAAGTAGACTTACAGCAAAGCATGTTGGAAGAAGAACCCCATATCCAGCATTATGCAGATAAGAGTCTTAGGATGACCGAAATTTTCCACAGGTTTGAGACAATGGCCATTACTGGCAACCAGCCGTTAGCAGCCGATTGGATACAATTGGAAAATGCCTTTGGTGTTTTTTATCCCGGTTTTGTCCGTTTCCTAAACAAGCATCGTCACATGATAAATGACAAGGAGTACAAAACTTGTTTGTTGTTGAGATTGTCCTTGAAGCCTACGACAATTAGTAACATGCTTGATGTCAGCCCCTCGTATATTTCTAATATTCGTGTTGAAATGCTGGAAAAATTATTCAGTCTGAAGGGTAAGGCAAAAGAGTTTGACAGTCTTATCCAAAAAACTTACTAATTTGTTTCTTGTTGATAGTCAGTAGTTTAAGTCAGGTGAAATTTTAGGTGAAATCTTATCTGGCAATTTTCTTGTGCCATTGTCATATTTGTTTTAATTTTGTCCTATCAACTAAGTTAAATTAAAATATTATGATTGCAATGAAAAAACTTTTTTCTTTTTTGCTCATCTCAATGATGATGAACATCACGGCAATGGCACAGGAAATAGTTCCTTTGGTCGTTTACAATGTAGACGACAAGCCTATAAGTCACGGAACTCCCAAAACTCCCATGCGTCCTCCTGTAGTATATATAGAGGATAACACACTGACGTTTGTGGCTGACCATCCGGAGTATGTACTATTTATTCGAGACGAGGAAGGTGATGTCGTATATACGACGGTGGTCAGCTCTTTTGTCACTCAGGTCGTTCTGCCCTCAACGCTGAGCGGTGAATACCAGATTGAACTCACCATGGGTAGCTGGTTGTTTACTGGATGGCTATATCTTTAATAATCAATAATACATTAGCGCAATGCCCCTTAGTAGATTACTGAGAGCCATAGGTCGCATGGTCTTCATCCTGCTCTTGGCTCCATCGGCAGGATTCTGTCAGAATTCCCCCTTTAAGATTGAAGGGATTTACAAGAAGAACCTCGTGTCAGCGCCGGACATGGCTGCCATGACAAAGAACATCGTATATCCCGTGAACCACAGTACGGGAACAGTGGAGATAAAGATTCCCCTTTACGAAGTCAAGAGCGGAACGCTGACACTCCCCATCTATCTTACCTACAATACCTGAGGTGTCAAGTTGCAGGATTCCTCCGGATGGGTGGGGCAGGGATGGAGCCTCTTTGCCACACCTGCCATCTCACGGATGGCACAAGGCCATATTGATAGCCATCACACCTGCAACTTCAGCCAAGACTACATGAGTGGCGACCCTTACTCAGCCTATGAGCATATCCTGAGCGTGATGGACAACAATGTCTATAGTGTCCTGGATGAGCAGCCTGATGAATACTATTATAAACTGCCCGAGAAGAGCGGTATGTTCATGTATTCCCTGGAGCCCAAGAACAGCGGAACGACATATCTGCCCATACCTTATGAGGACGTAAAGATAACCTATGCCGGCGGATACTTCACCATCGTTGATGACAATGGTACGACCTATCGCTTTGAAGGCGGTAAAGACTGGTCAAGCTATCCGGCCAACTATGAGAGCGGCTGGCGGTCGTCGCTGATGGTGTCTGCCTGCGAGGTCGACAGCATCAGCTTTGAATACGGCAACCCCACCCAGGCCTGTGCCAACAGGCACGAGGACTTCATTACCGTCATTGACGACTTCTGGCCCTCCAACCGTTCCGGTGCCCGGCACTACAACAACCTTGGCATCACAGGCGACTATCCCCCAGACCTGGAAGAGAGGATGGCATCCCCTATTGTGTACACCACTTTTGACGACCGCACTTACAGTTGGCAGGTGAATACTGACGGAAGCCTCTATGACGACGGGCGCGTGATGGAGCAGAATCCCTTTGTCGCGTATGTACACACCAACAGCAACCAGGTCAAGTACATCAGGTTCAAGGGCAACACCGTCCAGTTTGAGCAAACCGGCGGGCAGTTGGACAGAATCACCGTGAGAGATGCCTCGGGGCAGACCGTCAGGAGCATCAAGTTCGACTACCTTGGCACAGGCAATGGGCGGAAGTTCCTTTCCGCCCTCCACATGCAATGCTCCGACGGGCAGGACATAGAGAACTATGCCTTTGAGTACGACCATCCCTATCATCTCCCTGCTACCGGAGCCCGCTCATTTGATTTCTGGGGCTACTACAATGGTGTCTCCCGCCAGTCAGGCGAGTCGCTTGTACCACAGATGACAATTCACGTCAATGGTGACAACAACACCCTGAGCAACTATTACCACGGTGACAGCCTGACCATAGGCTGTGCCAAGTCGCGCGGAGCCGACGAGCAATATATGCGCTACGGCACGCTGACCAAGATAACCTATCCGACAGGCTCGACCGACGAGTTCAGCTATGAAGCCAACCGCGTCCATCTGGTGAACAACGGTTCTGACACCGAATTCCACATGACGGACTATCTGAACGGATCCGGCGGCATCTATCAGGTCGGCGGACTGAGAATCACCCAGATCAAGTCGACCAACCGCAACAGGGAGGTCTGCTTCCGCACGTTTGTCTACGGAACCAACGAATGCGGCTACGGCAGAACGCCCATGCTGGAGGACGGTTGCTATTTCCTGCGGACACAACAGAAACTCTATCCCGCACTGTACGGTGGCGGGCTTAGCAGTGTCTCGACACAGAGCCGCACCTACTCTGCCACGCCTACGTTCCCTATCACCTACGAAAACGGGGCCTCCGTCATGTATTCCACAGTCACGGAGTATGCCGGTACGCTACAGGAGAACACGGGCAAGACCGTCTACCAGTATGCCGTGCCCACCTATATCCACTGGGCAGACGGCATCAACCTGAATCAGTATACGAAATATGTTGACTGGCAGTACGGCCACATGACCGCAAAGAGTGTCTACAAGAAAACCGCTGCCTCGCAGTATGAGAAGGTGCAGCAGGAAACCTACGACTACAGCACCGCCAAGAACATGGGCAAGATAAAGGCAGGCTACCACTGCCTGACGACGACCTGCGCCAATCCGCATATATCAGACGAAAGCCTGTACGGCGCGACGGTAAGGTACGACCTGTTTGCAAGCTATGACGTGACAGCCAAGCTCATGAACAGCAAGACCACCACGCGCTATGACGGTGCACATTCCATGATTACCACGACAACCTACAGCTATGGCAACGCCGACGAAGTGACCATGACCGGAAAGACGGTGATGCGAGCAGGTGTGACACAGGCGGAAGAGTACGTACACCCCAGCCAGCTGAAACTGGAAGATGGTACCAATGTATATAATAAGATGTTCGACAGGCACATCCTCTCCCCGGTTGTGGAAACGATATACACGCGCGGCAGCAGGTTCTTGAAGGTACAGACACCCTATACGGAACGGACGGCCGGTCCGTATACCTTCTACCAGCCTTCCTCGCTGTGGCTGCAGTATGCCGCCAACGGCACTGCCGAGCAGAGATTGGCATACACCTACGACGACCGTGGCAACCTGGTGCAGACGGTGAAGGACGGACAGGAGACAGAGACCTACCTGTACGGCTACAACAGCCAGTATCCCGTAGCCGAGATACAGGGCGCATCCTACAATGCCGTGAGCCAGCAACTGGGCACAGCCTTTGTCGCCTCGCTCCGCCAGTCGCCCCTGATGAGTGACAGCCAGTGGGCGGTGTTGAACGCGCTCCGAACGCAGCTGACCAACGCCTTTGTCATCACATACCGTACGTGCCCGCTGGTTGGAGTGACCTCCGTCACCGACCCGGCCGGCCATGAGACGCGCTTCAGGTACGACAGTCTGGGACGGCTTTCCGGCAAGGGCATCATGCACAACGGAGCACAGGAACTGCTGGAAGAATACCTGTATCACTATAAGACAGAATAACATGATGAACAGAAAGACATATTCGCTTCTACTGGCATTCCTCCTCGCATCTGCTGGTGTCTTTTCCCAGTCGCAGACAGAGAACTTCATCCGCGTGCGCACTTTCCTGAGTGCCGACAGCTCCACCTGGCGCGACAAGACCGTCTATTACGACGATATGGGGCGCGAGGAGCAGACCGTTCAGGCCGGAGCCTCGACATCCGGCGGCGACATCGTCACGCTGAAGGAGTACGACGGCTACGGCCGTCTGGAGAAAGAGTGGAACCCGGCCGCCGTGAGCAGCAACAGCGGCTACTATACAGACAGCACCACGCTGAAGACCCTCGCCGTACAGTCGAACTGCGGCGACGGCGAGCCTTACTCCCTGAGCGTCTACGAACCGTCGCCGCTGAACCGTACCGAGAAACAGTTCGGGGCCGGCTCTGACTGGCACGAGAACGACAAGGCCGTCAAGACCTACTACCGGCTGAATGTCGCAGGTGACACCCGTCTGGACTGTGCGCGCTATACTGCCGTCCAGAACGGGCTGGCCGTCACGGTCACCCGCCAGGGCAGCTGGGCCACGGGCAGCCTCGACGTGACGCACACCGTTGACGAGGACGGCAACAGCACCTATGAGTTCCGCGACCTCAACGACCAGCCCGTACTGGTCAGGAAGGTATATTTCAACCAGAACATCGACACATACTACATCCGCGACGAGTGGGGCAACCTGCTGGCCGTGCTCCCGCCGATGGCTGCCGGACAGATGACAGCCGACAACGGCTCATGGAGCAGCACCGGCAGCGACATCCTTGAACAGTATGCCTACCTGTACTGCTACGACTACCGCTACCGCCAGATAGCCAAGCGGCTGCCCGGCTGCGACTGGCAGTATACGGTCTACGACACGAACGACACGCCAGTCTTCACGCAGGACGGCAACCAGCGGCAGCGGGGCGAGTGGAGCTATGTGCTGTCGGACAAGTGGGGAAGACCGTGCCAGACTGGCACCTGCACCAACAGCATCAGCGTGCTGTCCAACCCGCTGACATCGCCCGTCGTCGCCACCCGCACTACGGCGGGCTATAGTGTCAGCGGCACGTCGCTTACCAGTCCTGTGCTGCTCACCGAGACCTTCTACGACCGCTACAGCAACATACCGGGTGTGACGCTGGGCTACGACAGCGGCAGCGGCTATGGCGAGAAGGATGCCGCCGACCCCGTCGGCCAGGTGACGGCTACCCGTACGCGTCTGCTGGACGACAGCGGAACCTTCCTCACCGGCGTGAAATACTACGACTACCGGGGCAATGTGGTACAGTCGAAGAGCGACAACCACCTCGGGGGCGTGGAGACGGAATACGCCAGTTTCGACTTCACGGGCAACGCCACTGCAAGGAAGCACATACACACAGCCTCCGGCAAGCCGACCCGGACGGAGCAGTACACCTATGCCTACGATGCATGGGGGAGGATGACGGAGAGACGCCATAAGACAGGCACGGGAAGCTGGATGACGCTCTCCGACCTTGGCTATGATGCCTTGGGCAGGCTTGCGTCCGACGGGCACAACGGGCATTCCAACCTTCAGACGTCGTACGGCTATAATGTACGCTCCTGGCTGTCAACCGTCACGAACAGCACCTACAGCCAGCAGCTGTACTATAACAGCACACCGGGCGGTAGCGGAAAACGCTACGGTGGCAGCATAGCGGTCATGGACTGGATGTTCGGCAACAGTACTTTCCGCTATACATTCACCTACGACGGGCTTGGAAGGCTGTTCTCCTCACACTACAGTTCTGGCTGGGGCATGGACGACTATTTCAGCACCATGTACAACTATGACAAGAACGGCAACATCACCAGAGTGTTGCGCAATGCCATGATGACGTACGGTGCTGAAGGCCTGTTGGACGACCTGGAGCTTCATTACGACGGCAACCAGGTGATAAGGATCATCCAGTACAGCGACCCTGACGACTTCATAGACTACTACCAGTATGGCGATCCGAACAGAACCTCCGTGCTGTGCAGCTACGACCGCAACGGCAACATGACGAAAAATATGCTGAAAAACATTTTGTCAGTTCAGTATAATTTGCTAAATTTGCCGCGTCGTATCACATATGCCGACGGCAGCTTTGCGGAATATCTCTACACGGCAACAGGAGAGAAGAGGCAGGTAAGCTACCAGACGGCAGCCGCGACATTGGAGCAGCCCGTAGCGTCGGTGCTGCAGCAGGAATCGCAAGGCCCAGCCATCACGACAATGGTGCCCACGGTGGTCGACTACTGCGGACCCGTGATATACGAGGACGGCAGCCTGAGCCGCCTGTTGCTGGAGGATACGGGCTATTGGCTTCCCGGGGGCTTCTACCAGTTCTTCATCAAGGACCATCTTGGCAGCACGCGTGCCGTCATCAATCAGGCCGGTTCCTGTTCCCAGACCAGCCAGTACTATCCCTACGGCAAGCTGTGGGATGACCTCTGGGACATAAACACACAGCCCAACCGCTATAACGGCAAGGAGCTGGACCGCATGCACGGTCTGGACTGTTATGACTACGGGGCACGGATGTACGACCCCGGCATCGGACGGTATATGACCATAGACCCGAAGGCGGAAGACTACTATGACACAAGCCCGTATGCCTATTGTCTGAACAACCCGATTAAGAACACCGATCCAGATGGAAGAAGCGTCTGGTCACGTGGCGCGAAGTTGCTATGGCATGTGGGCAAGGCAGTGGCAAAGAATGGGCTGAAGGCTCTCAACACGGTAGACACCTATACCAGTGCTTTTTCGGACATCCAGGAATCCGTCAATACGCTGACAGATGCAAATGCCTCCACAGCAGACAAAGTCATGGCAGGTGTCAGCCTCGCATCGGAATTTGCACCTGTGAGTGTAGGGGAAGCGAAAGAGCTAGGAGGAGTTGTTAATAAAACTATCAGAAAGATATCCCCTAATGGGGGGAATGCTAGACCGCATGGTGGAAAGTTACATAATGATAAAATTGATAAAATGATTGAAAAATTGAAAAATGATGATGAGGTTAGTAATATTAGAAAAAACCAAAAACAAGTTGATATTAATGGAAATGTTGTTGGAAACAATAGACCGGATATTCAATTTGACAAAGGAGAAATTCATACTAATATAGAATACGACTCAAAAAAGAGCTCTTCTTTGAAACATCAAAAAGAACTGGAAAATAACGATCCGAACGCAAGAAATAAATTGTATTCCGTAAAATAATAGGCGTATATGGAAAGGATTTACAATACTTTTACGGTTTCAATATTCTTTAATTGTGACCTTGAACTATTCACAGCAACAGTTAATCAAATTAAACTAAAAAAAATAAAGGAAGGTAAGATAGATGTACTGAAAACAATGCCGAGTATAAGAGATTATTTTGATCCACCATGTGGCGGCGCCCATTTCCCTAAATTTAGTTTCTGGGTAAACCCTAATTATGACAGATGTGTTTTCTTTATCTCTAATTACGAAGATGGGCTATCTACTTTATGTAATGTAATTCATCACAGGATTAGAGGAATTTGGGTAATGTGTACTTTCTCAAATGTTTTACGGGTGGAGTATCCAAGTTTTAAATTCCATTATTCGGATTCAAATTATAACAACAGGGATATTCTTGCATACAAAGAAGACAGATGGATTTTTTATGAGCAGGGAACGCCATTGGCTTTTGAGAACACAGATTACTATAAAAACAAGTTTATCAAGAAACGCCTGAATAATGAAATAATAGAAGAGTATCTACTAAAGTTGGGCATAAACTTATGTGACATAGATTCAGAGGTTGGGCAGTGTATGACTTATGTACAAAACGCATGGTAATGACGGAGAAGATATAAATGGTAATTCAATGAAAAAAATAAATTTAATAATATCAGTTGCGCTTCTATCCTCTTTGTGCATCCAAGCGCAAAGCAGGAAGGACGGGTACGTTGACAAGACAATACGTCAGCAGGCAGACTATGCTGGCGTGGAGGCTAAAGCCAATGAGGCGATGTGGGACTTCAGCGATGCGGAACTGGCGGGTGAGGACTACAGGCTGACATACTTCCTGTGGGCCGACTCGACAGGCACGCAAGCCTTGTGCAGTGAGAAGGGAACGCGGACAGGCTATGTCCTGCGGGGTGACACGCTGACGGTCACAGGCTACCGCAACGCTGTGACGCGCATGGACTATGACGAGGGCGAGGCATGGCTGCACTATCCGATGACCGTTGGCAGCGCGCTGACGGGCACCTTCCATGGGCGCGGCACCTACTGTGACAAACTGGCCATGCGCAGCTACGGGCAATACACCACCAAGACCAACAGATCGACTGTCGATCAGCTGATAAAAAAAGGCAATGGTAATTACAAGGTGGTTGAGACGAAATTAACTGAAGGGACTTCAAAATTGTCTAAAGGGCAAGAAGCCGTACAAGAATATGTTAAGTCTGTAAAAAAAGATTTTCTTGTAAAATCTCATAAAGGTCAACTAGGTTTAAGTTATAACCAGACCATTCATGTAGATGAATATATAGTGAAATACAAATATACTAAAAAGTAAAGTTATGAATATAAAGGATGTATTAATAATTTCTGAAGCAGTAGCAAGCGATGCTTTTTTTAAAGACTTTTTCGTTAGGAAAAAAGATGGCTCTATCATATGTAAAACTGAGTATGGTTATAAAAGAGTACAATTCCAACATTACAACACATATGATCTTGTACGTGATGATTTGGCATTGGAAATGAAACCTGTTTATGGGGTTCGGTTTAATGTTTTGCATAAATGGTTTGAAAAATACCAGGTAAGGCCTTTGAATTATGTTAGAGATGAAGAGAGTGTCGCATTCTCTGGTAATCAGTTTGGCGAAAGGGAAGATTATTACTTTTTGGAAAATCGTTATGAATATGAGAAAGATCTCAGAGTGTTGCGAACAGAGGTCGTTAAGAATGCCAAGTTTATTTTCAGCAAGTATTCCTCATTACAGGATTATTATAGATATATAGTAGTGGAAACTATCAATGGAAGGAGGAAATTTCTTGATATAGGAATTGAATGGGCTATGGATTTTTTGACAGCCACAAAGATTGCAGCACCATCTGATTATCAGCGTGTGAAAGAAGTAGTTCTCCAGAGAATTGAAATGCTGAATAATAGGAATGAACCTAATATTATAAAGTATTATGATGACTTGCCAATGATTCTTGAAGATTTGGAAAGTACAGATTTTAACTCTGGAAAATGGGGAGTAATACCAAAGTAAGATGTTTATCTGATATGACAAGAACCATTATAATATCAGTTGCGCTTCTATCCTCTTTGTGCATCCAAGCGCAAAGCAGGAAGGACGGGTACGTTGACAAGACAATACGTCAGCAGGCAGACTATGCTGGCGTGGAGGCTAAAGCCAATGAGGCGATGTGGGACTTCAGCGATGCGGAACTGGCGGGTGAGGACTACAGGCTGACATACTTCCTGTGGGCCGACTCGACAGGCACGCAAGCCTTGTGCAGTGAGAAGGGAACGCGGACAGGCTATGTCCTGCGGGGTGACACGCTGACGGTCACAGGCTACCGCAACGCTGTGACGCGCATGGACTATGACGAGGGCGAGGCATGGCTGCACTATCCGATGACCGTTGGCAGCGCGCTGACGGGCACCTTCCATGGGCGCGGCACCTACTGTGACAAACTGGCCATGCGCAGCTACGGACAATACACCACCAAGGCCGACAGGATGGGTACGATGCTGCTGCCGGAGGGCGACACGCTGCGGAATGTGCTGCACCTGAGAACCGAACGTGTCAGCGCGGCACGCTACTATCCGATAGACCGGCGGGACAGCTTGCGGCCCGCGACAACTGACAGTCTGAGGCTGTGGCTGGCCACGGACACAGCTACTACACGCACGGTGGTAGACCGGTGGTATGCCCCGGCCTGCCAATACCCCGTACTGGAGACTCGCGCACTATACCGCGGCACCGACACCAGTCCCTATTTCACACAGGCACTCTACTATCCGCCCTCGGTACAGGAAGCGCAACAGCAGTCTGCGGTTTCCCAAACCATGGAAGAACGGCTGTTTGTGGCAGGTGACAGGATAGGTGGCGACAACGCGACTGCGTCTGGCGGCATGGATGGCAAAGGCAATTCCGCTGCAGATGGAATGGACGGCAGCCGGATAATCAAGAATGTGTCCATAAGTACCAGCGGTCAGACGGTGACCGTCGGTTACGAAGTGGCACAGGATGCCACGGTGAAGGCCATGGTGTGCAACGTGGCTGGCATGGTGCTGCGCCAGGAGTCACAGTCCGGCGTGGCAGGCACCAACAACGAAATGACCATCAACTGCGCAGGGCTGCGCCGTGGACAGTATGTGCTCTACCTGAATGTGAACGGAAAAGTAACTAGTTATACCATTAATTTTTGATATCCTTCTTGCCTAAGTGTGTCATGTTGCAAACTATTTGTAACATATCATCAACACGCTTGGGTATTTTCTTTGTAATTTTGCAGAGTGGTATCCACCACCGTAATTATAAAATGAATATACAATGAAAGAATTCATGAATCATCTTTTGTATGGGATGAAAACAAAACAAATTTTACTTTTATTCGTTCTGGCTTTCCTGCTGTCATCGTGTATTCCCCCCTATTGCGTGTCGCAAAGGTGTATTGCTATCGAAAATAAGACGAGTGATACTCTGCTCATTGGCTACTCCAAAGGCGATAGCAGCCATGTTGTTGACAGCGTGAAATATTTTGTGTCCAATACTAACCCTGTTCCTATGGACAGTAGTTCGCCCCAAGACAGCAGCGCAATTGCAAACCGCTTTTCTGAGATAAAAAGTCGGGATGATAAAGTAATAGGTGATAATATACTTATTGCGCCAGACTCTTTGGCACTTTATAGTGCACCGGCATACTTTATAATCAAAGATGGAAAGAGGGCTTATTTCTTTATAGTAAAAATAGATGATGCAAGGCGATACAGTTGGGGGGAGATTTGCGATCGTCATCTCTATGATACACTTATAGTCACAAAAGAAATGTTAGAAAATTTAGATGAAGATGGATGTATAAAGTATTACGGTGACTCTTTGTAACTTTGCAGAGTAAAAGAACTTAAAACTAAAACGAAAGAAGATATGCGAAACATGATGCTATGGGGGCTGCTGAGCCTGCTGCCGATGCAGTTGTCAGCCCAGGTGAATCCGAAGAAAGGCTATGTGATAACTAATACGAACGATACCATCTACGGAACGGTGGACTATCTGACGGACTGGGAGAATGCCGAGTCATGCCTGTTCCGCAAGAGTGGGGGACAGGACTTCAAACGGCTGCTGCCCTCCGACATCGGCGGCTATTGTCTGGACGGCGAGGGTGTCTGCTACGTGAGCCGTGAACTGAAAACCGGCAGCGTGACACAGCGGCAGTTTGCAGAATATCTGCTGAAGGGTGGCGTGAGCCTGTTCCGGTACTACTACGACGGCGACAACTACTATGGCTTTGTGGATACCAACGGCAAGGAAGTGGTGATGCGCGACGACAAGCTGAACGAGGACCTGTCGCGCTATACGGAGAAATTGCCTCTATTAAAAGTACGAAATATTTTGCCAATGAAATCAGAATAAATATCATATCGAATTTGCAGACATGATACGCGAAATATTGAACGTTTGATTATGGAATAAAATGTCTAACTTTGCAGCCGCAAATCATTAAGACGGTATTATTGATTATTTTAGCAACAGGTTATGAGTGATTCACCCATTGAGGAGCATGCTTCAAGCAATATGCTAAATATGGAAAATGAGGTCATCTTTATGGGTGACCTTCATGAGTTGCCGTCTATATCTGAAAAGACCATTCGCTTGGGTTATAATGCCGTGATACACTGCCGTCGTGGACGCATCGAGTTAGAACTTGGAGGCGAGTTGCCGTCTTCGGACAGGGCACTTGTGCAGGGAAAGAAAGTGGTGGCTACTGCCGGTCAGGTGGTGTTGCTGCCCGCCAACAAGTTGCTGTCGCCGATGATGGTCAGTACCGACGTGCTGGCCAGTGGACTGTTGGTTTCCGACAAGGTGCTGCGCGAGGTGTTAGGGCCACACATCGGCCTGTGGAACCGTGCCATGTTTTTAGAAGAGGTCTATGTGGTTGACGGAGGACTGTGGATAAACGGTGCCGACGGCTATGCGCGTACCCTGTTCCAGGAAGTTGGCGGTCCTGAGCAGTTCCGGCTGTTCCGCGACTTGGTGCTGTCGTTTCTGCGCACCATGTTTCTGATGATTTGTGAATTGCTGACACGCCGTAACGAGTCGTTGAACGGTGTGCCTCCAGAGAATGCTTCGACATCGGGCGAGCGTATTTTCTTCGACCGTTTCCTGTCGATGCTGTCGCAGGAGAGCGTGAAGCGCCAGCAGGTGAGTTACTATGCCTCGCGGCTGAACATCACTCCCAAATACCTATCGACCATCTGCAAGCGGGTTAGCGGCAAGTCGCCCACCCGCTGGATTACGGAGTCGGTGATGGACGACTGCTACCAGTTGTTGCGCAATACCGACCTGACGGTAAAAGAAATATCCAACAAGTTAGGGTTCCCCAACTCTTCGTTTTTCGGTCAGTATTTCCGTGAAGAGTCGGGCATGACCCCTTTAGACTATAGAAACAAGGCAAAAGCGGGACGATGAAGATAGAAGTGAGAAAGGTGGCCAATCGCCGTGAAATGGACGATTTTGTTCGTCTGCCCCGCATGCTGTATGCCGGTGTGTCGCAATATGTGCCCGATTTGGACCGTGACGTCCGTGCCATGTTCGACCGCCGTCGCAACCCCGGTTTGGAGTTCTCCGTCGTCCAGCCCTTTGTGGCTTACGTGCCGGAAGCCGGTGGCACAGGCCGTCCGGTGGGTCGTATTGTCGGCATCATTAACAAGAAGGCTAATGCCAAGTGGCATCAGCAGGTGGTGCGTTTTGGCATGATAGAGTTTATCGACGATGCAGATGTCAGCCGAGCACTGCTCGATACTGTTGAGCAGTGGGGCAAGGAATACGGCATGGACACGATACAAGGCCCGATGGGAGTAACCGACTTCGACAAGGAAGGCATGCTGGTGGATGACTTCCACCTGCCTGGCACGCTGAACACCATCTGGAATCCCGACTATTACCCTAAGCACCTGGAACAGCACGGCTTCGAGAAAGAGGTGGACTGGCTGCAGATACGTATCCGTATTCCTGAGGAGGTGCCGCCCCGCTACAGCCGTGTGGCCCAGTATGCCCGCGAGCAGATAGGTCTGCGGGTGGTCAAGCTCAGCAAAAGCGAGGTGATGCGCCGGGGCTATGGCCGTAAGATTTTCGACCTGTTCAATGCCTCCTATGCCCCCATCTTCGGATTCTCCGAGTTGTCGCCGTCGCAGATTGACGATTTCCTGAAGACCTACGTCAAGCTGGTGGACAAGCAGCTGATGCCCATCGTGCTGAACGACAAGGACGAGATGGTGGGAGCCGCCATCACCATGGCCAGCCTGACGCAGGCCATGCAGAAGACGGGAGGCCGCCTGTGGCCTCTGGGCTGGTGGCATCTGCTGAAGTCGCTGTGCCTGAAGCACGAGAGCCATGCCGAGATGCTGCTCATTGCCGTGCGCCCCGACTATCAGGGGTTGGGTGTCAACGCGCTTTTTTTCGACGATCTTATACCTATATATAATAAGTACGGCTTTGAGTGGGCCGAGACGGGTCCGCAGTTGGAGAAC
Source organism: uncultured Prevotella sp. (assembly GCA_947165435.1). Taxonomy (GTDB): domain Bacteria; phylum Bacteroidota; class Bacteroidia; order Bacteroidales; family Bacteroidaceae; genus Prevotella. The sequence continues at coordinate 15,263 of CAMVAI010000063.1, forward strand.
AATGTGCGCGAGCTGTCGCAGTGGAAGCCGCTGAAGCCCGAATATGTGAAACGCAGAAGATGTTACAAGAAAACAATAGCATAAAAGAATAAAATGGAAAGAAGAGTAGTAATAACAGGAATGGGCATCTGGTCGTGCCTGGGTACCACGCTCGACGAGGTATGCAAGTCGCTGTACAGTGGCAAGAGCGGTATCGTCTATAGTCAGGAACGCATGGATGCGGGCTTCCGCTCGCCCTTTTGCGCCGACGTGCCGAAGGCCGACCTGAAGCCGTTCGTAAACCGTAACTTCCGTCAGTTCATGCCCGAAGAGGCACAGTATGCCTATATGGCCACACGTGATGCGCTGGCCGCAGCAAAATTAGACCAAGACTATATCGACAGCCACGAGGTAGGCGTCATCTATGGCAACGACTCCGTAGCCGAAGCCACCATGCGCTCGCTCGACAAGTTCCGCCAGTATGGCTCGACGGCCGCCTGCGGCAGTGGTGCCATCTTCCAGTCGATGAACTCGACGGTGACCATGAATCTGGCCTGCCTGTTCCATCTGAAGGGCATTAACCTCACCGCCTCGGCAGCCTGTGCCAGCGGTAGCCACAGCATCGGACTGGCCTGGCTGCTCATCCGCAACGGTCTGCAAGACTGTGTCATCTGCGGTGGAGCCCAGGAGGCCAATATGTATGGTGTCGCCTCGTTCGACGGCATCCAGTCGTTTGCCCTGCGTACCGACAATGACCCCACGAAAGCCAGCCGCCCGTTCGACAAAGACCGCAACGGTCTGGTGCCCGGCGGCGGTGCTGCTACCCTGGTGGTTGAGAGCTACGAGAGTGCCGTCAAGCGCGGTGCCCCCATTCTGGCCGAGATTGTCAGCTGGGGCTTCTCCGGCAACGGCGACCATATCTCCACGCCCAATATCGAAGGCCCGGCGCGCTCGCTGGAGCTCTGTCTGGAGAAGAGCGGCATGCAGGTCAGTGAGATAGGTTATGTCAACGCCCATGCCACCTCGACCAAGATTGGCGACAGCCGCGAGGCGCAGGCTATCGCCCGCATCTTCGGCGACTACCGTGTGCCCGTCACATCGACCAAGAGCCAGACGGGCCATGAGATGTGGATGGCCGGAGCCTCTGAGATTATCTACACCATGCTGATGATGAAGAACGGTTTCATTGCCGGCAATGTGAACTTCGAGCAGCCCGACGACGAGACGGCCTGTGTCAACATCCTGCCCGAGACCCGTGAGATAGGCTTCGATGCCTTCCTCTCCAACTCCTTCGGCTTTGGTGGCACCAACTCGACGCTCATCGTCAAGAATCTGTAAATCTTTAAATCGAAAATAGAAAAATCAGTAAATCGTAAATTATTATCATGACAAGAGAAGAAATCATTGAGCAGGTGAACGGCCTGCTGTCCGAAGAGTTCGAAATCGAACAGAGTGAGTTCACCCCCGATGCATCGCTGAAAGACACGCTACAGCTTGACAGCATCAACCTGGTCGATCTGGTGGCCCTGGTGCAGATTACTTACAAGATTACCATTCCCGTCAGCGAGCTGCATACCATCAAGACATTCAGCGACCTGTACGACTACATTGAGCAGCACTTGCCCGCATGACCTACCAAGGCGATGACATCCTGCGGTTCATTCCGCAGCGCAACCCCTTTGTGATGGTCGATGAGTTTGAGCCCCGTGGCGACCAGGAGGCCGTCACGGCGCTCACTATTCCTGCCGACTGCTATTTCCTGCTGCCCGACGGCACGATGGCTGAAACCGGACTCGTCGAGCACATGGCGCAGTCGTGCTCTGCCTTGGCGGGCTATAAAGCTGCTGCCGACAGTGCCCCGATAGGCATTATCGGCGAAGTGCGCCATTTCGTCTGCCACCGCCGTCCGCTCGTCGCAGAGCGCCTGACGACCCATGTGGCCTTCGGCTTCAGCTTCGGCCAGGTGACGATGGCCCATTGCACGACCACTGTCGGCGATGAACCGGTGGCTGAGACTGACCTGAAGATATTTATGCAATGACTCAGCTATTCATCAGCATTTACCGTTACCTGCACGCCCATCGCGCTGTCTGCTGGCTGTCGATGGCGTTGCTTTTTGTGCTTTTCGGCTATTTTGCCGCACAGATACACTTAGAGGAAGACATCAACCAGCTCATGCCGTCGTCGAAGAACGAGGACGGCAGCACCAAACTGGCCTTTGCCAACCTGAAAATCAAGGACAAGACCTTCCTGCTCTTCGAGCTGAAGGCATCGTCTGCCGACGGCTGTCAGCAGCTGACGGAGGTGTGCGATGCCTTTGTCGATTCGCTGACGGTGCGCGACAGCGTGCGCCATACCATCGGCGACATCTTCTACCGCATCGACGACGAGCTTATGCCCGATGCCATCGACTATCTCTCCGAACACCTGCCCGCCTATATTGACACGGCGGCATACATGGCCTTCGACACGCTGCTCACCCGCGAGCACTTCGCACGGCAGATGCAGCAGAACCATGCCGACCTGATGGGTGAGTTCGGCTCGGCCTTCCCCGACCTGATACAAACCGACCCCATGGGCATGCGCAACGTGCTGGCAGCACAGATGCAGAGCCTGCTGGGCAGTGGTTCCGGAGGCTATCGGACGATAGACAACCATTTCTTCGTGCCCGACTCGACGGTGTGCATCGCCTTCATCACGCCCCGTTTCTCAGGCACCAATACCGGCGACGGTTCGGCGATGTTCGTCATGCTCAACGAGCTGATAGAGCAGTTTGCCGAGAGCCATCCCGGTGTACACATCTCCTATCACGGCACCCCTGCCAGCGGCTACTACAACTCCACCCAGATCAAGCACGACCTCACCACCACCATTGCCGGAGCCTTGCTGCTGGTGCTCGTGTTCCTGCTGGTGTGTTTCCGCCGGTGGGACACCATACCCCTGCTGCTGCTCCCCGTGGCCTTCGGCACGCTGTTCGGACTGGCCATGATGTATTTCATCAAGGGCGAGTTCTCGCTCCTGGCCTTGGGCATCGGCGGCGTGGTGTTAGGCGTGGCGCTGAGCTATGTGTTGCACGTCATGACCCACCACCAGTATGTCGAAGATGCCGAACAGCTGTTGCACGAACAGGTGAAGCCCGTGCTGCTGGGCTGTCTGACCACCATCGGCTCCTTCTCGGCACTCATCTTCATCGAGACCGACCTCTTGCGCGACTTCGGGCTCTTTGCCGCCTTTGCCATTCTCGGCACCACGCTCTTCTCGCTGGTTTATCTGCCGCAGCTGCTCACTGGGCGCAAGCCGTTCCCACGGTTCATCGACCGCATCAACAGCTATGCCTTCGAGCATAACAAGCCGCTCTTGGCAGCCATTTGCCTTGCCACCGTCGTAGGTGTAGCGGCATTCTTCATGGGTGGCACCCGTTTCGATGCCGACATGCATAACCTGGGTTACGAATACCCCGAGGTGAAATACTCGGAAGACCTGCTGCGCGACCACACCAATACCGGCGACAAGGACACCTATTTCGGCAGCGTAGGCCGTACGATGGAAGAGGCCATCAGCCACTTCGGACGGCTCTGCCAGAAGCTCGACTCGCTGCAACGCCTCGGACTGGTGAAGAGCTACACACCCACCAACCGCATCTTCGTGTCGCTCAAGGAACAGCAACGGCGCATCGATGCCTGGCACGCCTACTGGACACCCGAGCGGCTGGCTGCCGTACGTCAGCTCATCGCTCAGACAGCACCGGCGGCCGACCTGCAACCCGATGCCTTCCAGCCGTTCTTCGACGCTGCCACTGCCGACTACGAGCCGGACGCGCTCTATGATGCCGACCTCATTCCCGTGGGCTTCCAGTCAACACTGATGGAACAGTCGTACGACGGCACTTATATCTGCTTCACCACCGTGCGCTGTGCCAACGACTCCGTGCGCAGTGCCGACAGCGACTATATCCGCATCTGCAATGCCGTGGCCTCCGACCCCCATCTGCTGGTGCTCGACACCTATTATTATACTACCGACACACTGCTGCAGATGAGCCGCGACTTCGACCGCCTGCAGTGGCTCTCCATGCTCTTCGTGTTCATGGTGCTGCTGCTGTCGTTTGTCGAGCGCGTAGGCGGCAGGCTCCGGTTCCATTTCGGGCGGGCCCTGCTGGCCTTTATGCCCATCCTGCTCAGCTGGCTCATCGTTTTAGGGGCCATGAACCTGTTCCACCAGCAGTTCAACCTCATCAGCATCATCATCTCCACCTTTATCTTCGGCATAGGTGTCGATTACAGCATCTTCATCATGCACGGACTCGTAGGCCGCCAGCTGGCCTATCACAAGACCGCCATCCTGCTCTCTGCCGTCACCCTGCTGGTCACCGTGGGCAGTATGTTGCTGGCCGTCCATCCCGCCATCCGCAGCGTGGGCTTCTCTACGCTGGTCGGACTGTTGTCTGCCATTGTGCTCTCCTACGTGTTGCAGCCTGCCGTATGGGAGAAACTAAACAAGAAAGCAGCGTGAACCAAACCAGAAAGCAGCGTGAAGACGAATAAGTTGATAGTGATAGGCAGTGGCCTCGGCGGCCTTGAGTGTGCCGCCCTGCTCAGTCAAGCGGGGCATGAGGTATTGGTGCTGGAACGCGAGGCCCAGCCCGGTGGCTGTATGCAGAGCTATCGTCGCGGTGCCTTCCGCCACGACACCGGACTCCATTATGTCGGCGGACTGGCCGAGGGTCAGCCCCTGCACGATGCTTTCCAGCGCCTCGGACTGCTACGCCTGCCGTGGCAGCGGCTCGATGCCGACGGTTTCGACCGTATCACCATCGGTGCCGACACCTACTGCTTTGCCGAGGGCTACGACCGCTTTGCCGAGGTGATGACCGCTTACTTCCCGGCCCACCGCGAGGCCCTGCGCAGCTATGTCGGGTTGTTGCAGCGTACCGCTACCACCGACATCAACAATACCGACATGATGGATGTCAGCGCCTACGACTATCTGCTGTCGCTCTTCCACGACCCGCTGGTTGTCAATGTCCTGTCCGGTGCTGCCATGAAGACCGAGTTGCGCCGCGAGTCGCTGCCCCTGTTCACCTTTGCTCACGGACAGAGCAGCTACATACAGAGCAGCTGGCGACTGCGCGGCGACGGCAGCCTGCTGGTGCAGACGCTCGTCGATACCATTCAACAACAGGGCGGACGGGTGCTGTGCGGTGCCGAGGCCTGCGAGTTGGTTGTCCGCGAGGGACGTGTGCAGGTTGTCCGTACCACGGATGGCGAGTGCTATGAGGCCGATGTCGTCGTCAGCGATGTCCATCCCCTGCTTACTTACCGCATGGTGCAGCAGGGTGGGGTACTGAAACCGCTCTTCCTGCGCCGTATGGCCATGCTCGAAAATACCGCCGGCATGTTCACCGCCTCGCTGGTGCTCAAGGCCGATGTGCTGCCTTACTTCAATCATAATAAATATGTGTATGACACGCCCGACATCTGGGGCCTTGCCGACGGCACTGACCGTGTGCGCGGCGTGATGGTCAGCTGCCGGGTGCCTGCCGACGGTAGCCGCTATGCCCGTCAGGTCGATTTGCTCACGCCCATGCCCTTCGTCCTGTGCCAGCCCTGGGCCGACACCCGTGTGGGGCGTCGCGGCGACGACTATGTCGCCATGAAGCAACGCATGGCCGATGCCTGCATCCGGCTGGCCGAGCGCGTCGTGCCCGGCTTGGGGGCGATGGTCGCCGAGTGCCACACCAGTACGCCGCTGACCTATCGCGACTATACCTGCACCCCCGACGGCTCAGCCTTCGGCGTGCGCAAAGACTGCCGTCAGCCCGTACTCACCATGCTGTCGCCCAAGACGCCCATCCCCAATCTGTTGCTTACCGGCCAGAGCCTTATGCTGCCCGGCATCGAGGGTGTCACTATGACGGCCCTACAGACCGTCGAGGCCGTTAAGTCATTATCATCCGTTTAATCCGTTGTTAAATCAATTCGTTTAATTCGTGTAATTAGTGGTTGAATAAATCCGTTTAATCCGTTAAATCCGTTGTTAAATCAATTGTTTAATCCGTTGTTTATAAGTATGAAAAAGCAAATCATCCTGTTCCTCTTCTGTCTGCTGTCGCTCTCGGCCATGTCGCAGACAACCGTCACCAAGACCCAGCACCGCCAGGCCGTCAAGACCGATGTCGTCACCACCGGTACGCTGACCATCCGCAAGCCCGACTATGTCTGCATCAGCACCGATGGCGACAAAGACCAGCTGATTATGGACGGCACCAAGTTCACCATGACCATGGGAGGCCGCAAGCATACCACCGACAGCCGCAAGAATCCGCAGTTTGCCACCTTCCAGCAGGTGCTCACCGCCGTCATCAACGGCCAGCCCATTCCTGCCGGCGACGACCTCACCGTCACCACCCGTGGCGGCCAGACCACCGTCACCATCACGCCGTCGGTCAAGAAGAAAAAGCGCCAGCTCTTCACGTCCTTCGTGCTCACCGTCGATAGCAAGACCAAGGCCTTCCGCCTGCTGCGCATGAACGGCCGTGGCGACGACTATACGGAGTACACCTTCAAGTAGTCAGGTGCGGGATAGGTGTGGGAGGCCATTGGCAAACATCCGTGTAATCCGTAAAATCCGTTGTTCGAAAAAAATAAAGCTTGTATATATAGGGATAACAAAAAAATACCCAACACCTACGACACCTAAAATGATGAACTGTTGAAAGATTTTCAGGTGTCGTAGGTGTTGTAGGTGTAGGATATTTTCATGGAGAGGCTGCTAATTTTCATGGAGAGGCCACTGGCGGAAACCAGTGGCCTCTCCACAAATGGATTGATAATAGAGATGAGGTAAAAACACACATGTCAGTTGCGGAACACGAGGCCGTCGCCAAACTCGTCGATGATGATGGGCTTCGAGCGGTCCACCTGGTCGGCCAGTATGCGGCGCGACAGGTCGTTGAGCACCAGCTGCTGGATGGCCCGCTTGACGGGACGTGCGCCGTAGTCGGGGTCGTAGCCCTCCTTTGCCAGGTAGCGAATGGCCTGGTCGGTAGCCTCCAGTCGTATGCCCTGCGGTTCCAGCATGTCGGTGACGCGTTGCATTTGCAGGCGCACGACATCGGCTATCTGCTCCTCGGTGAGCTGCTGGAAGGTGATGATCTCGTCGATACGGTTCAGGAACTCCGGGCGCATGGTGAGCCGCAGCTCTTCACGCTTTGCATTCGACGTCATGATGATGATGGTGTTCTTGAAGTTGGCGGTACGTCCCTTGTTGTCGGTCAGCCGTCCGTCGTCGAGCACCTGCAGCAGGATGTTGAACACGTCGGGGTGAGCCTTCTCAATCTCGTCGAACA
>CAMVAI010000064.1 GCA_947165435.1 uncultured Prevotella sp.
AGCTCCGCATTCTTCTGGTCGAGCTGGTCTTTCTGCGCACTGAGCTCCGCATTCTTCTCGGCCAGCAGGACTCTCTGTTCTGCAATTTCTTTGTCTTTGCGAAGCAGGTCCGTCTCGTTTTTCTCCAATTGCGAGAAATACTCGTCCTCGACATTCATTTCGTAGCGCATGTCACTGCTTGCTGCAGCCTCTAACAACCGACGGAGAATCAGCTGCATGTCGTGGTCGTTCTCGTCGTATCGGCTTTCGTCGAGCAAGAGCGTGTGCTGGTTCTCTTCGTTGGCCTGTGTCTGGTTGAACACGGAGAGTATCTTGTCGAGACGGTTGTTGATCTTGCCATGCAACCTCGGCACCTGGACAATGATGCTGTCGTGTGTCAGACTGCTGACGAAGGGGTCGGGCAGGCCATGGGTCACGACGTTGCCGTCGTAGTCCTGCGCTTCGTGCTTCACATAGAGCACCGGCTCCTCAATGTCGCCCACCTTGTGTCCCAGGATATATACCGCCACCATCGGCAGGCCGTAGCCTTTGTCGTCGATATTGCGCTTGTCTTCGTACTGTACGCCAAGGTACTGACGGAAGCGAAGCGTCTCAGAGGGAACCCACGATTTCTGAATCTCTATCAGCACCTGCTGTTCCTTGCCGTCAGGCTGCCTGACCCGTGCTGCGAAGTCCACGCGATACATCGAGAGGTCGCGGCGTCGCTTGCCGGTGTACTCATGGGCACGAGGCTCCACGCTCAGCACATCCTCCTTCAGCAGAGCCGACAGAATGATACGTGCCACGCGGACATCCTCAAGCAGATACTTGAAAACCACATCGTAAATAGGATTTGCTACTTCCATCGTCATTCCTTTCTTTTATTCGTCGCAAAGATACAAACTTATACTGAATCTGCCAAATATTTCAAGGCATTTCTTCGTCGCCATCTGTCTGGCAGTACCCTTTCATCTGAATTGGCATCCAAACTATAAACCAAACCCTGTGAAACCACCCACAAGCTCTTCCCACTAATTTTGACATCACACCGATGCAACCATTCAAAGCACATTCTACTTCTCTTCAAACCATCCTGTGGTTTTGTTTTCATACAAGCTTTCAACAAGGAATTTCTTATAAAGCTTTTCTGCCGATTCCTCGCCAGCATGCATTGGGATAAAATCGGAGGCTTTCACTTGCCGTGTCCTTTGTATCTTTACGTCTCGCCTGTCTCTGACCTCCAGATAGGCATGGTCTGCGCCACTGTCGTCAAACACATACAGCAGCAGGAAGTCTGCCTCTTGCTCGCATCCGACAATTTCCCAGTGTTTGTCTGCCATCAGCAATTCACGAAGCTTTTTGGCACCACTACGTTGCTGAATCGTCTTACTTGCCAGTGGTACATAAACTTTTTTGTTGGCAGCAATGAACGAGGGGAAATCTCCGCTAAATGCAACTGGCTCTACTTTCTTCAGCTTGTCTTCCTGAAGTATAAAAAGACCGTCATTTATAAATTCTATCAGAACAATATCCGATTTGGGTATTCTATACATCCGACTTTCTTTTTCTACCGTGATAAAATCCATTCCTGCAAACTCCTTGGGATTTATGTCTGCCCAGAACTTACGTCCATCAACGGTTTGTATAAAATCCTGCGCATTCACGATACCAGAGCACAAGAGTGCAAAAACTGCTAAAAAAACTTTCTTCATTGCTTTATTGTTTTAATATCACATCTACTGTCATCACTGTGTTGTAAATCTTTCAAAACGATGTGCAAAGGTACTAACTTATTTTCATTCGACAAAAAAGTAATGCGAAAACTTTATGCATCAATGTTGGGCTTACAAGGAGCATAAGGTAAGCAAGAAACAGAACGATGTGGGGTAGAGAAAGTTTTTACTATTGGATATACTGAGCTAAAGGAGGTTAGCTAATAAAAACTATTTTGCATATAGCTCTTTCTCCTTTCACACAGACATCAATACACTGACTTTCAACATATTACGGTGAAGGGAGATTTAAAATACGTATCTTTCTCTACGGAAGTGCTATCTTCACCAGCTGAAGGGCGTTTTGCTTGTCAAACGCCGTCTGCCTCCGTGTCGGCGTTTGACAAGCAAATGCCCTACACGCCCTACAACAGGCAGGGAAACACCTTTAAACAAAGGCATTACGGAACTTCCGAAGCTTGAGAGAGATACAGTTGGCGCCATCTGACGCATCATAAAGTATTGCCGACGTAGGTCAGCAATACTGCCGACGTAGGTCAGCAATACTGCCGACGTAGGTCGGCAACACTGCTGACGTAGGTCGGCAATACATCAGCCTGCAAGTTTAGTGACAGCGGCTGACTCTGACGGCCCTTTAGCAGCGCCAGACATTACCCTCCTTCGGGAATGACATTACCCTCCTTCGGGAATGACATTACCCTTTCTCGGGTATGACGATTGGTAATACCGACCGAGCGAGGACAAGCCGACTGAACGGAAGGATGAGAATTGCCACATCTGCCAACACGCGAAGAGCAAAAACTCCCTTCACCGTAACTACCTGCTAACCAGGTTATTAAACCAAGCGTGAAAGGAAAAATAAAATTTTATTTTTAGGTATTACAAGATGATGGTTGATGGATGTTTGTATCATGGCGAATGCCGAGCAACCGATAGAAAGATCATACAGCTGCCAACATCTTCACGGGGGCTAATGACCTTATACATACAAAGGAGGTTGGTGCAGGACGCTACCAACCTCTACTTATATGCGATAAGTGTCGTCGACAATGGTCTACGTAAGACTTATCGGGGGCAAATATAGACATTATTGTCAAAAAAAGCAAATTTTTAACGTATTTTTTTACAACTACCCCGATTTTTATTATTTTTGCGGTGAAAACAGCAGTCTTTCTCAGAAGAGAGACATATAGACATGACACAGAGACACTAAAAACCATCATTATGAAACAACTGAAAAACATCATCGCCCTGTGCTTGATAAGCATGCTGGCCTTCGCCTGCGAGAAGGAGATTGCCGAAGAGCCAAAGACAGAAGAGCAGCCGCCGGAAGAGCGCGTGATAGACAACGGTGTGAAGAGCCAAGCCATGAGCGTGGCAGAGGCGATAAGGCAGAACGACGGCACGCAGGTGTGCATCAAAGGCTACATCGTGGCATCGACACAGCGCAGCATGAGCAACTGCGACTTCGAGGCACCGTTCAGCGGGTCGTCGGCTATCGTGATGGCCGACATACCCGTGTCGGAAGGCGGTGACGGCGAAGACGCAGAGACCTACCTGCTGCCAGTCTGCCTGACCGACTGCAGCAAGTCCATCCGCACAGCACTGAACTTAGAGGATAATCCGCAGCTGTGGAACCACCTTATTTATATACACGGCACGCGAAGCCAGTATATGAGCGGCGAGGGGCTGAAGAAGGTGACGGCCTACGAGGTAGCACAGTAGGAGACTACTCCGTAGAAGGCTGTTCCGTAGAAGATTACTCCGTAGGCAGCGATGCCGACTTGCGATAGCCCAGCCCCGTGACATGACAGACGAGCCGTCCGTCGCCGGTGGTGACACGCACCTCGACACTGGGTATCTTGTGGTGGTCGCACACGCTGACGGCCTCGGCGGTGAGCACGTCACCCTCGCGGGCACTGGAGACAAAGAGGATGTTGTTCTGGATGCCGAAGGTCAGCTGGCCACGGCAGTTCATCAGGGCAGCAATGGCCAGGTCGGCCAGCGTGAACAGGGCACCGCCCTGGCAGACATGGCCGCCGTTGAGGTGTTGCGGGGTGACGGTCATCACGGCGACGGCATGCTGGGCGTCGGCTTCGGTAATCCGACAGCCCGCAGCAGCGGCAAAGCGGTCGGTGGTGTTAAGCAGTTCTTTTACATTCATAGAGCTTCTGTGTTAATTCGTCGGCAAAATTACACTATTTTTATCACATTGTAAAAAAAACGGGCAGAAAATTTGCATAATCACAGCAGATTGTGTACTTTTGCAGTCGTAAATAAAGCAAACTAGACACAGCATGAAAGCAATGAACAATATCTGGTGGTGGCGTAACTCGGGATGTAAATAGTCGCGGGTACGCAGCCGTCGTATATGTGTTCATTCAGATAAAGAGGCTCGTCGGAAAAGCGCGACGGGTCTCTTTTCTGTATCTGCCGACGGACGCAACAGAACAAGGACACAGCAGCAAAACAATGACAACCACAAAAACAACAAAACAACATATAGCAAACAAAGAACGATGAAGTATCAAGTTGACGAGAAAGGATTTTACGGAGAGTTCGGCGGTGCCTACGTGCCGGAGATTCTCTACGCCACGGTGAGGAACCTGCAGGAGCAGTACCGCGAGATTATCGAGACGGAAGCGTTTCAGCAGGAGTATCATGCCCTGCTGAAGGACTATGTGGGCCGCCCGTCGCCGCTCTACTATGCCCGGCGCATGAGCGAACGGTACGGATGCCGCTTGTACCTGAAGCGTGAAGACCTGAACCACACGGGGGCACACAAGATTAACAACACCATCGGGCAGATTCTGCTGGCGAAGAAAATGGGCAAGACACGCATCATTGCCGAGACCGGTGCCGGACAGCACGGCGTGGCCACGGCTACGGTGTGCGCACTGATGGGCATGCGGTGCGAGGTGTTCATGGGGGCTACCGACGTGGAGCGGCAGCACACGAACGTGGAGCGCATGCGGATGCTGGGTGCCGAGGTACACCCCGTGCGGACGGGTAACATGACGCTGAGCGATGCCTGTTCGGAGGCCATCCGCGACTGGTGTTGCCACCCGGCCGACACCTTCTACATCGTTGGTTCGACGATGGGGCCACACCCCTACCCCGACCTGGTGGCACGCATGCAAAGCGTCATCTCGGAGGAAATAAAGTGGCAGCTCCAGGAGCAGACCGGGCGCGACTATCCCGACTACCTGGTGGCCTGCATCGGCGGCGGGTCGAACGCGGCGGGCACCATCTATCACTACATGGACGACGAGCGGGTGAAGATAGTGCTGGCAGAGGCCGGCGGCCACGGGTGGGACACCGACCATACGGCAGCCACCATCCACCGCGGCACGACGGGCATTCTGCACGGGGCGAAGATGCTGGTGATGCAGGACGACGACGGACAGATCCAGGAGGCCTTCACCATCTCGGCCGGGCTGGACTATCCCGGCGTAGGACCCATGCACTGCCACATGGCCAAGCAAGGGCGCACCACGGTGCTGAGCATCAACGACGACGAGGCCATCCGCGCGGGCTACGAGCTGACGCGCATGGAAGGCATCATTCCCGCCATCGAGTCGGCACACGCCATCGCCGCCCTGCAGAAGATGACGCTGAAGACCGACGACGTGGTGGTGCTCACCGTCAGCGGGCGTGGCGACAAAGACGTGGAAACCTACCTGAAGAACAAAAGCTTAGCCGGAGAATACGGGAATTTCTGAATGAATAATGAGTAATGAGAAACCAAAATGAGTAATAAAGAAATGAAAGAGACCTTCCGGTTTCATACAGAAAGCCAGACCATACTGGCCGACCTATACACCCCCGTGGGTGTGTACATGCGGCTGCGCGACCTCTACGCACAGTCGGCACTGATGGAGAGTTCGGACTATCACGACCAGAGCCATTCGCGCAGCTTCATCGGCATTGACCCCATCGCCTCGGTGGCGGTGGGTCATGGCGTGGCCACCATACACATGCCCGACGGGACGACAACGCAGCACGACATCACACACGACTTCACAACAGCCGACGCCATACACGCGCTCATCGACCACATCCGGGTGGAGGGCGACGACAGCAACGTGTGCGGACTGTTCGGATATACGTCGTTCAACGCGGTGCGATACCTGGAGGACATCGACGTGAAAGACGAGACGCAGGCAGAGAACGACGCCCCCGACGTGCTGTATATATTATATAAGGTAGTGATTGTGTTCGACCACCATAACAGTCTGCTGAAGATTGTGGAGATAGAAGCGGAGCAGGACCTCCCTGCGAAGAAGGGAAAGGTGATGGAGCAGGTGCTGCAGGCCATGAACCGCGGCAGCGTGCGCGAATATGCCTTCCACCCCGTGGGCGACGTACAGTCCACACTCACCGACGAGGAGCACAAGGCGAACATCCGGCGTGGCATTGCTCACTGCAAGCGCGGCGACGTGTTCCAGATTGTGCTGTCGCGGCGCTTCATCCAGCGTTACGAGGGCGACGACTTCCGCCTCTACCGCACACTGCGCAGCATCAACCCCTCGCCATACCTGTTCTATTTCGACTTCGGAGGCTTCCGCATCTTCGGCAGCAGTCCTGAGACGCATTGCCGCATAGAGGCCGTCCGGTCCGACGGCTCTTGCCGCACAGAGGCCACCGTGCCCGACGGTTCTTGCCGCACAGAGGCCACCGCGGCCGACGGCTCTTGCCGCACAGAGGCCACCGTGCCCGACGGTTCTCCGTCGGGTCCCCCCCGCTTCCGGGCCTACATCGACCCCATTGCCGGAACGACCCGCCGCACGGGCGATGCCGAGAAAGACCGGCGCGGAGCGGAGTTCCTGCGCAACGACCCGAAGGAGAATGCCGAGCACGTGATGCTCGTTGACCTGGCACGCAACGACCTGTCGCGCAACTGCCACGGGGTGAAGGTGGACTACTACAAGGACATTCAGTATTATTCGCACGTGATACATCTGGTCAGCAGGGTCAGCGGCGAGCTGGATGCCGACAAAGACCCCATCAAGGCCTTTATGGACACCTTCCCGGCAGGCACCCTGTCTGGAGCGCCAAAGGTGCGCGCCATGCAGCTCATTTCCGAATACGAGCCGCACAACCGGGGAGCCTACGGCGGCTGCATAGGCATGATAGGGCTGGACGGCAGTCTGAACCAGGCCATCACCATCCGCACCTTCGTGGCGCGCGGCGGCGAGCTGTGGTTCCAGGCTGGCGGCGGCATCGTGGCCAAGAGCAACGAGGAGTATGAGCTGCAGGAGGTGAACAACAAGCTGGGAGCACTGCGGCGCGCCATCATGACGGCAGAGAATATATGACAGAGGCGGTGTGCTTTACAGACAACGAATGGAACGAATAAAACGGAAAAACAAAACTATGAAGATAGTAATCATTGACAATTACGACTCGTTTACCTATAACCTGTCGCACTTAGTGAAAGAGCTTGGAGCTGAAGTGACCGTAGTACGCAACGACCGCTTCCGCATGGAGGAGCTGGAGCCGTACAGCAAAATCATCCTGTCGCCAGGACCGGGCATACCCAGCGAGGCGGGGCTGCTGCTCGACGTGATACGCACCTATGCGGGCAGGAAGCCTATCCTCGGTGTCTGCTTGGGCCATCAGGCCATCGGCGAGGTGTTTGGCGGCAGACTGGAGAACCTGAGCGACGTGTTCCACGGGGTAGCCACCGAGGGTACGCAGCTGGAGAACGACGAGATGTTCTTCTCGCTGCCGCGCCGCATCACCATGGGCCGCTACCACTCGTGGGTGGTGAGCCGCGAGGGCTTCCCCGACTGTCTGGAAATCACCGCCGTGAGCGACGAGGGGCAGATCATGGCCCTCAAGCACAAGGAGCTGAACATCCGCGGCATACAGTTCCACCCAGAGAGCGTGCTGACGCCCGACGGGAAAAAGATGCTGCAGAACTGGCTTTTCCTTTAATGGAGTAATGGCGTAATAACGTAATACCGTAATACCGTTATCCCGTTATCCCGTAATATCGTTATCACGTTATCCCGTAATCCCGCAATATCGTTATCCCGCAACAACGCAACAACAAAACAACAACACATGGCACAGACAATGAAAGACATCCTGAACCGGATGCTGAACCACGAGGAACTGACTCGTGACGAAATGAAACAGATACTGATTGGCATTACCCACAGCGAATATCCCAACGAACAGATTACCGCCCTGCTGACGGCCCTGCAGATGCGCGGCGTGACAGTAGATGAGCTGTTGGGTTTCCGCGACGGCATACTGGAAACCGGCGTGCCCGCCCTGCTGCAGGCCGACCGCTACATCGACGTGGTGGGCACCGGCGGCGACCGCAAGAACACGTTTAACATCTCGACGACGAGCTGCTTCGTGATAGCCGGAGCGGGATACAAGGTGGCCAAGCACGGCAACTATGCCGCCACGAGCACCAGCGGCGCCTCGAACGTGATAGCCAACCACGGCGTACACTTCACCGACGACATCGACCGGCTGAACCGCTCGCTCGACGAGGCCGGCATCGTTTACCTGCATGCACAGCTCTTCGCAAGGGCTATGAAGTTTGTCGGCCCCATCCGCAAGGCCCTGCAGTTTCCCACCATCTTCAATCTGCTGGGGCCGCTGGTGAACCCCAGCCAGCCGCCGTGTCAGCTGTTGGGTGTGGCCACCCTCGACCAGATGCGCCTCTACCAGCAGGTGTACCAGAAGATAGGCATCGACTACGGCATCGTGAACAGCATCGACGGGTACGACGAGATTTCGCTGACCGGTCCGTTCAAGGTAGCCACCAACGGATATGAGCGTCTGTTCAGCCCTGCCGACCTGGGCTTTGAGCCTGCCAAAGCCGAAGAGCTGGTAGGCGGAGCCACCGAAGAGGAGGCAAAGGAAATCTTCGATGCCGTACTGGAGAACCGTGCGCTGCCCGCCCAGAAGCACATCGTACTGGCCAACGCCGCCTTCGGCATACAGGTGCTGGAGCGGGGGCAGAAGGACATAGAGGAGTGCATCGCCATAGCCCGCGAGAGCATCGACAGCGGCTCAGCCCTGCGCACGTTCAAGAAGTTCGTGGAACTCAATTCATAGGTAAGACATAGCAGCACATCACACGTTGCCGAAAAAACAATGATGATGGAAAAAGACATCTTACAAGAAATCATCCTCCACAAGCAGGAGGAGCTGGAGCGAATGACAGCCCCGAAGCCATCGCTGCGACGGGCACTGCTCGCGTCGGACACCGGCATCATAGCCGAGTTCAAGCGCCGCTCGCCGTCGAAAGGCTGGATCAAGGAAGAGGGACGTGCCGACAGGATTCCCCTCGAATACCAGCAGAACGGGGCTGCCGCCCTGAGCATACTCACCGACAAGCACTACTTCGGGGGGCACGACGACTTCATACGCGCGGCACGCCAGAGCGGTGTCACCATACCTATATTATATAAGAACTTCGTCGTCAGCGAGCTGCAGCTCTACGAAGCCATGCTCTGCGGAGCCTCGGCCGTGCTGCTGATTGCCGCCTGTCTGACGAAGGAGGCCTGCGCCGCCCTCATCGCCAAGGCCCATGCGCTCGGCATGGAGGTGCTGTTAGAGATGCACAGCGAGCAAGAGCTGGAGTATGCCACCCTCGGCCCCGACCTCTGCGGCATCAACAACCGCAACCTGGGGTCGTTCCATACCGACGTCGAGACATCGTTCCGCCTGGCCGAGAGCCTGCGCTCCATTTGCGGATATGCCGCCGCAGTACACGATTCTGCTCCGTCGGCAACCGCTGTACACGGCACTGCCCCGTCGAGTCCCGTCCTCGTCAGCGAGAGCGGCATCAGCAACCCGCAGACCGTCCGCGACCTGCGCCAGGCCGGCTTCCGTGGCTTCCTCATCGGCGAAACGTTCATGAAGACGCCCCATCCAGGCCAAGCCCTTGCCACATTCATATCACAACTGTGAACTATAAACTATGAACTATAAACTGTGAACTGTAAACTATGAACTATGAACTGATAAAGGTCTGCGGCATGCGCGAGGCCGACAACATCCGCGAGGTGGAGGCGCTGGGCATCGACATGATGGGCTTCATCTTCTGGCCACACAGCAGCCGACGCGTGACGGAGCACCCTGGCTACCTGCCCACACAGGTCCGGCGCGTAGGGGTGTTTGTGGACGAGGCCCCCGCCACGGTGCTACAACTGGCCAGCAGCTACCGCCTCGACCTGATACAACTGCACGGCCATGAGTCGCCGACGTACATACAGAACCTACGGCGGCAGGCAGGCAGTGCCTTGAACCACAGCATCAAGATCATCAAAGCCATCAGCATCGGCAGCAGCAGCGACGTGGAACAGTACAAGCCATACGAAGACTGTGCAGACTACCTGCTCTTCGACACCCGTTGCACCACCGTAGGCGGCAGTGGCAAACAGTTCGACTGGAGCGTGCTGTCAGCATACCACGGCGACACGCCCTTCCTGCTCAGCGGCGGTATAGGCCCCGACGATGCCGAGCGGGTGAAAGCCTTCTGCCACCCACGCTGCATCGGCATCGACCTCAACTCACGCTTCGAGACAGCACTGGGCTTGAAAGACATCGCAAAACTAAAGACATTTATCGAGACATTGCAACGCTAAAAAACATTTATACAGCCACATGAACAAGATTAACAAACTCTTTGCCGAGCGCAGCAAGGACAAGAAGTTCCTCTCGCTCTATTTCTGTGCCGGATGTCCTACGTTAGAGGGAACCGGCGATACCATCCTGGCCATGCAACGACACGACATCGACTTCATCGAGGTAGGCATACCCTTCAGCGACCCACTGGCCGACGGTCCCGTCATACAGACGGCGGCCACCCGGGCCCTGAAGAACGGCATGACCGTGGCGAAGCTTCTGGAGCAGCTGCGGGCCATCAAGGAGCTGGTGCAGATACCGATCATACTGATGGGCTATCTCAACCCCATTCTGCACTACGGCATAGACCGCTTCTGCCGCGATGCCGCCGAGGCGGGTGTGAGCGGCCTCATCATTCCCGACCTGCCCTTCGACGACTATCTCAGCACCGTGAAGCCTGCCGCCGACCGCCACGACCTGCGCGTCATCATGCTCATCACCCCGGAGACGTCTGAAGAGCGCATCCGTTTCATCGACCAGCATACCGACGGGTTCATCTATATGGTATCGTCGGCCGCCATCACCGGAGCGCAGCAAAACTTCAACGAACAGAAGCAGGCCTACTTCCGCCGCATCGACGGCATGCAGCTACGCAACCCCCGCATGATAGGCTTCGGCATCAGCAACCAGCAAACCCTGCAAGCCGCACAGCAGCATGCCGCCGGAGCCATCATCGGGTCGAAGTTCGTCACCCTGCTCAGTGAGGCGTATGACGAGTGGAACGGCAGCGAAGGCTGTGGCACAAATACCAAAAGGGAAGGCAGCGAGGCCCATGCGAACACGGAAAGCAGTGGTGCCGAATGGGCTGCCGACACGGCTCTCGACCGGCTGTTCAAGGCACTGTCAGAATAATTCCAACGCACAAAAGTAATTAAATAATGTAAAAGCGTGGGTATTCTCACGCTTTTTCATTATCTTTGCCGTCAAAAACTACTAAAACTAAGAATATGAAAAGACTTTTCCCCTTGTTGCTACTATGCATCGTGGCATTTACCATGCCCGCCAACGCATGGAACGAGCAGCAGTACAAGCAGATTGAGCAGAGCATCCGTGTGCCGCAGTTTGCACAGAAGGACTACGTGATTACCAAGTACGGCGCCAAGTCGGCCAACACCGCTGCCAAGAACCAGAAGGCCATCCAGGCAGCCATCGACAAGTGTTCGAAGAAAGGCGGCGGGCGCGTTGTCGTTCCCGCCGGGCAGCGGTTCCTCACCGCAGCCATCCAGCTGAAGTCGGGGGTCAATCTGGTCATTGAAGAGGGCGCCGTGCTGGAGTTTGCCTTCGAGCCGGAGCTGTACCCCATCGTGCCCACCCGCTGGGAGGGACTGGACTGCTGGAATCTGTCGCCGCTCATCTATGCCTACCAGGCCAAGGACATAGCCATCACCGGACGGGGCACCATCGACGGCGGCGGCTCTAACGAGACATGGTGGCCCTGGTGCGGCAACAAGCGCTTCGGCATGAAGCCCGGCGGCATAGCACAGAACCAGGGCGCACGCGCCAAGCTGCTGAAGCAGGCCGAGGACGGCGTTCCCATGGACGAGCGCCGCTACGGCCCGACCGACGGGCTGCGCCCGCAGATGATTAACCTGAACCAGTGCGAGGGCATTCTCATCGAGGATGTCACCCTGCTGCGCTCGCCGTTCTGGGTCATCCACCCGCTGCTCTCTACCGACATCACCGTGCGTGGCGTACACATCAACAACGACGGACCGAACGGCGACGGCTGCGACCCGGAGTCGTGCGACCGCGTACTGATAGAGAACTGCTACTTCAACACCGGCGACGACTGCATAGCCATCAAGAGCGGGCGCAACAACGACGGACGCGAGGGCGGACAGGGCAAGTTTGCCGGAAGGGCCTCGAAGAACATCATCATCCGCAACAGCAAGTTCAACAACGGGCACGGCGGCGTGGTCATCGGCTCTGAAATCAGCGGCGGTTGCCAGAATGTCTATGCCGAGAACTGCGAGATGGACTCGCCGTCGCTCGACCGCGTGCTGCGCATCAAGACCAACTCGTGCCGTGGCGGCATCATCGAGAATATCAACATGCGCAACATCACCGTAGGGCAGTGCAAGGAAGCCGTACTGAAAATCAACACCGACTACGAGCCGCGCGAGGTGTGCTGCCGCGGATTCTACCCCACCGTGCGCAACGTGACGATGGAGAATGTCACCTGCCAGAAGTCGAAATACGGTGTGATGATTGTCGGCTACCAGGACCCGAAGCTGGCCTATACCGTCGATGACATCACCGTCAAGGACTGCCACTTCAACGGCGTACACGACAAGCCCATCCATCAGGTAGGACTGGCCCGCCGCGTCAACTACGACAACCTCTTCGTCAACGGCTCGCTGGTACTCACCAACCCGCCCTACAAGCACTACTCGGAGTGGCTCACCTACTCGGAGATGAAGCGCGTGCCCGAGAGCTACATGCTCGACTTCGCCACCAAGCCGAAGTGGAGCTATGTGATGGGCATCGAACTGGAGGGCATGCTGGACACCTATCTTAAATATGGCGGCGACGACATCCTGAACTACTGCAAGATGTACACCGACAAGATGATTGACCAGCAGGGCAACATTACCGGATACGACATCCTCGACTATAACCTGGACAACATCCGCACCGGACACTTCGTCACACGCATGTACCAGAAGTGGCCCGAAGCCAAGAACCTGCTGGCCATGCAGACCATGATGAAGCAGCTCAAGGACCAGCCGCGCACCATTGCCGACAAGGTGTATTGGCACAAGGCCATCTACGCCTACCAGGTATGGCTCGACGGCATCTTCATGGGACTGCCGTTCCGCACGCTGACGGCTCCCATCACTGCCAATGTCGGGGCGAAGACCGCCAAGCAGAAAGCTGCCGCGAAAAAAGAGATACTGTCCATCTACGACGATGCCGTCAACCAGCTGAAGATTACCTACCAGCGCACCCTCGACCCCAAGACGGGGCTGAACCGCCACGCCTACGACGAGACGCGCAAGACATTCTGGGCCGACAAGGAGACAGGACTGAGCCAGCACTGCTGGGGACGCGCCCAGGGCTGGTACACCATGGCACTCATCGAGGTGCTCGACGCACTGCCCGAGGACTATGCCCGCCGCTCGGAGGTCATCGACCTGCTCGTCAAGGACTTCGACGCTATCCTCAAGTGGCAGGACAAGCAGTCGGGCGTATGGTACCAGGTGATGGACAGCCCGGGCCGCGAGGGCAACTACTTGGAGTCCACCTGCTCGGCCATGTTCACCTACGCCCTGCTGAAAGCATACCGCAAGGGCTACGTCGGCGACAAATACCGCGATGCCGGCATCCGTGCCTACAAGGGCATGATCAAGAACTTCATCAAGGTACACCCCGACAAGACCATCTCGCTCACCGAGTGCTGCTCGGTGGCTGGTCTCGGTCCGGCAGCTACCGACGAGGTGAAGGCCGCCATGAAGCAGGTCAACCCCAAGGGCAGCGTCAAGGAGAACCGCAAGCGCGACGGCTCCTACAGCTACTACCTGTCGGAGCCGATACGCGACAACGATGCAAAGGGTGTCGGACCGTTCATCTGGGCTTCGCTCGAAATGGAGATGCTTGGTTACACCACCGAAAACTTAACAGCCTCGATTGATCGCGAGGCTGTTCTTTTTCGCTGTCAGCCCACCATCACCGAGGCCGACCCGCTGGCTTCGCTGTCCGTCGGCAACGGCCATTTCTGCACCACGGTCGATGTCACCGGTCTGCAGACCTATACCGACGAGTACAAAAACGGCATACCCCTCAACGCCATGAGCGACTGGGGATGGCACGCCTTTCCCAACAAGGACAACCTGAAGGAAGAAGAGACGCAAAAGACCTACAACTTCGGCCACGGCCACCCCGAAACCTACGCCATCGAATACAAGCCCGCCAAGAAAGCCCCCGTTCCTGGCGTGTCAGCGCCGGCCAACCGCCCCGCAGCCCCCGTTCCCGGCGTGTCAACGCCGGTTAACCGCGCCGTCGCCGCCACGGAGTATTTCCGTGTTAATCCGCACCGCCTGAACCTCGGTGCTGTCGGCCTTTCGCTGAAGGATGCCAACGGACAACCCATTGCCCTGAAAGCACTCACCGACATCCGCCAGCAGCTGGAGCTGTGGCACGGACAGATCTCTTCCAACTACAAAGCCGACGGCCAACCCGTCAGCGTGACCACGCTCAGTGCTCACAACCGCGATGCCGTAGCCTACCGCATCAGCACGCCACTGCTGAAGAGCGGACAGGCTGCCGTCACCCTGCGTCTGCCCTACCCGACGGGGAAGCACGCCGATGACGGCAGCGACTGGAGCCAGCCCGACCGCCACGCCTCGCGTATCGCCGTCAGCCGGGCCAACGCCGCCGTCATCGAGCACCGCCTCGACACCACCACCTATTATATTACCCTACGCTGGGAAGGCCACGCCCGTCTCACAGCAACAGCCCCCCACACCTACCTCCTCTCCACCCCCGACGACCTCCTCGCCTTCGAGGTAGAATACACCCAGGCCCCCACCGCCCCCGTTCCCGCCGTGTCAACGGCGGGCCCCGCCGCCCTCTCTCCCGCCCCCTTCCGCTTCTCCGATGCCCAAAAAGCCACCCAGAAATTCTGGCACAGCTTTTGGGCTACCACCGCCTTTGCCGACTTCAGCCAATGCACCGACCCTCGCGCCAAGGAGCTGGAGCGCCGCGTCGTGCTCTCGCAATACCTCACCCGCATCAACTGCGCCAACAACATGCCCCCGCAGGAGACTGGCCTGACCTACAACACCTGGTTCGGTCGCCCGCACTTGGAGATGACCTGGTGGCATGCCGTTGACTTCGCCCTCTGGAACCAGCCCAAAGTGGTGGAACAGATGCTGCAGTGGTATGACCGCATGGCAGCCCCCGTGGCCCGGAAGATTGCCGAGCGACAGGGCTTCAAGGGACTGCGCTGGATGAAGATGACCGACCCATGGGCTGGCGAGGCCCCGTCGAACACGGGCTCCTTCCTCACCTGGCAACAGCCGCACTATATCTATTTGGCTGAAGAAATGTACCGTGCCCATCCTACGGCAGAAACGCTGGCCAAACATGCTGCCAACGTAGAAGCCACCGCCGAGTTCATTGCCGACTTCGCCAAAAGCGGAAAACTGTTCGGACAGACGGCCATGCAGGAATGTATGACCAAGGACATCAGCTACAACCAGCCCTTCGAGCTGGCCTACTTCCACTATGCCTTACAAGTGGCACAGCAGTGGCGCGAGCGCACGGGCAAGCCCCGCAACAAGCAGTGGGATGCCGTCATGAGCCGCCTGGCGCCGCTGCCCACCACCCGCGACGGCATCATCACCGCCGGTCTGCCCAAAGGCAACACCACCGCCCTGCCCCCCTTCGACCCCTTCAACACTGTGGGCGGAGGTTCTGCCTCCGCCACCGCCGCTGCCACCGCCGCTTCTCCCTCTCCCTCCACCTCCGCCACCGCCGCCGCCCCCATCTCCCCCGAAACCTTTGCCGACAAGTGCCGCAACGACCACCCTGCCTGCCTCGGTCCTTTCGGCATGCTGCCCGCCAATCGCCTCAGCAGCGACACCACTGCCGCCCGCAAGACGCTGGAATGGGTGATGAAGCACTGGAACTTCCAGACCACCTGGGGCTGGGACTACGGCATGATAGCCATGGCCGCCGCCCGGCTGGGCCGCCCGGACATCGCCCTCGACGCCCTGCTCATCGACACGCAGAAGAACACCTACCTGAAGAATGGGCACAACTTCCAGACCGCCGACCGACTGCGCCTCTACCTGCCCGGCAACGGAGCACTGCTCACCGCCGTCGCCATGATGTGTGCCGGATGGGACGGTTGCCAGCAGCCGCTCAACCCCGGTTTCCCGCAAGACGGGCGGTGGAATGTGCGCTGGGAAGGGCTGCGCCGCATGCAGTAAGAAATACAGGAAAAGGGCCATAGCGCAAACGTTTACTGACGATTTCCCGCTCGCGCATGCCCGAATGTACATCTTTCATAGTAACTTTGCAGACTACAAAACACCTAAAAGCCAAATGAAGAAGATTCTCATCATCATGGTCATGGCAGCTGTCACGCTGCTGGCACAAGCTCAGACACAGGCCCCCGCCTTCCCCGGTGCCGAAGGGCACGGACGATATGTCACTGGCGGACGGGGAGGCGAAGTACGTCATGTCACCACGCTTACCGACGACGGCAAGACCTCGACAAAGGGCACTTTGCGCTGGGCTGTCAACGGCTCGAACAAGAAAATTGTCGTGTTCGACGTGGCAGGTGTCATCAAGCTGACCAAAGAGCTCACCATCGGTGCCAACACCACCATTCTCGGTCAGACGGCCCCCTCGCCCGGCATAACTATCCGTTATTACACCGTTCGTCCTAACGGCAACAACATCATCATGCGCTATATCCGTGTACGCAGAGGACAGGAGAAGGACATCAACGACGGAGCGGATGCCTGCTGGACCCGCAACTTCACCAACATCATCCTCGACCACTGCTCCTTCTCATGGAGCATCGACGAGGTGGCCTCGTTCTACGACAACAACAACTTCACCATGCAGTGGTGTACCATCGGCGAGAGCCTGGTCAATGCTGGTCACGACAAGGGTGCCCACGGCTATGGCGGCATCTGGGGCGGCAAGATGGCTTCGTTCCACCACAACATGATACTGCATGTGGCCAACCGCTCGCCACGCTTCTGCGGAGCACGCTACGACTGGACCGGCTATACGTCGAACCAACTCTATAGTGAGTACCAATGGCAGAACGCTGTACAGGCCGAGAATGTCGATTTCCGCAACTGCGTCATCTACAATGCCAACGGCTGCTATGGCGGTCCCGGTGGCGGGCACATCAACATGGTAGGCAACTACTACAAGAGCGGCCCGGCAGCTACCGTCAGCCGACTGACCACCGTCAGCTATGCCGATGAGGGCAACTCTAAGGACAACCCGAAATACTGGGGTATGACCAGCCGCTACTACCTTGACGGCAATCGCATCGATGACAAGGAGGCCGGTTGGGAGAAGATGAGCTACGACGCCAGTGTGCCCCAGAAGAACAACGTCCATTACACCTACGACGAGAAGCACTACTACGGTGCCGACAGTTATACGCAGGTCAACGGAAAAGACGCGCTGCCCATCCAGCTCGACACCCCGGCTCCTGCCGGCGAAGTGACCACCCACAGTGCTGCCACAGCCTTCGAGAAAGTGCTCGGCTACGGCGGTGCATCACTCTACCGCGACGATGTGGACGCGCGATATATGACGGAAGCCAGGAGCGGCACCGCCACCTACACCGGGTCGGTCACCAAAAAGAAAGGCCTCATCGATGTGGTCAGCGACTGCAACGGCTACACCGAAGCCAACTTCCCCACGGCGACACGCAATGCCTCGGAATACACCGTCAAGGACGGCATACCCGACGCGTGGGCCAAGGCCAACGGACTGGACCCCACGAAGAACAATGCCAACGGCTACGACCTCGACCCGAAGGGCCTGTACACCAACCTTGAGGTGTATGCCAACTCGCTGGTGCAGGACATCATGCTGGCCGGCAACAGCGACGCGGAGAGTGCCGTCAAGGAATACTACCCCGGCTACGTGAAGGAAGACGGCACGGTGGTCTATCCCATCAACGACGGCAGTGCCTTGCACGGCAGCATCGTGTGGGCATACGGCGAAGGCAAGATAGAGCAGGCATCGCAGATCAGCAGCGAGTTTGCAGGAATGACCACTGGCATCGCCGCCGGAGAGAACCTGACAACATCGAACATCCCCACCTACAAACCCAGCGGTACCGACGTCACGCTGACACTGCTCAAGTCGGTGGCACAGCAGACGGAGGCAGCAGACGCCAATGCGCTGACCTTCCAGGTCAATGTGCCCGAAGGCTATGCCTTTACACCCACCAGCATCGCTTTCAAGGTGGCCAACTATAACGACAAGTCAACAGGAATGGTTGCTGCCCACTGGACGGCCAGCGACGGCACAAAGACTACCGTCTGCGAAGCTCAGAAGCCCGCTCCTATCAGCAAGTCGCCCTACTTCACCCAAGTGGAAAAAGAACTGACGGGCGCACCGGCCTCTACCGGCACCTGTTCGCTGGTTATCAACCTTTATAACTTCGGTGGCAACAGCGTCATGGGCTTGGCCGACATCGTCGTCAACGGTGCCTTGGCGGAGAAGAAGGAAGTGGCTGGCGACCTGAACGGCGACGGCAAGGTGAACGCCACCGACCTCGTGATGCTGAACAGCATCATCATCGGCAAGACCACCACCACCGCCAACACCGACCTGAACGGCGACGGCCGGACCGACGTGTCGGACGTAGTGAAGCTGGTCAGCCTCATCTTCGGCAGCAAGTGACACGACGCACCAAGAGATAACATTACTTAAATAACTATATCAACAAATCAAAAAAGTATGAGACGGCTTATTATCAACTTATTCATTGCCCTACTGGCCACCGTAGCTACGGCACAGGAAACCATGTCGCAATACGACCAGGACAAGCCCTTCGGATTCTGCACCCTTTCGTCGCGCACCGATGCCTCAAAGACCTACGAGATAACCGGCGGCGGCTGCTACACCTACCCGCTGCCCGCCTCGTTCACGGGCAAATCCGTCGTCCTCACTTCTAACGGGAATGACATGAAAGGGGCCATACAGAATGCCATCAAGCAGAACGATGTCATTATCCTCGACGGTTCCAAAGGTGACTTCATGGTCTCTTCCAACATCGGGTTTGAGCGCGGCAACAAGACCATACTGGGCATCAACAATGCCCGTCTCTGCACACAATGGTATGTCACCGACGACATCAAGCAGGCGCTCACCGATGCTGGCGTGCCCTCGATGAGCACCAGCGGCGGGGGCGGTACACTGCCTAACGGTCAAAAAGTAAGCGAAGCGGCTGAATACAACACCCGCCGGATAATCATCGAGATGACCGGCGACAACAGCGAAGACTACCGCAAGTCGGGCATCTTCTCGCTGAACAAAGAGAATGTCATCATCCGCAACATCACCTTCGTAGGGCCCGGCTCCATCGACGTAGGCGGCAACGACCTCATCTCTGCCACTGGTGCCAAACACTGCTGGATAGACCACTGCACATTCTTAGACGGCATGGACGGCAATTTCGACATCACCAACTCTGCCGACTTCTTCACCGTCAGCTGGTGTACGTTCAGCTATACCGACCGCTCGTTCATGCACCAGAATACCAACCTCGTAGGCAGCAGCGACAGCGAGGCTACGGGCTATCTGAACACCACCTTCGCCTTCAACTGGTGGGGCACGGGCTGCAAGCAGCGCATGCCGATGGCCCGTGTGGGCAAGATTCACATGCTGAACAACTATTTCAGCAGCACTACCGCCAGCAACTGCA
Source organism: uncultured Prevotella sp. (assembly GCA_947165435.1). GTDB lineage: Bacteria > Bacteroidota > Bacteroidia > Bacteroidales > Bacteroidaceae > Prevotella. Next base: position 19,777 of record CAMVAI010000064.1, read on the forward strand.
TCAACCCGCGCAAGAACTCGGAGTTCCTCATCGAGGGCAACTACTTCGCAAAGGGCGTGAAGAACTACTATAGCCAGAGCAGTGCTACGGCAGTCACGTGGACAGACGATAACTACGTGACCGAAACCAAGAAGCACAGCTCTATGGGCACCACCGTCACCGTGCCCTACGCCTATACCGTAGCACCCTACGGCGACGTTCCCGCCACGGTGCAGCAGCATGCCGGAGCCACCCTGACCTTCAGCACGCAGACCGTCAAGGGCGACCTGAACAGCGACGGCGCAGTAAATATTGCAGACCTCACCATCCTGAACTACGTCATCATCGGCAAGACCACTACCACCGCCAACACCGACCTGAACGGCGACGGCAAGACCGACGTGTCGGACGTGGTGAAGATGGTCGGCCTCATCTTCGGCAGCAAGTGACGCACAGCACCAAGAGATTGCAGCACCAAGAGACTACATTACTGAAGTAAGCAATAGACCACAAACACTATGGCACTCATCTTCGGACTCCTCATTCCACTCTTAGGCACCATGCTCGGTGCAGCCTTCGTATTCCTGATGAAAGACGAGATGTCGCCCCGCCTGCAGAAGTCGCTATTGGGCTTCGCCTCCGGCGTGATGGTGGCAGCCTCGGTATGGTCGCTGCTCATCCCGTCGATGGACATGGTGGCGGCCAAGGGGGCGTGGTCGGTGGTGCCGGCCGCCGTGGGCTTCCTCGCCGGCATCGCCTTCCTGCTGCTGCTCGACGAGCTGACCCCCCACCTGCACATAGGCACCGACACGCCCGAAGGCCCCCGCTCCCACCTGTCGCGCACGGCCATGCTGGCCCTGGCCGTCACCATCCACAACCTGCCCGAGGGCATGGCAGTCGGCGTGGTATTCGCCGGAGCCGGCGACGGTGCCGCCGGTCTGTCGCTGGCCGGAGCCTTGGCGGTGAGCATCGGCATAGCCATCCAGAACGTGCCCGAGGGAGCCATCATCTCCATGCCCATGCGGGCTGCCGGCAACTCGCGGTGGCGCTCGTTCGTCATCGGCAGCCTCAGCGGAGCCGTTGAACCCGTCGGAGCCTTGGCCGTGTTGCTGCTGGCATCGCTGATGACGCCCGCCCTGCCCTACCTGCTGTCGTTCGCCGCCGGAGCCATGTTCTACGTCGTCATCGAAGAACTGATTCCCGAAGCCAGCGAGGGCGAGCACTCCAACCTCAGCACCATCGGCTTCGCCATCGGTTTCGTGCTCATGATGGTGCTCGATGTCGTCATGGGATAACTCATGAAGGTACACGACATCATCATGGGGTAACGATACAGGGTTTCGAGGATTCGAGAGACTATGAAACCCTGTATCGTTATTTTAACAGTTACCGAAAAAATTTTTTCACAATATTTGCTGCCACTCTGCCACCAACTTTCCGAAACCACTGTGTTTCAAATACATGCCGGTGGTGGCAGCAAGGTGGGAGGTGACAGCAAAGCCCCACCCCCAACCCCTCCCCGAAAGGGAGGGGAGCGGCTACGCGCAGGGGGTGGCAGCAGTCCGTAGTGACATCAAAAGATTCACCAAACCTGTTCACCACAGTGAAAGCAGCGCTTTCTTGCGTAGAAAACATCGTTTTCCAGCGTAGAAAACGGCATTTCCTGCGTAGAAAACGGCGTTTCCCAGCCTGGCAGCGCACCCACTGTGCGCAGCCGCCCCCCTCCCTTTCGGGGAGGGGTTGGGGGTGGGGCTGTTGGGGGTGGGGCTGTTGGGACCTTGCTGCCACTCTCCCACCATCTGCCACCACCTCTGCTTCCCCTTTGTACAAAGGGCTTCAGCGGTGTTGGTGGCAGAGTGGCAGCAAAAAAAGAAAAAAAATAGTAACAAAATTCAAGGTGCTGCTGTACCTGAAAAAAGGCAGCACAGACAAACGAGGCAAAGCGCCCATTGTGAGGCGCATCACCCTCAACAATTCGATGGCACAGTTCTCCCGCAAGCTGTCGTGTACCCCTAATCTGTGGAATCCCCGTTCTGGCAGATTGGATGGCAAGAGTCGTGAGGCAGTAGAGGTCAATACCAAGATTGACAAGATGTTGCTCAACATTAACTCTGCCTGTGATAATCTGTTGAAGCGTAATGCGAACTTCACCGTCCAAAGCATACAGAAAAATGGGGATAATAACATTAAAATGTGATTATTTACTAAATATACGAACGTTTTGTGTGTTCTTTCAGAGAAAATGAGTAACTTTGTACCAAGAACAATAGAAATCCATTATGGACAAAGACATTAATCGCATCAA
>CAMVAI010000065.1 GCA_947165435.1 uncultured Prevotella sp.
ATTCAAAGATTCCTGCAGGACCAGTGCCTGAGAAATGGAAGGAATATAAGGCTCATCAGCGTCTTGTCAACCCGAAGAACAAGCTGAAGCTGGACGTCATCGTGGTGGGTACAGGTCTGGCCGGTGCCAGTGCTGCTGCCTCGCTGGGCGAGATGGGCTTCAACGTCATCAACCTGTGCATTCAGGACTCTCCGCGCCGTGCGCACTCTATCGCTGCCCAGGGTGGTATCAACGCCGCCAAGTGCTATCAGAACGATGGTGACTCTGTCTATCGTCTGTTCTACGACACCGTGAAGGGTGGTGACTATCGTGCTCGCGAGGCCAACGTTTATCGTCTGGCTGAGGTCAGCAACAATATCATCGACCAGTGCGTGGCTCAGGGTGTTCCCTTTGCCCGTGAGTATGGCGGCATGCTGGCCAACCGTTCGTTCGGTGGTGCTCAGGTGAGCCGTACGTTCTATGCCAAGGGTCAGACGGGTCAGCAGCTGCTGCTCGGTGCTTACTCTTCGCTCTCTTGTCAGGTGAAGGCCGGCAAGGTGAAGCTCTATACGCGCTACGAGATGGAGGATGTGGTCATCGTCGATGGACGTGCCCGTGGTATCATCGCCAAGAACCTGGTTACCGGCCAGCTGGAGCGTTTCTCGGCCAATGCCGTGGTCATTGCTACTGGTGGATACGGAAATACCTACTTCCTCTCTACCAACGCTATGGGTTGCAACTGCACCGCTGCCGTTCAGTGCTATCGCAAGGGTGCTTACTTTGCAAATCCCTCTTACGTTCAGATTCACCCCACCTGTATCCCCGTTCATGGCGACAAGCAGTCGAAGCTGACGCTGATGTCTGAGTCGCTGCGTAACGATGGCCGTATCTGGGTGCCTAAGAAGCTGGAGGATGCCAAGGCCCTGCAGGCAGGTACCAAGCAGGGTTGGGAGATTCCTGAGGAAGATCGTGACTACTATCTGGAGCGCCGCTATCCGGCATTCGGTAACCTCGTGCCGCGTGACGTTGCCAGCCGTGCCGCCAAGGAGCGTTGCGACAAGGGCTTCGGTGTCAACAACACGGGTCTCGCCGTGTTCCTCGACTTCTCGGAGTCTATCAACCGCCTGGGCCTCGATGTCATCATGCAGCGCTACGGCAACCTCTTCGAGATGTACGAGGAGATTACCGACGTATTCCCTGGCGACGTGGCCAACGAGATCAATGGCGTGAAGTACTACAAGCCCATGATGATCTATCCCGCTATCCACTATACGATGGGTGGTATCTGGGTTGACTACGAGCTGCAGACCACTATCCCCGGCCTCTTCGCCATCGGCGAGTGCAACTTCTCCGACCACGGTGCCAACCGCCTGGGTGCTTCGGCACTGATGCAGGGCTTGGCCGATGGTTACTTCGTGCTGCCTTACACCATACAGAACTATCTGGCCGACCAGGCTGTATGGCCGAAGGTGCCCACAGACCGTCCTGAGTTTGACGAGGCCGAGAAGGCTGTCAACGCAGAGATTGACCGTCTGATGAACATCAAGGGTAAGCGCTCAGTTGACTCCATCCACAAGGAGCTGGGTCACATCATGTGGGAGTATGTCGGCATGGGCCGCACCGCTGAGGGCTTGAAGACGGGTCTGAAGAAGATGCACGAGCTCGAGAAGGAGTTCGATACCAACCTGTTCGTGCCTGGCACGAAGGAGGGTCTGAACGTAGAGCTTGACAAGGCTATCCACCTGCGCGACTTCTTCACCATGGGTCAGCTCGTGGCTTTCGATGCCCTCTCTCGTAATGAGAGCTGTGGTGGTCACTTCCGTGAGGAGTACCAGACGGAGGAAGGCGAGGCCAAGCGCGACGATGAGAACTACTTCTACGTAGGCTGCTGGGAGTACAAGGGCAAGGGCAACGAGCCTGAGCTCATCAAGGAGCCGCTGGAGTACGAGGCTATCAAGGTACAGACACGTAACTATAAGAACTAAAGCCTCACCCCCAACCCCTCTCCGAGTAGAGAGGGGAGTAGATAGTTCTGCTAAAAATAAATAGAATAATAACAAATAAAATGAAGTCCTCACTTTCAGCCCCTCTGCGAAAGCGGAACAGCAAGAGTAACCACTCCCCTCTCCAATCGGAGAGGGGCTGGGGGTGAGGCTATTTTTCTATGGCAAAGAATATTTCATTTACAATAAAGTTCTGGCGCCAGAACGGCCCCAAGGACCAGGGACATTTCGATACCCACGAAATGCACGACATCCCCGATGACACCTCGTTCCTCGAGATGCTCGACATCCTGAACGAGGAGCTCATCAACGAGGGCAAGGAGCCCTTCGTGTTCGACCACGACTGCCGCGAGGGTATCTGCGGTATGTGCTCACTCTACATCAACGGTACGCCTCACGGCAAGACGGAGCGCGGTGCCACCACCTGTCAGCTCTACATGCGCCGCTTCAACGATGGCGACGTCATCACCGTCGAGCCGTGGCGCTCGGCTGCCTTCCCCGTCATCAAGGACTGTATGGTTGACCGCAATGCCTTCGATAAGATTATCCAGGCCGGTGGCTACACCACCATCCGCACGGGTCAGGCTCAGGATGCCAACGCCATCCTCATCCCCAAGGAGGATGCTGACGAGGCTATGGACTGCGCCAGCTGCATCGGCTGCGGTGCCTGCGTAGCAGCTTGTAAGAACGGCTCTGCCATGCTCTTCGTGTCGTCGAAGGTCAGCCAGCTCGCCCTGCTCCCGCAAGGCCGCGTAGAGGCTGCCCGCCGCGTGAAGAACATGGTGGCCAAGATGGACGAGCTCGGCTTCGGCAACTGCACCAACACTCGTGCCTGCGAGGCCGTTTGCCCGAAGAACGAGACCATCTCGAACATCGCCCGCCTCAACCGCGAGATGCTGAAGGCCAAGATGGCCGACTAAGGAGATTCACCTTAATTATAATAATAGAGCGCCGCAGAAATGTTTCTGTGGCGCTCTTTTTGCTGGAAAACAAGCAAGGGGCGTTAATGCAAAACCCTTTACTCTTTCTTCACGTTGCCTACGATGTCGTCGATGGTGGCAACGGTGTGGCCGTCACGATGACGGAAGAGGTTGAGGATGTCGCGGACGGTCTTTTCCTCTTCTACCTGCTCGTCAATGAACTGGTCGATGAAGTTGATGGAGGCGCGGTCGTGCTCGGCATCAGCCACGTCAGCCAACTCGTTAATCTTCTCTGTCACCCACATCTCGTGCTTCAGCGTGCGCTCGAAAATGTCCTTAGGGTCATTGAAGTCGTTCTCAGGAGCATCGATAGCCGTTACTTGGGCCTCGCCACCACGGTTCAGTACGAAGTCGGCCATCTTCAGGGCGTGCTCCTTCTCTTCGTTCGAGTGGTCGAACATCCAGTTGGCAAAACCTTTCCAGCCCTCCTTGCGGAACCAGAAGGCCATCTCGAGATAGAGGTTTGATGAATACAGCTCAGCTGTGATTTGTGCGTTAAACGCATCTTGCATCTTTTTTGAAATGTTCATTGTCTTTTTCCTTTCTATTTAAAGTTAAAATGTTTTTAGATTGTGTTTATGCTGCAAAAGTACAACATTTTCTTGACTTTCCCTTTTTCTTTCAGAATTATTTGCTATATTTGCAGTCGAAAACTTATTGTCGAACCCTTTAAACGATTTTGCCGATGAAGTAGAAACAAAACGAACGAACCTAACCGGCCTATAGTGTTGAGGCTTAGTCTCAAAGGCCACAGAGATTTTAATTAAACAACAAAATTATTAACTTACAGATCAGCGTTTCTGTTCGAACTTATACATAGATATTGAGCTTCTCGCTCTTGTTCTTGTGACTCGAATACCGCCAAATCATTCGCACAAAGAGAACAAGCAGTCGAAGGTTCACGCTCATAAGGCGTGGGCTATTCGTGCTTGTTTTTGTGCAGGTCACTTGGCGGTAACCGGAGTCTCAATAAGCATCGAATGGTTCCGCCTTTTTTTTATTTTAATTATGAAATACAGATTACTTTTTGTGACAAGTTTGCTTCTTTCGTCTTTGTCATTGTGGAGTGCAAGTGGTGACCCATTAGTAGCAAAGACAATAGAGAATGTTGAAATGAAATTCAAGATAGCGAGTGAGGAAGATAAGACATGCTCTGTTGACAGGGATGCTATTGATAAATACACATCTGGTGTGATAACAATTCCAGAATACGTTCAGGGATACAAGACGGTAAGTATAGCCCAAAAGGCTTTTGAGGATTGTGTGAATATTACGTCTGTGATAATACCTGATGGCGTACAAGTTATCAATGAAAAAGCTTTTCGTGGATGTACCAGTTTAGTAAGTATCAATGTCCCTTCTGGAGTTCAAAGTCTGTCTAATATGGTTTTTAAGGATTGCAAGAAGTTGACTTCGGTTTCTCTTTCCGAGGGTCTTCTTTCTATAGGTTCCTGGGCATTTCAAAACTGCGAGAGCCTTTCAGAGATTCATATACCTTCAACAGTAACGCAAATCGGTCATTATGGTTCTAATCCTTTCAGTGGTTGTACAGGATTAAAGGCAGTTCATATTAAAGACATCGCTGCCTGGTGTAGGATAGAATTTGGGAACTATGACCAAAATCCCTTGTCTATAGCCCATCATCTGTACTTGAACAATGAAGAGGTAAGAACTGTCACTTTTCCTGCTGATTTGGAGATTAATGGAAAAAAATCCACGCAAGGCTATACCTTTTATGGTTGCGAAGGCCTCGAGTCAGTTAATATACCAGAAGGTGTTGTCGAATTAGGTCAATGGCTGTTCGTTGGTTGCGCAAATCTGAAGATAGTCAACTTGCCATCCACTTTGTCAGTTATATCATACTCTGCCTTTCAGAACTGTACGAGCTTGGAAACTATAGACTTGTCAAGTACATTAAGTAAGTTGAATAACAACGCTTTTGACGGATGTGTTAGCCTGAAAAATATCCAACTCCCAAAGGGATTGACCGCCATATCCGATTATCTTTTTAAAGGGTGCAGCTCGTTGAAAGAAATCTCTATTCCAGAATCTGTTGAAAGCATAGGCGATGGTGCGTTTCAGGACTGCACCGGGCTAACTTCTATTAAGATTCCTCAGAAAGTAACATCTATTGGAGAGAGTGCATTTCAAGGGTGTACAGCACTTACTGAAATTGATATTCCGTCTGATGTCAGAAGTATTGGAAAATTTGCCTTTACGATGTATAGGTCGGCAATGAACTTGAAGGTTGTAAGGAGTTATATACAAGAACCCTTTAATATACCGTATGCAACTTTCACGTATACAGAAACACTTTACGTTCCTTATGGTACTAGGTCAAAATATGCTAATACTGATTATTGGAGCAGATTCAAGAATATTGTCGAGATGGATGAGATAACGGGTATAAAAAATGTTGATACGACAAGTATCTCTGATTCTAAACAGAAGTATTATGATATTAATGGTCATTTGAATAATGGCTTACGTAAAGGTATTAATATTATTCATAAAGATAACGGCGAGTCGATAAAAATATTCATAAAATAAAGCTATATAAATCATTAGTCAAGAGGACAGCCGCTTGGCCCGTTCACATTTTAACCCTCAGTGGATAGAGCACAAAGTGTTTCTTGTCTGCTGAGGTTTCTTTTTCCATGATTCATTTGGGAGTTTCCAGAATATTGTGTATCTTTGCAGCAAAGATAATAGCATTATGGATAAAGAGCAAGTAATAAATCGAATCAAAGAGACCGCTGCTAGCGTGTTGCCAAAAGGCAGCACGGTATATCTTTATGGCTCGCGTGCTCGCGGCGATTTTCATGAGGATTCCGACTGGGATCTCCTATTGTTGCTTGACAAGCCGAAGCTTAAATACGAAGACTTTGACCATTATTCTTATCCTTTCGTATTGACAGGATGGGATTTGGGTGCAGACATTCGTCCTCATGCATATACAAAAGATGAATGGTTTAACGGTCCTCACGCCATGTTTTATTATAATGTAGAGAAAGACAAGGAGGTGCTGTATGAGTCTTAGTGAAAGCGAACGTCAAATCATTGTCTGTCGCGAACTGGAAAAGGCAGACAGAACCTTCGACGATGTACTTTTCTGTTCCAAAGAAGCAAAATGGGAAACTGCTGCTAATCGTCTTTATTATGCACTCTTTCATGCAATGTCAGCTCTGCTGGTGAATGATGGCTATCACGTGAAAAGCCATCGGGGTATATTGGCCATGTTTGGTGAGCATTATGTAAAGACGGAGATATTCTCAAAAAAAGATGGCTCGCTTCTCTCAGATTTGGTCATCATGCGTGACAATGCAGACTATAATTGTTTCTTCGAAGCAGACGAAGAAAAATTGACACCATATATCGACCCCACAAGACAGTTAATAGAAAAGATAAAACAATATATTACAGATAATCACGTCTAACCCTTTAAACCCATATTGCCGATGAAGTAGAAAACAGAACGAACGCTAACGGCCTATAGTGTTGAGGCTACAACCAAGATTAAATACAAACCTCTAACTAATTATGTGTATAATTTTAATCTGACAGAGCGTGAAGATGGTTCTATTGGCATTAAGATGGGAAATTCAACTTTTCAAGACCTGAACTCAAGTTTTGATTAGAACAGAGGATAAAAAGTGGTGACTAAAAACTTAAGCACGAGGGTCACGGTGACAGGCACTTGAACAGCTAACATTCAGAGACCTCAGTGGATAGAGCGCAAAGCGTTCTTATTTGCTGGGGTTTCTTTTTTTCATGATTCATTTGGGAGTTTCCAGAATATTGTGTATCTTTGCAACGTTGACGAGTTATAGCACCAATTCGATGAAGACGACAAGTGAATATATTGACCTAGCGCACAGAATCCGATCTTTTGCGTGGTTTGCGAAAAAAATCGCAACGAAAAAATTCGCATAAACTTTGTCGTTTGTTTGTAAGCTTACGAAGGGCTGGTTGATGGGGGTGTAGCGGAGGCTATCACCAATATCGTGCGTTCGCATGACTTGGATTTTGAACGTCTCTGGCTGAACTTTAACCTTACCGACCGCTCTATCATGATGAACTTGAGTAAGGGCATCAACCCTTTGCAGAATCGCCAAGTGGCCACAAGTACTTCATTCAGCGGAATAAAGCGGTTGATGAAAAACGGGTATGTAATACGTGTAACAGGTTATGAGATAGAAGACCCGTTCTTCAAAAGATGGATAATTGGTTTGTAAAAAGGGTATTTGGCTCAAGAGGATCATGTTCACAGGCACTTGACCCACTAACAATCGGGCAACCTGACAGACGTGCTGACCTATGTCAACCAGATTCGCAAGCGCGTAGGTCTCAGCAAGGGTATCGAGAGCGTTGTGCCGGATGCCCCCGGCTGGTAAAAACCAAGGCGCAGCAGAACCGATGGTGACTGTTTCCGCCCGAGGTGTGGACAGGTGGACAAAACGTGCAGAAAGCGTATCGTTTTGTCCACCTTTAAATATAATAATAACTATTAACATCCCGACATCCCGCACATCCCGCACATCTCGCACGTAAGCTCTGGGGCTGTTGAAAGTTTTTTACGTGCGAGATGTGCGGGATGTGCGGGATGTTTTCCTGGTATAGAAAATCCCGATGAAATCGCGGATTTTTGCGCGGATGTCGGATTAGAAAAATTAGAAATCCGACCAAAAAGACGGGACTTGCCAAGAGGTGTGGAGAGACCATTCATTTTCGTGGAGAGGCTCCCGGTGATCGTGGAGAGGCTCTTGGTGATCGTGGAGAGGCTCCCGGTGATCGTGGAGAGGCTCTTGGTGATCGTGGAGAGGCCACTAATTTTCGTGGAGAGGCTCTTGGTGATCGTGGAGAGGCCACTAATAATGATTGTTTTGCGGGTGTGTCATCTTTCAAAAATGTAAATATTTGCCGTTGGCCGTAAATTGTTTTTACTTTTTTTTGGCGTTTATTATATTTTCTATTACCTTTGCAGGCGACAATATATAACCTATAAGGACACAATGGCACAGAAGGAGATTACGTTCGACAGCTTTGTGCGCGGCATGCTTGGAGTAGCCCTCGTGGTGGGTCTGGTGATGCTGCTCAACAGGCTGAGCTCGGTGCTGCTGCCGTTCTTCGTGGCGTGGCTGGCTGCCTACCTGATGTTCCCGTTAGTGAAGTTTTTCCAGTACCGGTGCCGTATGAAGTACCGCATCCTGGGCATTTTGAGCGCATTCATCGTGGTGGGTGCCGTGCTGACGGGGCTTTTCATGGTCATGATTCCGCCCATGCTCACCGAAGGCCTGCGGGTGAAGGAACTGCTGTTGGCGTATGTTCAGAACCATGCCATGATGAGCAACATTCCCAACCTGATTGAGGACTTCATCCATGACCATGTGACGGAAGACCAGGTGAAGGCCCTCATTACGCAGGAAGGCTTCGTTGACGCAGTGAAGCAGACCGTGCCGAAGGTGTGGGACGTCATCGTGCAGTCGATCAACATCGTGTCGAGCATCTTCTCGCTCACCATGGTGGCCCTCTACACGCTGTTCATCCTGCTGGACTATGAGGAGATAGCCCACGGGTGGCCGCAGCTGTTGCCCGAGCGCTACCGCCACTATGCCGTCAAGCTGGTGGGCGACGTGGAGCGCGGCATGAACCTCTACTTCCGCGGTCAGGCCACGGTGGCCCTGTGCGTAGGCGTGCTGTTCAGCATCGGTTTCCTCATCATCGGCTTCCCCATGGCCATTGCCCTGGGCATGTTCATCGGACTGCTGAACATGGTGCCCTACCTGCAGCTGCTGGGCTTCGTGCCCACCATCCTGCTGGCCGTGGTGAAGGCTGCCGACACCGGTCAGAGCTTCTGGGTCGTCCTGTTTGGAGCACTCGTCGTGTTTGCCGTGGTCCAGGTGATTCAGGACACGGTGCTCACGCCGAAAATCATGGGCCGCGTGACGGGCCTCAACTCAGCCATCATCCTGCTGTCGCTCTCCATCTGGGGTTCGCTGCTGGGCATTCTTGGCATGATTATCGCCCTGCCGCTGACGACCCTGCTCATCAGCTATTACCAGCAATATATTGTCAAACCCACAAAACAATGAAACAATAAGTACCAATACAAAAGCATCATGAGAAAGATGACGATGAAAGCCGCGCTTGCCGTGGCTCTCGCTGCCATGAGCAGCACCGCCGCCATGGGCCAGGAGCAGAGCGGCAGCAAAATCAACCGACTGATGGACGAGCTGGCCAGCCGCATCGAGCTGCACGGCTATGCCCAGGGCGGTTTCAACTACACCCACAAGGGCCATGAAGACACGCAGAGCTTCGAGCTGAAGCGGGTCATCTTCTGGGCCAATGCCCGGATTACCGACCGGTGGTCGTTCCTCTTCATGCACGACTTCTCGAGCGTCGTGCAGGAGTTCTACACCGACTACCGGCTCACGCGTAACAAGGCACTGACCGTGCGCCTGGGCCAGTTCAAGAATGGTCTGTCGATAGAGAACCCCCTGTCGCCCACCTCCATGGAGGCCATCGACGTCTATTCCGAGGGTGTCACCTTCCTGGCCGGCTGCGGCAGCGACCCCCTGATGGGCGTGCAGTACGGTCGCGACCTGGGACTGTCGCTCTTCGGCGAGACCAACAACGGCAAGCTGCGCTACGAGCTGCAGGTGATGAACGGACAGGGCGTGAACAAGAAAGACGGCAACAAGGAGAAAGACTTCATAGCCCGTCTGGAGTACCGCCCCGTGAGCGGCCTGAACCTGCTGGCTACGGGCCAGATAGGTCGCGGCCATGCCGTGGCCAGCTCTGTCTATAATCCCGACATCCAGCCTGGCGACAACTACCGCCGCAACCGCTGGTCGGTGGGTGCCGACTGGAAGTCGAAGTCGCTCAATCTGCACGGCGAATATATAGAAGGCAAGGACGGCAGCGCCACCAGCCGCGGTGCCTACGTGACGGGCAACGTGCCCTTGGGCAAGGGCTTTGATGTGGTAGGCAGCTACGACTTCTTCAACTTCAACACCTCCTTGGGCATGGACCAGCACAAGGTGATAGCCGGTCTGCAATACTGGTTCTACAAGAAGTGCCGCGTGCAGCTGCAGTATGTCTATAAGAGCGCCTACACCCAGGGCGGCCAGTTCGTCCACGGTGCCAACCATTCCATCATGGCGCAGATGCAGATACGCTTCGACTATACCGGAAAGAAAAAGAAATAAGGCAACGGCGTTATCCCGTAACGGCGTTATTCCGTAACAACGTTATCCCGTAATACCGTAATCACGTAATCCCGTTATCCCGTTATACCGTAATCCCGTAATCCCGTTTCCCGTTATCCCGTTATCCCGCCTTTTAAAAAAAAGCAACCACAATGATTATAAAAATTATCCTGACCCTCATCTTTTTGGCCGTGATGGTGGGTGTCGGCGTGTACTCACGCAAGCAGGCCAGCAGCGTAGATGGATTCGTGCTCGGCGGACGCTCCGTAGGGCCGTGGCTCACCGCCTTCGCCTACGGCACCAGCTATTTCTCGGCCGTGGTGTTCGTGGGCTATGCCGGACAGTTCGGCTGGAAATACGGCCTGTCGTCCACGTGGATTGGCGTGGGCAATGCCGTCATCGGCTCGCTCCTGGCATGGCTCGTGTTAGGCCGCCGCACGAAGCTGATGACGCAGCACATCGAGAGCCGCACCATGCCCGACTTCTTCGGCACGCGGTTCGATAGCCAGGGCCTGCGCGTCGTGGCCAGCATCATCGCCTTCGTGTTCCTCATCCCCTATACGGCAGGCGTGTATAAAGGCATATCCACCCTGTTCGAGATGGGCTTCGGCATCCCCTACGAATACTGCGTCATCATCATGGCCTTCCTCACCGCCGTCTATGTCATCCTCGGCGGCTATAAGGCCACGGCCATGAACGACTTCGTGCAAGGTGTCATCATGCTCTTCGGCATCGTCGTCGTCATTGCCGCCGTGCTGAACACACAGGGCGGGCTGACCGTGGCCGTAGAGAAGATGGCAGCACTGCCCTCCGACACCGACCCGGCGGCGAACGGCGGCTTTGCCGACCTCTTCGGACCCGACCCGTGGGGACTGCTCGGCGTGGTCATTCTCACCTCGCTCGGCACCTGGGGACTGCCGCAGATGGTGGGCAAGTTCTATAGCATCACCGACGAGAGCGCCATCCGTCGCGGCACCATCATCTCTACCGTCTTCGCCTTCATCGTGGCCGGCGGCTGCTATTTCCTCGGAGGCTTCGGACGCCTGTTCGGCATGCCCCCCGTACTGCCCAACGGCAGGCTGGCCTTCGACTCGATAGTGCCCTCGATGCTCGTCACGCTGCCCGACGTCATCATAGCCCTCGTGGTGCTGCTGGTGCTGTCGGCATCCATGTCCACACTGGCCTCGCTGGTGCTCACGTCCAGCTCGACCATGACCCTCGACCTCATCTACCGCGACAAGAAGTCGCTGCCCGGCGAGGTGCAGGAAGGCAGCATCGACGACGAGGTGGCCGAGCACATCGAGCGCCGCAAGGTGGTGGTGATGCGCGTGCTCATCGTCTTCTTCATCGTCATCTCGCTGATGATAGCCCTCAACCCGCCTACGTTCATTGCCCAGCTGATGGGCATCTCGTGGGGCGCACTGGCCGGGGCCTTCCTGGCTCCGTTCATGCTCGGCCTCTACTGGCGTGGCGTCACCACGGCGTCGGTGTGGGCGTGCTTCTGCTGGGGGGTCGGCATCACGGTGGTCAACATGCTCATGGGCAACCCCGTCAACCCCATCGACTGCGGAGCCATCGCCATGGTGGGCGGATTCCCCGTCGTGGCGCTGGTGAGCCTCGTCACCGAAAAGATGAACCGCAGCACCGTGGACCGCATCTTCGAGTGCTACCGGTAGGTTTTTAGTTAAAAAAAGCACTTTTCCTTTGTTGTTTGCGCTTTTAGTCGTATCTTTGCAACTGATACTGCGCAAGACATGAACCTGAAAGTGCTCACGACATTGGCCCTCTGGCTGCTCAGCCTGAGCCTTGCCACCCCCGGCAAGGCCCAGGCTGTCGCTTCTGACGATATCAAGCAGCTGCAGAAGCAGATGTACGACATGTACAGCACGCGCAAGACACAGGAGGCCGAATTCATGACCGTGACCAACCGGCTGAAAGAGCTTGCACTGAAGGCCGGCGACGAGCGCACGTTCTACCGCACATGGGCCAATCAGGCCAACTTCATGGCCAACCGCATGAAGCGCAACCGCGGGCTGCAAATGGCCCGCGAGATGCAGGAGTATGCCGCCGCCCACAACCATAAGTACGGCATTTATTCGGGCACCCACGTCATCGGTGCCATTCTCTACATGATGGGCAACATCGACGAGGCGCAGAAACACCTGCTGCAAGCCATCGAATACCAGAAGCAGCATTTGCCGCACGAGAATGCCGTGGCCTCTTTCCTGGAACTGGCCAAGACGGAATACAGCAAGCAGCACCCGCTGGAAGCTATCAAATATACCGACCAAGCCCTGAAGGAACCCGGCATTGAGCCGCGCCACAGGCTGAACGCCTTGTCGATTAAGTGTCTGGCCATTGCCGACACGAGCAACTATACCATAGGTGCCAAGGAATACATAGAGCGCTTCAACCAGGTGTATGCCGAGCGTGAGAAGGTGAAGGCCGCGGTTGGGCGCGACGGCATCTACGGCCCGCGTGTGGAGTGCTGGAAACTCATCAACGACAAGCGCTACGAGGAAGCGCTCGACGAATCGGACAAGATAACGTCCCCCATGACCCGCCTGCAGTTACAGCAGATCATCTATAAGCGCCAGGGAAACTACCGCAACGCCTATATCGCACAACAGAAATACATGAAGACCCGCGACTCCATCAACTCCTTCCGCAACAGCCACCTGCTCATGGAGATGACGGCAGCCATGGATATGGGGCGCGTGGAGCTGGAAGCCAAAAACCTGCGGCTGAGCAACCAGCAGCTGCAGCTGGAGCACATACAGAGCGAACTGGAGCAGCAACGCCTGGAGGCAGAGACTGCCGCACTCTCGCTGGAGAACGCCACCATGGAGCTGGCCAATGCCGCCATGAAGCTGCAAAACGACAGTCTGGACCGCAGCATACAGGTGGCACGGCTGAACGAATACAAGTCGAAGATGGCCGCCCAGCAAGAGACGGAGCGCACCCGCCTTGTCATCATGCTGGCCGTCGGCACCGTTCTGCTGCTGACCATCGCCTACCTGATATTCTATCTGCACCGCCGCCAGCAGCAGATGCAGAAGTTGCGCGAGGCCTACGACCAGCTGGAGGAGCATACCACCCAGCGCGAGCGCATGGCCAGCGAGCTGCGCATTGCCCGCGACATACAGATGTCGATGGTGCCGCGCGTATTCCCCGAGCGGCCTGACATCGACATGTACGGACTGATGTCGCCCGCCAAGGCCGTGGGCGGCGACATGTACGACTATCTGCTCGAAGACAATCGCCTGTACTTCTGCATAGGCGACGTCAGCGGCAAGGGCATACCCGCCTCGCTCTTCATGGCCCAGGCGGCCCGTCTGTTCCGTGCGCTGGCCAAGCAGCACCTGAAGCCGCACGAGATAGCCACCCAGATGAACAGCGACCTGACGGAGAACAACGACAGCGGCATGTTCATCACCATGTTCATAGGAAAAGTGAACCTTGACAACGGTCGTCTCTACTTCTGCAATGCCGGCCATAACCCGCCCGTGATAGACAATGCCTTCATCGACGTAGAGCCTAATGCCCCCATCGGACTGTGGCCGCAGCTCGACTATGTGGGCGAGCGCATAGACGACATCAGGGGTAAGAAGATATTCGTCTATACCGACGGACTGAACGAGGCGGAGAACACGCGGCAGCAGCAGTTCGGCGACGACCGCCTGTTGGCCATCGTCAACAAGACGCACACACTGTCGGCCCGCCAGACCGTTGAAACCATCCGCGAGGCCGTGGAGCAGCACCGCCGCGGTGCCGAACCCAACGACGACCTCACGATGATGTGTCTGCGGATCAAATAAATTACCAGCCTCTCCACGAAAATTAGTGGCCTCTCCACGGAAATTACTCATTGCTCCCTTTCAGGCCGTCTGTCGGATACATGCGGATAATCATTTCCTATATATAGATGTGCGGGTTGTTTTTTTGATACCTCAGGATAGTGTCACACTGACAGTCTTGCCGTCGTAAATCACTTCGCGTGCCTTCACACCCTCGATGTCAAGCGGCTGCGGGGCATCCCTCGTCACCCACACCACCCGGAAGCAGCGTTTCGTCAGCATGCCGTCGAAACGACCCTGCCGCTTGCCGAAGGAGAGGGTCTTCGTGGCTTCGTCGTAGTGGATGTCGATGGTGGCATACTTACCCTTTTCGTAATTATAATTGGTGCCTTCGTCTTCATACAGTGTGAAGTCGGCATCCCGCCCTGCATAGACATACAGCGTGAGGGTGTCGGCAGGCCGCTCGTCGGTGTACTGCAGCGCGGGTCCGAAGGGAATGATGCTGCCCTCGGGCACATAGACGGGGATGCGCTCGTAAGGAGCATCGACGATTAATTGACGATTGACCGATTTTCGATGGTCCGATTGGCTATTCACCGCTATGCTGTCGCCTTGCGAGCCGCGCTCCATGACCATTTCACCCGTATATAGGTCGTACCAGCCGCGCCCTTCGGGGAAATAGACCGAACGGTTGCGGGCCTTGTAGTAGCCCACGGGACAGGCCATGAGCGACGGGCCGAACATCCACTGGTCTTTGATGTCGCGCACGTGTGGGTCGTCGCCGAAGTCCATCACCAGGGCGCGCATCATCGTGTAGTCGGTCAGGTGTACCCACCCAGCCATGGAGTAGAGGTAGGGCATGAGCCGGTAGCGCAGCTTGTCGTAATAGACAAACGAACGGTAGCAAGGATGACGGTCGGGAGCCAGGTTCCAGATTTCGCGGAATGGCCACTGGCCATGCACGCGGAACAGGGGGATGAAGCAGCCGAACTGGCTCCAGCGAGCCTGCAGCTCGCGCCACTCGCGCAGGTCTTCGTTCTCGATGCCGGTGCGCTCGTATTCGCCCTGTGCCTGCATGTAGCGGTTCTCCACGCAGAAGCCGCCCTGGTCCATGCCCCAGAAGGGCAGGCCGGACAGGCAGTAGTTGAGGCCTGCCGTCATCTGTGCCCGCATGTCTTCCCAGCGGGTGCCGATGTCGCCGCTCCACGTGGCTGTCGAGTAGCGCTGCAAACCGGCAAAGCCGCTGCGGGTGAGCAGGAAGACGCGCTGGTGGGGGTTGACGCCGCGCTGTCCGTTGTAGATGGCATCGGCATTCACCAGACTGTAGGCATTGAAATATTCCGTGCTGGTGCCCAAGGCCGTAGGTCCGCAGAGTGCCTTGCGATACCACATCGGCGTGCAGTCGCGGACGTTAGGCTCGGAGGCATCCATCCACCAGGCGTCGATAAGGGAATTACTCCCCTCCCTGCGATGGAGGGTCTGGGGGGAGCGTCTGTTGGGCCTGTAAAGGTTCTCGTCCATTTGCTGCCAGAACAACTTGCGGGCACCGGCATCGTAGGCATCGTAGAAAGAGCCGACGTAGCCCGGGCCCACCCAGTCGTGGATGTCGTCGGCCACGGCCTGATGGTACATCCATCCCTTGCCGTCGAGGGCCTTGTAGTTGTCGGTGTTGCAGTAGAACTTGGGCCACACGCTGATCATGAAGCGCCCGCCCATCTGGTGTACACTGTCTATCATGGCCTGCGGATTGGGGTAGCGCGAAGCCTCGAAGCGGTGGGAGCCCCACTGGTCTTCGGGCCAGTAGTTCCAGTCTTGTACAATGTTGTCGATGGGTATCTGCCGACGGCGGAACTCGGCCAGCGTCTGCTCTATCTCGCCGCTGGTCTTGTAGCGCTCGCGACTCTGCCAGAAGCCCAAAGCCCACTTGGGATAGACGGGGGCCTTGCCGGTCAGCGTGCGGTAGCCGCTGATGACCTCGTCGGCGTTCTTGCCGGCTATGAAGTAGTAGTCCATGTCCTTTGCCATCTCGCTCCATACCGAGAGCTTGTGCTGGTCACGGTGGGGTGCCGAGGCCCGCAAGCCACAGTAGCTCACACCGCCGTCGGGCCGCCACTCTACGCGCAGCTGGTAGCGGTGGCCTTTCTCCAGGTGCTTGCGGAACTTATAGGTGTTGGGGTTCCATGCCGTGCGCCACCGCTCGGCCACCACCTCTTCGCCGCCGATATACACCTTGATATAGCCGGCATAATAGAGGATGAAATGATACAGCTTGTCTTTTGCGGGTTCGATGAAGCCTTCATAGACCACGGTAGAGCCGTTCAGGTTGAAGCCTTTCGGCAGGTTCTTGATGCCGCCGCGCTCGGTGCTGTTGGCCAGTTCGGATGCGGCAGGGCAGTCGTACTCATAGTAGAGCGAGTCTTCGTGGCGCACGATGCACCGCCCGTCCTTGTCGGTATAGGTGCCCGTCAGGTGGCCTTCGCGCCCCTGTTTGTCGTAGAGCTTGAACAGACGGCCTAACTGTAGGTAGTCGTCGGGGTTGCCCCAGCGGCAGTAGCTGTACGAGTCCCACAGCAGTCCGTAGTGCCTGCTGGACAGCACGAAGGGAATGCTGACCTTGGTGTTGTATTGGAACAGGTCTTCGTTCAGCCCCTTCATGTTCAGCTCTTCCGACTGGTGCTGCCCCAGACCGTAGAAGGCCTCATCGCTCGGACTGTCGAACAGCATGCGCCAGGTTAGACCGTGACGCCGGGCCTCGGGTACCTTGGCCACATCGACACCTATCTCACGGTCGGGCACGCGGAAGGGCTTGAAACGCTTGCCGCTCTCGGCTTCCTTCAGAAGCAGGCGACCGCCCTGGTCGTAGAATTCGATGCGCCCCGTGCGGGTGTCCACACGGGCGGTCACCCCTTGGGCCTTCACCGTCACGGTGCCGTCGTTCTCGCTGACAGCGAAACGGGGCTTTTGTGTTTGCTGCACAATCATCAGGCTTTGCTTCTCAGGCAGCTGGCCTTCAGAGGTGGCCTGCACACGGATAATGCGGTCGCCCACCACCTGTAGGCGTACTACCTTTGCCCCGTCTGTCTCTGGCTGTTTGACGGGAATCGTGACGTACTGTCCGTTGACGGTATAATCTGCTGCTGCGGCAGACAGTGCCACCGCAAATAGGCTTATACCAAGCCATGCCCTCAGTGTTTTCATTTATATTTACGGTTTTAGGTAATGTTATTCGTCTTCCATGTGCTGCGCGGGATGTGTTATTCGTCTTCCATCATGACGGCATCTTCTATCACCTCTTCCGGTTCGAGGGGGAGGGTGATGACGAAGATGGTGCCGCCGCCGGGATTGTCCTCGATGCGGATGTCGCCGCCGTGGGCTGTCACGATGTCGTGGACCCGGTCCAGACCGATGCCCTCTTCGCCTTTCATCGCGTCGAAGGCATGGGCCTTGTACTCGTCATGGATGCCGATGCCGTTGTCGGCCACCTGCACCTGTACACGGTCGTCGGCAGTGCGCGCCACACCGACGCTGATGCGGCAGTCACCCGGCGAGAATTGCACGGAATTGTTGAGCAGGATGGTCAGTGCCTCACTGAACGCCACGGTGTCGAGACAGACGTTCGCCTGCTGGGCGGTAGCCACGAAGCTGACCTTCGCCTGCTTGCCGGCCGGCACCTTGTAGTAGCGGCAGTATTGCCGAAGGTAATCTACCATGTCGGTTGTTTCCGTATGCAGCTCTATGCCTTGCGGCTCTGGCTGTTCCGCCGGCTGCTCGATGGGATGGTTGTGGGCCATCTCCATGCGTATCTCGCTCATCCATTGCTTCTTCTCTGTCTCGCGGCGCAGCGTCTCGGCTTCCATACGCTGCCGGTTGCGCTTGGTGTACCAGCGGTGCAGCAGCCACAGGGCACCGACAGCCAAGAGCAGATAGCATAGCAGCGCCCAGTAGGTGCGCCAGAAGGGAGGCAGGATGGTGATGTCGAGCGTGGACTCCTCGTTGCCGAAGGTGCCGTCGTCGTTCAGCATGCGCACGCGCAGCGTATAGCTGCCGGCACTCAGCGAGTTGTAGGTGATGTTGGGGTTCAGCTCCGACGTGCGCACCCAGTTGTCGTTGAATCCCTCCAGCATATAGACAAAGCGCTTGCGGTTGTTCACCTTGCCGGCAGAGCTGCCTAACTGGATGGTGAACTGGTCGTTGTGACGCAGGGTGATGGAGCGGCATACGTCTAATGCCTCGTCAAGAATCTCGCGACCGTCTATCGGTTTGCCTACGGGAACATCGGCATCGAAGAGCTGCAGACCGCTGAAGATGGGGCGCTCCTTTCCCTGTGTCTGTGAAAGCTCCTTGGGGTTGATGATGTCCAGACCGTCCTGTCCGCCGATGAGTATCAGTCCGTCTCGGGTAACTATGGCCGACCGCTGGTTATGCGTGCCCTGCTGCAGCCCGTCGCGACTGGTATAGCTGCGCACCACAAACTGCCACGAGCCGTCGTCCTGCCGCTGGGGGATGACCTTCGACACACCGTGGTCGGTGACCACCCATATATTGTGGGACTTGTCTTCCACAATGGATGCCACGCTCGAACCGAAGAGTCCTTTCTTCATGTCGAGCAAGACCACCTGTCCCGTCTTTTGGTCATAGACCACGGCTCCCGACGTGCTGCCCTGCCAGATGAGGCCGCGGCTGTCTTCCATGACGCACACCGTGGTGGGGGTGCTGACGCTGACATCCTTGCTGTCGGGTATCACGCGGTTGGCCAGCTTGCCGGTCACGGGATTGAGGAAGCAGTAGTACCAGCTGGTGCCCATGAGCAGCCATCCCTTCTTGATCCATGCCGCCGACGTGAGGTAGTCGCTGGGCAGCTGGCTGTTCTTGGTGTTCCACGTGCGGAACTTGCCCGTCTTCAGGTCGAGCATCTGTATGCCGCCGCCCAGGGTGCCTATCCAGATGCGGTGCCATTTGTCTTCGGTGATGCTCCATACGTTGTTGTTGGCCAGACCATCGGAGTCGCCGATGGCACGATAGTTTACGATGGTGGCCTGGGCGGGGTCTGGGCCGTGTAATATACAGTGCGTCAGTCCGCCGTTGTACGAACCGAACCAGATGGAGCCGTCGCTGGCACGGCAGGTGCCCACCACGATGTTGCCCAGCATGCCGCTATTGGCAGTGGTGAAATGGTGCAGCTGTTCGCCGCTTTGCGGGTCATAGACGATGATGCCCCGGTCGTTGGTGCCTAACCAGTAGTGGCCGTAACGGTCTTCGCTCACGGCATTGATGTCGCCCAGCTCGATGTTCTTGATGCTGGCGTGGCCTTCTACGTACTGGTTCACGCCGTTCTTGTAGGTACCTATCCATACGCTGCCCGTCGGGTCTATGTACAGATGCTTGGGTGTATTGTCGGAGATGGTCGATTCGTCGAGCTTGTTGCTACGGAATATTTTGCACTGTCCTCCCTTCAGGTCGGCAACAATCAGTCCTTCGTGGTCGGTGGCTATCCATACCCAGCCGTGGCGGTCCACACGGATGTCCCATATCAGCAGCTGTTCCGGCACGTCGGTGATGCCCCGTGAGCGCAGCAGCTCCGTCAGCTGGTCGTACCACCGCTTCTCGCTGCGCATATATACATAGGTGTGCTGCTCGGTGGGAACCCAGAAGTTGTTTTCCTGGTCAACAAAGAGGCGATAGTTGGTGTTCTCAGGCCCGCCGTGCTCGCGCATCCATTGGTCTTCCCACTCCACGGTGCCGCGCTTACCGTTCATATACACGATTTCGCCGTTATACGATACCATCAGCACGCCGTCGGCATAGTCTCTCATGTCGGAAATGCTGTAGTTGGGCTTCAGCTCGCCTTTGCCGTACCCGAGTTTGATTTGCTTCGCTTTACGCGAATGTGGGTCGCAGATGAAGAATCCCTGTTCGTATAGCTTTACCCAGATGTTCTTGTGCTTGTCGATGAACACACGCTCCACACCCTCGGTGATGCCGTAGCGTTCCAGTTCGCGCCCTATGTTGCGCTCGAACTGCTCCGTCACGGGGTCATAGACGCTGTAGTTCATGCCCTGGCGCAGCCACAGCTTGCCGTTGCCGTCTTCCATGATCTGGTCGGTATAGTTGTCGCGCATCGATGTGGTGTCGTTCTTGTCGGAATAGAATGTCTTCATGCGGTAGCCGTCGTAGCGGTTCAGTCCGTAGGCGGTGCCTATCCAGATATTGTCGCGCGAGTCGCGGAAGATGCAGTTCACCTGCGAGTTCGACAGTCCGTCGCGGGTGTCCAATCGGCGGAACTTCATGTCGGGAATGACTGCTGCAAGCAGCGCGGCGGGCAATAGTGTCAGTATGAGGGTGGTGAGGGTCTTGCGTATCATTACTTGACGGTTTGTTGGTTTTGTATCATTACTTGACGGTTTGTTGGTTTTGATAGTCGAATATTCTTTTTTGGGGTATTCGGACAGTTATTCCGTTGAGCTATTCAGAATCTTTTTTGGGGGACTGGTGTCTGGGCTTCCGTTGTTTGGCCGACGTGTCGCGGATAATCAGCTGCTGCGGCACTATCTCTTTGTAAACCGCCGTATCGCCTGCTATGCTCTTCAACAGCAGTCGGCAGGCCGTCACGCCCATCAGGTGCGACTGGTCGGCAATGGCCGACATGCGGGGCGTGACGTAGGCGGCATGCACGTCGTCGGTGAACCCGATGAGGGCCACATCCTCTGGTATGCGCAGCCCGCAGTGCTTGATGGCGGTGAAGGCGGCAAAGGCGATGATGTCGTTGAAGGCCAGGATGGCATCGGGGCGGTCGTCGCGGCGCAGCAGCCGTTCCGTGGCTTCCAAGGCCACTTGGTAGTCAATCGTGTTGCACACCACCAGCTCGCGGTCTATGGGCAGACGGTTCTCGCGCAGGGCCTCTAAGTATCCGTGCTTGCGCCGCCGAACCATGTCTAAGTGGTTCGGCCCGCCGATGAAGGCAATGCGGCGGCTGCCGGTGTCTATCAGGTGCTGCGTGGCGCGCTGGGCAGCCTCGTCGCCGTTGGCCGTCACGCTTGAGAAACGGTCGGTCAGACACGTGCGCCCGAAGAATACCAGTGGGATGCCCATCTCGGCTATCTCTTCATAGTGGTGGTAGTCGGTGGTAGATTGCGACAGACAGGCCACGATGCCTTCGACATGCAGGCTGATGAAGTTGTCGATGGCCTGCAACTCGTCCTCAAACCGCTCATGGCTGTTGGCACTGATGACGCTGTAGCCCATGCGCCGTGCCTCGTCCTCTATGCCATCGAGCACGGCGGCGTAGTAGTGGGTTACCAGATTGGGTACAACCACGCCGATAATCTTCGGGGCCTCCTTGCGCAGGCTCTGGGCAAAGGGGTTCGGACGGTAGTTCAGGCGCTTGGCCAATTCCTTCACACGCTGCTGCATCTCCTTACCAATCTCTGGCGAGTTGCGCAGCGCACGGCTGACGGTGGCTATGCTGACATGTAGTTCAGCTGCCAAGTCTTTCAGTGATGTGCGGTGTTGTTTTTTGCTGTTCATAGTGGTTTTTGTGATTCACCGTGGCAAAGATACGGAAAAAAGACCAATTCCGCAAACGTTTACGTGTATTTTTTTCCCTGACTTCGGCGGTTTTAACATTTCGTGCTATACCAATCTCCCGAA
>CAMVAI010000066.1 GCA_947165435.1 uncultured Prevotella sp.
ACTGTAACTGTCGCTTACAAAATTATCGAGGGTTCTAAGGAGCGTATCCAGCTCTATCGTGGCGTGGTCATCAAGATCAGCGGCCATCAGGAGAAGAAGCGCTTCACCGTTCGCAAGATGTCGGGTACCGTGGGTGTAGAGCGTATCTTCCCCTTGGAGTCGCCCAATATCGAGAGCATCGAAGTAAACAAGGTCGGTAAGGTGCGCCGCGCCAAGCTGTACTATCTGCGCAAGCTCACGGGTAAGGCTGCCCGCATCAAGGAGAAGCGCAGCGGTATCGCCGGCAAGGAGTAACATCCGCAGAACTTCACGAAATAAAAAGAGGTACTCGACAGTAGGGTATCTCTTTTTTATTGAGACTTTTTCATCATCCTTTTGCGTCTGCCATCCTTCAACAGACGCGACACGTCGTAACCTTCAGAGTGACGTTGCAAAGATAAGACAAAAAATCCGAACCGCCAAGCGATTCGGAGAAAAATATTTGAGATAAGACCATTGAACAGGTGAAGTAGGCTGTTGTTGGAGCGTTACATTAGCTCAATGTCGAACATGCTGAGTATAACCTTGTTCATAATGGCGTCGAAATAGTCACGCTTCACAAAGTTGTTGAAAGACTGGATGACTTCGTCCGTCCGATAATACGTTACAATATGAGTCACAAAATAAGAATGTTTGGACAATGGTTTGTTGAGCCATTCATTCTTTATTTCAATAGTGAACTCAGGGTTGAAGTTCTTAGAAGAAATCAACACAGCATAGAACATACCATCCTCTGCAATAAGCAGTTTGTCAGTGGAAAGCACTAAAGCCATGTGTGGCTTAACACTACCATCAGGAAGTTGGTAGGGAACTTCAACAATTTCCCTTTGCGACACTCTTGCTACAGCCATTTTTCAACGGGCTTGATTGTTTTGCCAGAATTAGCGCTAATGACCTGCCTCCACGTTGGTTCTGTAGCTGGTATTTCGGGGCTGCTTTTGTCTGCGAACCGAGCTTCCAGCTCGGAGTCAGACGGAGCAGAAGGGTATCTTCGCCGAGCTGTTGCTACACGACGGGCTTTGGTGGCAGCATATTCACCGTTTTCTTCTTCAAGGACAGCTGTAGTAAGCAGAGAAACCAATTCTAGTTTTTCTCTTGCGCTGAGTGGTCGCAACATCTCCCAACAGGATGCTACTATGTTCTTTTCGTTGTTATTAACAGCAATGCCCATATTCATTTATCAACATAATTTCATTAACCGATTGCCGGAACAAAGCTTTTCAGCTTTCCTCTATGTCTGCCACCCCCCCCCAAGCAGACTGCGACACGTCGCAGTCCTCGGAGTGACGTTGCAAAGATAAGACAAAAATTCCGAACCGCCAAGCGATTCGGAAGATTTTTTATTTGTGTTCCTCAACGCGTATAACTTTCTGAGTATAGTGCAACTTGGTGTGACAAGCCTATTTTAACCGGAGTGAAAGAGTTAGAGGATTCATTCTTGTATCCCAAATGTCGCGGATGTAAACGATGTTGGAAGAATTTGTTGGCTGTCTTTTCTCCGTACTCCATTCTGGCCTGCTCCACATAGCTATTAAAAAGTGACCATGCCTGTTTACGCCATTTTACTGTAGCCATGGATGCTCCTTTCTCATTGCAGCCCAGAAATCGCTAGCCTCAATCCACTTCTCCGGGTCTTCAATGCCGGCATCAATCTCGTCCATATCGGCCTCTATCTCGGCTATGCGTTGTTCAAGCACCTCAGGGTCGTCAGTGTAGAACCCGAACATACCCAAAGGGATATGTTCTGCCTCTCCGTCACTACAGACAATATCTGAGGAAGCCTGCGGGTGGAAATCTACCGCTACGGCCGGCTCTGCAGCCATCATAACACCGCTGCCGTCTTCTTCCTCTATCTTAGGATATTTTTTCCCCTTCATATTTTTTTCTACGATATTGCTTGGTTCCGTGAATAGAGTTTTCAGCTTTCCTCTATGTCTGCCACCCGTCAAGCAGGCCGCGACACGTCGCAGTGCTCAGAGTGACGTTGCAAAGATAAGACAAAAATTCCGAACCGCCAAGCGATTCGGAGAAAAATATTTGAGATAAGACCATTGAACAGGTGAAGCCAAGGGGCGAGGGTGGCGTAGGGCGATGACAGGGGGCGGCGTTTGACAAGCAAAACGAAGCAAAACGCCCTACGGCGATAAGGCGCACGTCAGCCTACCGTGATGAGCGCATAGCACAGCTCCACGCCGACAACGACGGCTGCCACCAGCAGCAGCAGGCCGACAAAGGGCACGACGGCGGCTATCACGCGCCAGACGGTCTGCCGGTAGCTGTAGCCCGTCAGCTGCTTGACGGCCACCAGCAGGAGCAGCGTGCTGGCCAGCCCCCAGGCCGTCGTGGCCTTCAGGCTGAAGCACAGCACCTGGGGCACGAAGCCGTAGATGCTGATCATGTTGACAATATACACCATGGCCACGAGGCACTCGGAGAACCGCATGTCGGGAATGGCCGGACAGCGGCGTATCATGAGCCACAGCGGCCCGGAATAGAGCAGTAGCATGAAGAGCAGCAGGTACGACTCGAGGCGGTCCGTCCACTCGTCTAACCGCCGGTCTATCCGCCGCACCTCGGCTTTCAGACGCTCCTTGCGGCTCTGTTTTGCGGTGGCAGGGCGGTCGGACTTCCCCTCGGCGGCGGTGGCAGGGCGGCCGGACTTCCCCTCAGCGGGGCGGGGCTTGGCGGCGGCAGGCTGGGCATCAGGCGTCGGTCCGTTATCCACATACCGGTGGGTCAGTTGCTTGCCGTAGGCCTCGATTTCTTTTTCCTGCGACCCGATGCGGTTGATGCCCCTGATGTTCAGCCCCGAGTCGATAATCAGCGACAGGGCGAAGAGCAGGAAGAACATCTTGAACGGCGGGAAATAGGCCATCTGCATGCCGCACAGATAGTCGCGAATCATGTAGCCGGGGCGCAACAGCAGGTCGCGGATGCTGCGGAACATGCCACGGTTGCCCACGCCCCACACGTCGATGAACAGCAGCAGGGCGTTGCGCAGCGAGTAGCGGCCAATCTGCGACGACTGCCCGCACTGCGGACAGTAGTTGCCCACAAAGCGTCGGCCGCAGGTGGGGCATGTGTGCTCCTCCTGCGACATGGGTTTCACGCGGTGGGGCTGCTGCTGCCACTCGCGGAAACGGTGCCATCGTGCCTTCGTCGTGTCGAACATTGCAGCAAAGGTAAGCAATTTCCACAAAACGGCCAAACGCAAAGCGCGAAAAACAGGGCTTTTGAGTTTTTTAACAATGGCAGTCACCCCCCCGAACAGGCCCACTGAGTTACAGAATTCACAAAACAGTTTCAGAAATCACAAAATTTGCGGTGGCGCGTGCTATTTTCTTGGTGGTTTGCGGGGCTTTTCTTAATTTTGCAGTCTTAAGCGCGGCAAGGAAACTAAATTAAATCTATTAATATAAAAATATGAAAAAGAAACTTTTATTCATGATGCTCCTGCTCGGCGCAGTCGTGCAGGGAGCATGGGCAGACAAATGGGACGGTAAAACGACCAAGAGACCGGCGGAATACGGCGTCGCTCCGAATTTCATCTTCTTTATTCGCGAGGCAGCCGAACTGGCCTACATTCAGCAAAACTGGGAAGTAAGAGACTGTTACGGACCTCATGGAAACGATGGGTACTGTTACAAGTACACCTACTACCTGGATGACGACTTCGACATGACCGCCGTGAATTGGAAGCCGTTTGGTCATGCCTTTGAAGGCAAGTTCTACGGCAAAGGACACACCATCAAAATCAAAAACGACAGCAAAAGCTCCAGCAACTGCCAGGGCCTGTTTGCCGAGATTGGCGAAAATGGCTTTGTGGAGGACGTGCGCTTGGAAGTCGATTTCGACTTCAACAATGCCCGAAAGGTGGGCGGTATCGCTGGCGACAACTACGGCACGATAAAAAACTGCTGGGTGCTCGGTACAATCACGACCAACCACTACAACACTTCAAATGATGCCGACCTGGGCGGCATTGCCGGTTTGAATGAAAGCAGCGGCACAATCCAATTCTGCTGCTTTGACGGTACGGTGAAGAACACCGCTAAAAACACCGGTGTCGGCGGACTTGTGGGCAGAAACAAGGGAACGCTTGAGCACTGCACCTTCTATGGGAAGGTGGAATCAGACCGCACGCAAGCCAATGACTTCATAGGTGTACAGAAAAAAGCGTGCTCTAAATGTTACACGGATTATGATGGAACCGAAATCAGCGACATCGGAACTAAGTATGACGTGTATCGCGACGCGATCATGTATCGTTTTAAGTATTTTTATAATAGTACTATGTATATCTCCAGTGAAGCCGACTGGAAGGAATTTGCCAGTTATGTCAACCACGGATTCACCTTCAAGGACAAGACCGTGCAACTGTTGAGTGACATCACCGTGACAGTGGTGAATGAAAAAATATGGAGCCCAACATCATCCGATCTGAAAGTAGATGACACCACCCTGAGGCCTTTTGTGGGCAGTGGCTATCTGTCTTCGTTCCAAGGCACTTTCGATGGCGGCGGACACACCATTACGTTCAATGTTGACAAGAGAAATTATAAGGATCTCCGCGTCAAGGGGTTAGCACCATTCAGATGGGTCTGTGGAGCCACTATCAAGAACCTGATCGTAGCCGGCACCTTCAATAACAGGGAAGGAGACTACACCTCCGCTCTGGTGGGCAATGCCTTTGGCTCGGGCAACAAGATTGAGGACTGCGTGGTGAAAGCGTTAGTCGCAGGTAACAGCGCCGCCGGTTTCGTGGGTAACCTCCTTAACGGTGACATTGCCTTGGATGGTTGCGTGATGACAGGTGTGTTGCATAGTTTAGACAGGTCGGCCTTCATTGGATGGGGTAATTGCGATAAGCAGAATGTCACGAACTGCCTCTACATCAGACAGAGCAATCAGGACAACAGCAACCTCGACCTCGTAAAAAACAATGCCACCCTCGAAATGAGCAATACCTACAAGACCACTCCAGCAGGCTCGAAAGGTACGCCTGCCGACATGTACGTAACTGTACCTACAGGACTGGGAGACGTGAAGAAGGAGTACAAACATCTGACGGCATACGAGCAGGGTGTCAAATACGACGGCAAGTGGTATAAGACAGCTACTGAATTTGACGGTGATGGAACAGCAGAAAGTCCCTACATTATTTCCAGCACTGAAGAGTGGGAGCGCTTTGCGTATCGCGTCAACCAAGGCAACAACTACTTCGACCAGCACCTCAAGCTGAACAGCGACATCAGTGGTGTAACGACAGTGGTGGGAACGGCCGAAAATACGTTCCGCGGCACCTTCGACGGCGGCGGCAAAACGCTGACTGTCAAATACACGGGAGGTGACTACACGGCACCCTTCAGCTATACGACGGATGCCACCATCAAGAACCTGAACGTCGGCGGCGCCATCACCGCCAAGGGCAAGTATGCTGGCGGCATCGTGGGCAGCGCGTATGGCAAGCTGACCCTCGACCACTGCCGCAGCTCGGTTGCCATCAACAGCAGCGTCAGCGGCGAGGCTTGGCACGGCGGACTGGTAGGCTATGGCGCCAACTATAATGAGCTCAGCATCGAAAGCTGTGTGTTCGACGGCAGCTTCAATACCACAACCGGCAGCACCCACTGTGGCGGCTTGATCGGCTTTAAGGAAGGGATCGCAGAGTATTCTACCTACACTATCAGCAATTCTTTCGTGAAGCCCGAGAGCGTAGCAGCAGGCATGGTTTCGGGCTCCTTCATTGGCAGTCTTCGGGAAGACGGGGAGTACCCCATCACCAAAAGCTATTTTGTCAATACCGGCAATCTGCCTGCCAACCAGGGCATACAGGCATACAGCAGTGAACCCGCTAACAACATCAGCAGGCAGGTGACATTCACCGGGGAAAAGGAAACTTACTTTGTTCCCTGTACGGTCGAGGCTAACCAGCTGTATCAATACACCGGCAGCAGCATCACCGTTGACAATCCCACTGTTAAGGCTTACGACGGTACTACGCTTACGGCGAATACCGACTACACCTATACCACCGACCCTGCGGAGGTGATAGGCGAGGGTACTTACAATCTGGTTGTCAGCGGTATAGGCAACTACTCGGGTAGTGTGACCATTCCCTTCTTGGTGGCAGGCAATGCAAGTGATGATGAAAATCTGACCACTGGCGAATATACTGTGCATAACACCCTGACCATCAATGACCGCATCCCCATCCAGGGCGACGTGGTGATAAATATTCTCAAGGACGTGACACTCACTGCCGCGAAGGGCTTTGAGCTGACTGCGGGCAACAGCCTGACCATCAACGGACCGGGCGCACTGGTCATCAACGACTGCGATGCGAATAATGCGGGCATTGGCGGCAAGTCGATGGGAACACTGACTATCAACAGCGGACAAGTCACCGTCACAGGCGGAACGGGTGCTCCCGGCATCGGTCCTAATACAGGTACCGGCGGTAACTTGACACTCAGCTGGAGAAATGCCGAAGACTTCATCGACTGCAGCCAATATGCAGTAGCGTCAACCACCTTTGACAAGAAATTCATGTTGGACGGCAAGTCTGATGAAGCCAATGCCTCGAACATCAACGGCGTGAAGATTGTGCCCTACGGAAAAACCGGTACTGAGACGAACCCCATCCTTATCGACGATATTAGCGACTGGAACTTCTTCGTAAGAACCATCAACGAAGGCAACGACTATAGCGGCAAGTATGTGAAGCTGGCCATTAACCTTAAAGACGTGACGAAGATGGTAGGCGCATGGTCGGACAACGTGAGGTATCGCCGTCCCTTCTGCGGCACCTTCGACGGCGGCGGCCACACCATCACCGTCGATATCAAGAGCTACTTCCAAAACGGCATCGCACTCTTCAACTATATCAAGAATGCCACCATCAAGAATCTCAACGTGGCAGGCAAAATCACCGGCCATAGGTACAGCGCATCCCTCGTGGGCTATGCCGACGGCACAACCAGCGAGTCGGGCAACACCATCGAGAAGTGTACGTCGTCGGTCACCATCACCGGACCCAGATCCATCAGCGGCTATAATTACATAGGAGGTCTGGTGGGCAATGCCCTCAATAGCAAGATTACCATCACGGGCTGCGTGTACAGCGGCTTGATGTTGAACGCTGCACAAGGCAGGGGTGCCATACTGGGATGGGGCGAAAATAGCGGGCAGATAACGCTCGACAACTGCCTCTACCTGATGCCTGAAGAGCAGAGCACCACCAATCTCGACCTCGCTCGGAAGCAGGGTGGCAGCCTCACGGTAAATGCAAACTGCTACAAGACCACCGATGCAGGTACATACGGCACACAGGTCGATACAGTAGCCGCTGCTGGCGAAATCAGCAAAGTGGTGACGGCTGCCGACAGCAAGAACTACTACATTCCCTGCACCATCAGCGACGTGAAGGATTACTATACGCACACGAACAGCGACATCGACATTATCATACCCACCGTCACTGCACGCGACCAGACAGAGCTTTCGCCGAAAACCGACTTCACCTGCACCACCGATCCTGTCACCGTGAAGGAAGAGGGTAACTACAAGCTGACCGTCAGCGGCAAGGGCAATTACACCGGCTCGAAGAGCTTTGTCTTCGCCGTGGGCAAGGACGCCCCTGTTACCAGCGAGATGAAAGAACTGACATCAGGTACCTATAAGGTGTATCATTACCTGGTCAACAATAACCGCATCAACATCAGCGGCAATGTCACACTGATTCTCGCCAAAGGTGCTACACTCTATGCTCCTAAGGGTATCGAACTGGGCAGCGGCAACACACTGACCATCGAGGGCCCCGGCGCACTGGTTGTCAACAACTGTGACGCAGGCAAGTCGGGCATCGGTGCCGAGAGCATGGGTAAGCTCACCATCAATGGCGGACAGCTGGACATTCAGGGTGCAGAGGGCGCTGGTGGCATCGGCTCTGACAAAGACAAGAATGCCAGCGGTGTTCTGGCCATCAGTACCAGTGCCGTCAGCGATTACGTCAAGTGCAGCAGCTATAAGGTAATCAGCAATGACTTCACGCTGGCCAAAAGGTTTGTCATCGCCGACGAACAGACCATCGCCACCACAAAGAATATCGACGGAAAGACCATCGTTCCTGCCATGTTGCTCGATGACCAGGGTGGCACCAACGATTCCGAGTTGCAGAACTACGACGGCAAGCAGTTGGCAGTAGCCCTGAATGGCCGCACCATCTACCTCGACGGCAAGTGGAACACCCTCTGCCTGCCCTTCGACTACGACATCAGCGAATTAAGAAATGTTGAGGCCCGCACGCTCACTGCTGCCAGCATCGAGGGCACCACGCTCAACCTGACCTTCGGCGATGCCGTCACAGAACTCAAAACCGGTGTGCCCTACATCATCAAGTTTGATGCAAACACCTATGAGGCTAACGGCAATCAACACCTCGTCAACCAAGTGTTCGAAGAGGTGACGGTCAAAAACGAGACGAAGAACTGTGTCTTCGGCACGGGCGATACCCAAGTGAGCTTCATCGGAACCTACTCCAGCCAGAAGTTTGACGCTGATGACAATAACATCCTGCTCATGGGCGGCGAGAACAAGCTCTACTATCCGAAGAACGGTGCCAGCATCGGTGCCTGCCGCGCCTACTTCAAGATTGGCTACGGCACGTCGGCTCCGCGCATAGACGGATTCAACATCAGCTTCGACGGCGATGATTCAACGCTGGGAGTAACTACTCCCCTCTCCGACAAGAGAGGGGCCGGGGGTGAGGCTTGGTATTCGCTGGACGGTCGCCGTCTGCAGGGCAAGCCTGCACAGAAAGGCGTGTATATTAATAATGGTAAGAAAATCGTGATTAAATAAATGGAGTTCAACAAGATGAAAAGGAACCTTTTATTATTGTTCGTCCTGCTGTGTACTGTCGTACGGGCAGAGTCATGGTTTCCGTGGTATCCTTATTGGAAAGTCGAATGGGATGGCAAATCGGAAATGAGACCTCTGGTTGAACCCCGTGACGGAGACGAACCTCCTTTGGTTTACATTGAGGGCGCTGGAAATATGGCCTACGTCCGAAACCACTGGAATGACGTCGCATATAAGTTCAAAGGTTACGATTTCTGCGAATGCGACTACTTATTTATAAATAATGTAGATATGACGGTTACCTCGTGGGTGCCTTTTGACGGAGCACTGAAAACCAAATTCAACGTCAATGGCCACACCATCAGGATCAAAATCGATAATACCTCCAGCAACTGTCAGGGGCTATTCAAGGAAATTGGCAAGACGGGCGAGGTGCGCAATCTTCATCTCGTCGTCGATATCAATGTGGGCAATGCCCGAAAGGTGGGCGGCATCTGCGGCGACAACTACGGCACGATAGAAAACTGCTGGGTGACTGGCAACGTGAAGAGCAGCCATTACAGCCATTACGATGCCGACCTGGGCGGCATTGCCGGCCTGAATGAAAGCAGCGGCACAATCCAGTACTGCTGCATGTCGGGCATGGTGTCGAACCCCAAGAACAGCGGTGTGGGCGGACTCGTCGGCGGCAACAACGGAACGGTGAAGCACTGTACCTTCTACGGCTCGGTGGAAAACAAGCACAAGCAGAGCAGCAAATACATAGGCGACCAGGACGGTAAGTTAGAGAACTACTTTGACTCGTACCAAGACAGCGAGTACAACAGCGGCATGGATGTGTATGCCAAAGGCGTCAAGTACCCCTACGCCATCACCATCACCAACAACGGGGCCGAGGGCAGCAGTGTAGCCCAAGGCTATGACGGCGAGACCATCACCAGATGGCATCCTGGCGGAAAGGTGAATATAGTGTCATCGTGGGCGAAAATGAACAATGTTCGTTATGAATATGGCACTCACGTGTCGAACTTTAGTTTTCCCGCTGCCTACAGTTATTCTTTCGATTTACCGACAGACGAGCCAAGTGATTACAGCATTTCGGTCACATACGTGAAACCCCAATGGCTCCAAGACCATGCAGGCACGGAGGGCGATCCCTATCCTATAGGCAGCACGGCAGACTGGGATGAGCTTGCCATGTACAATAACGGCTATGATTTCAGCGGCAAGTATTTTAAGCTGACGGCCGACATTACGGTGTCGGAGATGGTGGGTACCAACGGAAAGCCTTTCAAGGGCATCTTCGACGGTAACGACAAAACCCTGACATTCAACAGAGGTACTGCCGCCGAGCCTTTCAACGAGGAATACTGTGCTCCCTTCCGGCGTGCCAGCAATGCTACCATCCGGAACCTCAAGGTGAGGGGCAACATATATACCACCCGGAAGTTTGCCGCCGGCTTGCTGGGCTTCGGCGACGGCACGACGAGAGTCAGCGACTGTAGCGTAGCCACCGTCATCCACAGCAGTGTGGCGGGCGACGGCACTCACGGAGGCATTGTGGGCCATCTGAATGGGGAAGCCTACATCAGCGACTGTGCCTTTACCGGACGGCTGCTGACCACCAACGGCACTACGTCGTGTGGTGGAATCGTCGGCTGGTATTATCGTAACAGCCCTGCCAACAACATCAGTAACGTGTTCTATTCTCCCGCCAACGTGACAATGGGCGATGGCGAGACGGCCATCACCGACGGTGCCACCATTGTGCGCGGATGCTCCGTAGGCAACAACAACTATTACACCGTGGCATTGGGCGAACCGCAGGGTACGCAGGTCTTTGGCTCAGTACCCTCTGGAGAAATCTACACGGAACAGGCGCTGGCTGACGGCAATCAGTACTATGTCCTTTGCAATATCGACTTCCCCAATATCTATCAGTACACGGGCAGCGACATCCCCGTCAGCACCACTGTCCAGACTGCAGATGGAACAACGCTCACGGCGAATGAGGACTATACCCTTAAATATACCACTGTGCAAGGAAGGGGCGCTTACAATCAGGTCATCACCAGCAAGGGCACCAGGTGCTTCGGCACGAAGTCCATTCCCTTCATGGTGGCAGACGATACAAATAGCGAGACGCTGACAGCCGGCGAATATACGATACACAACGACCTGACCATTGAATGGCGTATTCCTGTTGAAGGCCACGTGGTGATAAATATTCCTGAGAACGTGACGCTCACTGCCGAGAAGGGCTTTGAGCTGCCTGAAGGCAATATCCTGACCATCAACGGACCGGGCGCGCTGGTCATCAACGACTGCGAAGCCCACAAGTCGGGCATCGGAGGCCTGACAATGGGTATACTCGCCATCAACGGCGGCAAAGTGACCATCACGGGCGGTAAGAATGCTGCCGGCATCGGTGTAGATGCCGGACAGCCAGCCAGCGGCACAGTAATCCTCGGCTGGACGAATAAAGACGACTATATCAGTTGCAACAGCTACGCAGTGGGCAGCATCGCCTTTACCGACGGCAAGCAGTTCTGCCTAAGCGACAAGAAGACCCTTGCCACCGTCGATAATATCGGCGGCGAGAAGATTGTACCACGCAAGATAACAGGTACAGGTACGCAGTCTGACCCTTATATGATTAATAGTGTGGAAGACTGGAACGACATTGCCGAAGCAGTCAACTCTGGCACAGCAAGCGGCTATAAAGACGAGTTCCTGAAACTGAATACCGATATCGAAGTGACAACGATGATCGGTACTGACGGCAACCACACGTTCCGAGGTACCTTCGACGGTGACGGTCACACGCTGACCTTCAACTGCACGACAAGCGAACAGTATGCCGCCCCCTTCCACTACACCTACGGTGCCACCATCAAGAACCTGAAAACGACAGGTACCATCACTACCAGCAGTACCCATGCCGGAGGTGTCGTAGGACGCAACGGTACACAGAACACTACGCTGGAGAATGTAAGCAGCACCGTTGAAATCACCAGCACCTTCAGTGGCAGGGCATATCACGGCGGACTGATGGGCTATGCCATCAATGCCACATTTACGAACTGCGTCTTCAAGGGTAAGCTGCTCGGTGCCGACAGCGACCACTGCGGCGGTCTGTTGGGACAGAAGTCGATGACTGAAGATACTAACGCATCCTTTACAAACTGCCTCTTCGCTCCGTCAGAGGTTACCGTCAGCAATAACCTGTTATATTCCTTTGCGTCAGGCGATATCACCAAGATAGCGATAAACAACGGATGCTACTATGTCACGGAATTGGGTGGCGCACAGGGCATCTTCGTAACAGCCCAAACCGCTGCTAATGAAATCTACAAGAAGATAACAGCTGTGGATGGCAACACCTACTATATGCCCTGCACCGTCAGCTACATAGATAATTACAAGCACACGGGCAGCGACATCGCCGTCATCGCTCCTACTATCACGGCTACCGACGGCACAGTGCTGTCGGCTGACGACTTCACCTTCTCTCCAGCCACGGTGAAGGATATCGAAGACTACAAGCTGACTGTTACCGGCAAGGAGGAGAAAGGCTGTTACGGCACCAAGCAATTTGACTTTGACGTAACAGATTATGCTTATCTCAACAGTTCTATCACTACATTGACGGAGGATCATTATTATGTTGCCAAAGATCTGACCTACGATGAGCGTATCACCGTTAGCGGCAATGTCACCCTTCACCTCCGTCCGGGTGAGACGCTTTACGCCAGGAAGGGTATAGAGCTGAGTACGGGCAATAGCCTGACCGTTGTAGGTTCAGGCCGCATCGCCATCGACAACTGCGACGACGGCAAGTCGGGCATCGGTGCTGCAAGCATGGGTACACTCAACATCCAGGGCGGACAGCTGAGCGTCAGGGGTGGCAGCGGCGCTGCCGGCATCGGTTCTGACGATGCTGCATCCGCTTCCGGCTCGCTGACACTCGACTGGGATCTGGCCTACTCTGACAGTTATATCGACTGTAACAGCTACGCCACAAATGTCACGTTTGCCAAAGGCAAGTCGTTCGTGGTTGCAGACCAGCTGATGATGGCCACAACCGAGAACATTGGCGGCAATAAGATAGTGCCCGCCGTAGTGCTACAAGACCAGGGCGACAACAGCGATGTACTGGCCGACCCATATATCGGTCCGATTGCTGTAGTCCTCAAGGACCGCACGCTCTATATGGACGGTAAGTGGAACACCATCTGTCTGCCCTTCAGCTACGACATCAGCGAATTAAGAAATGTAGAGGCCCGCACGCTCACTGATGCCAGCATCAAGGGTACGACGCTCAATCTGACTTTCGGCAGTTCTGTAACCGAACTGAAGGCTGGTGTGCCCTACATCATCAAGACGGCGAAGGAAGATGACTACGAGGCCGATGGCACGCACGACTACAAGACCCCCGTTTTTGAGGGAGTGAGTATCAGCTACGATCCTAACGCTTCTAACAACTGTAGCTTCGGTTCGGGCGATACTCAAGTGAGCTTCATCGGCACCTACTCCAGCCAGACGTTCGACGCTGAAGACAAGAGCATCCTGCTCATGGGCGGCGAGAACAAGCTCTACTATCCGAAGAACGGTGCCAGCATCGGTGCCTGCCGCGCCTACTTCAAGATTGGCGACGGCATGTCGGCTCCGCAGCTGACGGCCTTCAACATCAGCTTCGACGGCGACGATTCAACGCTGGGAGTAACTACTCCCCTCTCCGATCGGAGAGAGGCCGGGGGTGAGGCTTGGTATTCGCTCGACGGTCGCCGTCTGCAGGGTAAGCCTGCACAGAAAGGCGTGTATATTAATAATGGTAGAAAGATCGTGATTAAATAACTTCACCAACTCCACAACTCCACCAACCGTAGGGCGTTTAGCTTGTTTAACGCCGAATCAGAGCCGAACCAGAGCCAAACCAAAGGCGGGCGGCGTTTGACAAGCAAAACGTCCTACGGCAGGAAGAGAGAAGCGGAACGCAAAACGCCCTACGGCAGAAAGATAAATAACAACAAATTGAACAGTGTAATTTAAATAATAAAATAATTATGAATAAGAAAGCATATACCACCCCTGAGCAGCGCATCGTGGCACTGCAGTATCAGCAAAACCTGCTCATCAACAGTGTACAGACCGGACTTCCTTTGGAAGACCAACTCATCATTATCGATGGACCCATCCCGGGAGGCATGGAAATCAGGTAAAACGTATATGAGAAAGGCGCTGTTAACCATGATGCTCCTGCTCGGCGCCGTCGTGCAGGGAACATGGGCCGACGACGGATGGAGCTACTATTCGGGCCACGAGTCGGCAAACAAACCGGAATTTAAGGCATGGTACAACGGCCGCATCGATGTCTGCATCATCAAGACCCTGGGCCGAAAGAGCGCCACCGTCTCTCTGAAGTGCTTCCCCCGCCAGCTCCACCGGTTCCACCGGCTCCACGGGCTGCAACGCGGGGGAAGCACTTCTCTTTATAAAGAATCCGCTTTTACAATAGTTTAAAGATATTTAACGCGATGATCCCTGATGTCTCTGCCACAGGAACAGGAGTGAAAAGTAGAAGACGGCTCCCGTTACGAGTCCGCCTGCAACATCGATGGCATAGTGGGCCATGATATAGACCGTGGCGAAACACATTAGGACATAGAAGGGCAGCACGGTGGCGACGAGCCGACGGCTACGCGTGTGCAGAGCCAACAGCGTGACGACGGTGGTGATGCCGACATGGCTGCTGGGGAAGGCCGCCGTGGGCCGCTCGCCGGCATCGTGGGCCGCCTCCAGCAGATGGTAGAAGAAACCGTCCGTCCATCCCGGCGGTGCCATCCGTTCGTAGTGGCTGTAGAACCAGTCGCCCAGGTGTGGGAACGTGCCCGCCGCGATGTTGTCGGTGCCGGCGGCAAGATAGTAATACTGCGGGCCGGTGACGGGCAGCAGTACGAAGATGACATAATAGATGAAGAACGAGCCGAGCAGGATGAATGCCGCCTGCCGGAACTCGTTGTAGCGAGCGAGGAAATAGTAGATAAGCACCAGCGCCATGAGCGGGAAATAGCTGACATAGCTCATGCACATGATTTCCGAGAACCACCCCCACGGCATCTTTTCGGAAAAGAGCAGGGCCGGCTGGAAACCAAATACCGCCTGGTCTGCCGCCGCAAAGAGGTGGTCGAGGTTGGGCAGGTTGCGGTTCAGCTCGTAGGTGTCGGGGTACCACCAACTGAGGAATATCATCTGCACGGCAATGCGAAAGAATAGCGTCAGTCGGCAGGGCACCATGCGATAGACCGCCCATAGGGCCAGCGTGGTGGTGAGGAAGCGGAACCGCCCCCACAGCAAGGGCTCGGCATGCTGCATCTTCGTCCACATGAAAGCCATCATCAGCACGGTGAACAGCAGGTATGCCAAGGCTATCCACTCTACGGCCAGCAGCCCTTTTATGGGCTTCTTGTCAATAGCAAAGAGCTCCTTTACAGCCATCCGTTCTCCTTATACCATTTGATTGTACGCCGCACACCCTCGTCCAGCATCACCTGCGGCCGGTAGCCCAGCTCCTGCTGTGCCGGTGTGATGTCGCACCGCCAGTTACGCTGCCGCATGATGTGGTACTTGTCGTTGTTCAGTGCCGTCACCTTGCCCGTCAGCCGGCCGGTGTACTCGCCGCAGAGCGTGATGACGCGCAGCAGCCAGATAGGTGCGGTGATGCGTATCCACCATGGCCGTCCCAGTTCGCGGCGGATGAGGTCGCTGAACGTCGATGAGCGGTACACCTGTCCGTCGCTGAGGAAATATCTGCGCCCCGTCGCCCCTTTCTCCAAGGCCAGGAACACCGCCTGCACGACGTCCGTCACATAGACGAAGGTGATGTCCTGCCGGCGGTAGCCCACGGCAAAGTCGGTATGTGCCTTGATGCTCTTTGCCATCATGAAGTAGTCGCGCTCGCGCGGCCCATAGACACCTGTGGGCCGCAGTATGACATACGGGAACGGCTGCTCCCTCCTGCTTGCCAGTGCCTCGTTCTCGCTGTCCAGCCATTGCTCGGCCAGCAGCTTGCTCTTGCCGTAGTGCGTGTTAGGTGCCGGGGTGTCGCTTTCGCGTATCTCGGTGTAGGGCTGCTGTTCGCGGATAGCCCCCATGATGCTCAGGCTGCTGATATATACGAAGCGTCGCAGCGGCATGCCCAACGCACGGAGGGCGCGCACCAGGTGCTGTGTGCCCTCGGTATTGATGCGGTAGAAGTCGGCCTTGTCCAGACACTTCGTCACGCCGGCGGCATGCACCACATAGTCGAACTGCTGCCCCCGCAGCTGTTCCTTGAGCCGCTCTTCCGACGACAGGTCCAGTTGGATGAAGTGTATGCGCTCGTCTTGCAGGAACTGCCGCGAGCTGCTGCCTCGCAGGGCCGCCCACGTGTCGAAGCCACGGCGCAGGGCCTCTTCCACGATGAAGGAGCCAATAAAACCACTGGCCCCCGTAATGAGTATCTTTCCGTTCATTCGTTACAAGCTTGCTGGTGGCCTATTCGCCGTAAATCTCCTTCAGCTTTTCGCCCAAGGCCCTGCCGCGCAAATCGACGGCCACTATCTTTCCCTGCGGGTCAACCAGTATGCTGGCCGGTATGCTGCTGATGCCGTAGGTGGCGGCGGCGGCACACTTCCACCCCTTCAGGTCGCTCATCTGCGGCCACCGCATGCCCATCTGCTGTACGGCAGCCATCCAGGCCTCCTTCTTCTGGTCGAACGACACGCCCACCACGTTGAAGCCCTTGCTGTGGTAGCGCTCGTAGTTCTCGATGACGTTGGGCATCTCCCTGCGGCACGGGCCGCACCACGAAGCCCAGAAATCTACCAACACATACTGTCCGCGCCCCACCCACTGGCTCAGCGTGACGTCGCAGTCGTTCATGTCCTTCATCGTCAGCTCCTGGAACGGCTTGCCCGGCTCGCGCTTGGCGTAGCTGGCCAGCAGCTGCTTGGCCTTGTCCAGTGCCGGGTCGTTGTAGTAGGCTGCCGCCGGGTCGAGGGCCTCCTTCAGTCCGTCGTAGCCCAGGGCGTAGGCGGCATCTTTTATATAAGGTACGGGAATCTTGTTCGTCTTGTTCTCGCGGATGATGCGGCGAATCAGCTTCACCTGTTCGTCGCTGATGGAATCGACCATGGC
The DNA here is from genome assembly GCA_947165435.1 of uncultured Prevotella sp. Classification (GTDB taxonomy): domain Bacteria; phylum Bacteroidota; class Bacteroidia; order Bacteroidales; family Bacteroidaceae; genus Prevotella. The sequence goes on from CAMVAI010000066.1 coordinate 17,080, forward strand.
CGAATAGCGCGCCACCATCTTCTTGGTCATGGGCTGGCTGCCGTTCGGGTCTTTCTCCATCAGTTCGCGGCACTGCTTGATGAGTGCCTCGCCCTGCATGTCCAGCAGGTCCAGCTGCTCTCTGTACGGGTCGTCTTGTGCGTGGGCAACCATTCCGCAGGTTGCCAGCAGCACGATAGCTAACAGTTTCTTCATCATGATGTATAATCTCTAAAGTTGTCAATTTTGCCAAGGAAAATGCCGCTGTGGCATGGTCGTGTCGGCCTATCGGCTGCAAAAGTACGAATAATTTCGCAATTATCTTTTCTTCTGCCCCGAAAATTTTGCCAACCAAGAAATAATGCTTACCTTTGCAGCCGTTATGGACAGACAGAAAGACCACTTACAGTCATTGGGGCATGCTACCGAGTATAGCACCAACTATGCCCCCGAGGTTCTTGAGACCTTCGAGAACCGCCATCAGGACAACGACTACTGGGTGCAGTTCAACTGCCCCGAGTTCACCTCGCTGTGCCCCATTACCGGGCAGCCCGACTTTGCCGAAATCAAGATCATGTATATTCCCGGCGAGCGCATGGTGGAGTCGAAGAGCCTGAAACTCTACCTTTTCTCGTTCCGCAACCATGGCGACTTCCATGAAGACTGCGTGAACACCATCATGAAAGACCTGGTGCGGCTGATGCAGCCCAAGTATATCGAGGTGGTGGGGCTGTTCACGCCCCGTGGCGGCATCAGCATCTATCCCTACGCCAACTATGGCCGGCCCGGCACGAAGTACGAGCAGATGGCCGAGCAGCGCCTGCTGGCGCGTCAGTTCGCCTGATGCCTTACGCCGCCTGTTCCCACGGTGAGGACAGGCGGCGTAAGGTGCTATGGCGGGTCAGTCGCCCAGGTCGAACTTATATCCCAGCGTGAACACCCATGTCTTGTGCTTGCTGGCCTCGGGGTCGTCCTTCATCACATTGGTCAGCCCCAGGTTGTAGCGGGCCTCCAGCACCACATTCTTGAACTCGTAGCTGACGGCCAGGGGGATGGCGAAGTCAACCTTGTTGAACTGCCGCGACAGCTCCGACTCGACATACACCGGCACGATGCGCCCGAAGCGGGTCATCCACAGCTGGTGGGCATAGTCGGCATTATACTCCACACCGTCCATCTTCAGCCGCTTGCGCGCAGCAAACCCTACCTGAATACCGGCCTTCAGGGCCAGTCCGGCATTGCGGATGGGGTAGAAGTTCAGCGTGAGGGGAATGTTCACATAGTCCATCTGTACCCTGAACATGCCGTCGTCGGTCTTGCTGCCCTTGCGGGCATAGTTCAGTCCGAAGCCCAGGGCCAGCTGGTCGGCCATGGCATACTCCATGTCGATGCCTATGGCAAACGACGTGATGGGGCGCAGCGTGCAGTCGTAGGTGCCCTCGGCCTTGTCGGCATAGAACAGGCGTCCGGTCATGTCGGCGACGCTCACGCCGGCCTTCGGGGTGATATACCAGTTGCCGTCCTCTATCTGGGCGGATGTTGTCAATGCGGTCATGGCGAGCATGACGAGTGTCATCAGTTTCTTCATCTTTTTTCGTCTTGTTATCGTTAAAATTCGGTTTGTTTGTCAGTGTTTTTTCCCAATCCTGTAAAATATTTGCTGCAAAGGTACAAAATAATTGGCAAATGGCAACCGATAATTGAATTTTATTTCCTACCTTTGCAGAAATAATCTTAACAAATACGTCATTATAGTCAAAGCTATGAAGAAGAAAATCAAGTTTAGCCTCGTCTATCGCGACATGTGGCAGTCTAGCGGCAAGTTCCAGCCCCGCAAGGACCAGCTGGAGCGCATCGCTCCCGCTATCATCGACATGGGCTGCTTCAGCCGAGTAGAAACCAACGGTGGCGCCTTCGAGCAGGTGAACCTGCTGGCCGGCGAGAACCCCAACCCGGCCGTGCGTGCCTTCTGCAAGCCGTTCAACGAGGCCGGCATCCAGACCCACATGCTCGACCGTGGCCTCAACGCCATCCGCATGTATCCCGTTCCCGACGACGTGCGCCAGCTGATGTATAAGGTGAAGAAGGCGCAGGGCGTTGACATTCCGCGCATCTTCTGCGGCCTGAACGACACACGCAACATCATTCCTTCCATCCATTGGGCCAAAGAGGCCGGCATGATTCCGCAGGCCACGCTGTGCATCACCACCAGCCCCGTGCATACCGTAGAATACTACACGGCCATCGCCGATGAGGTGATAGCCGCCGGAGCCGAGGAGATCTGCCTGAAGGACATGGCCGGCATCGGACAGCCCGCGCTGCTTGGCGCGCTGACCAGGAGCATCAAGGAGAAGCACCCCGACATCATCATCCAGTATCACGGCCACTCCGGTCCGGGACTGTCGATGGCCTCCATCCTGGAGGTGTGCAACAACGGGGCCGACATCATCGACACCGCCATCGAGCCGCTCAGCTGGGGAAAGGTACACCCCGACATCATCTCCGTGCAGTCGATGCTGCGCAACGAGGGCTTCGAGGTGGCCGACATCAATATGAATGCCTACATGCAAGCCCGCTCGCTGACGCAGGAGTTCATCGACGACTGGCTGGGCTACTTCATCAACCCGGCCAACAAGCACATGTCGAGCCTGCTGCTGGGCTGCGGACTGCCCGGCGGCATGATGGGTTCGATGATGGCCGACCTGGGCGGCATCCACAGCGCCATCAACAAGCTGCGCGTCAAGAAGGGCGAGCCGGAGCTCAGCATCGACGACATGCTGGTACGCCTGTTCCAGGAGGTAGAGTATGTATGGCCGCGTGTGGGCTATCCCCCACTGGTGACGCCCTTCTCGCAGTACGTGAAGAACATCGCCCTGATGAACCTGCTCACCATCGAGCAGGGCAAAGGCCGCTACGTGATGATGGACGACTCGATGTGGGGCATGATTCTCGGCAAGTCGGGCAAGATTCCCGGCGAGATAGCCCCCGAGCTCATCGAGATTGCCAAGAAGCAGGGCCGCGAGTTTACCGATGTCGATCCGCACACATTATTAAATAATGCGCTGCCCGAGTTCCGCAAGGAGATGGACGAGAACGGATGGGAGTACGGACAGGACGACGAGGAGCTCTTCGAGCTGGCCATGCACCCCGAGCAGTATCGCGCCTACAAGAGCGGCATGGCGAAGAAGAACTTCCTGGCCGACCTGCAGAAGCAGAAAGATGCCAAGCTGGGCCAGCAGCTGTCGCCTGCCGAACTGGCAGCCTTCAAGCATGCCAAGGCCGACGCCCTGGTGGCACCGGTGGCCGGACAGGTGTACTACGAGTTCTCGGGTGAGGGAGCCTGCGAGCCGTGTCTGGAGCCGTTCGTGGGACAGCAGTACCGCGAGGGCGACACCTTCTGCTACATCCAGGCGCCGTGGGGCGAGATAGTGCCCGTGGCCGCTGCCCTCGGCGGCAAGCTGGTAGAGGTGGCTGCCAAGCAGGGCGCGAAGGTGCGCCGTGGCGACAACCTCGCATGGGTTGAGCGGGCAGAGTAAGGCCTCCCCAAGCCCCTCCGAAGGAGGGGTGTTGATATTTTCAGCGGAAGCCTCCCCAAGCCCCTCCGAAAGAGAGGGTGTTGATATGATAAAAGCCGACATTGTTTCAGCGGAATCAGGTAGTCAAACACCCTATCCTTCGGATGGACTTGGGGATGTTTTTGGTGTTCACCGGGAGCCTCTCCACGATCACCAAGAGCCTCTCCACAAAAATTAGTGGCCTCTCCACGAAAATTACTCATTGCTCCACGAAAATTAGTAGCCTTTCCACGAAAATTACTCATTGCTCCACGAAAATTAGTGGCCTCTCCACGAGAATTACTCATTGCTCCACACCTCTCCGCAAGTCCCTTTTTTTTGTCGGATTTCTAATCCGACATCCGCCCTCCTTATCCGCCCTCCGCCCTCCTCCTCGCAAAAATCCCCGATTTCATCGGGATTTTCTGCCGTAAATCTATATATAATGCGGAAAAAAGAAACATCCCGCACATCCCGCACATCTC
>CAMVAI010000067.1 GCA_947165435.1 uncultured Prevotella sp.
CTCATTGCTCCACGAAAATTAGTAGCCTCTCCATGAAAATTACTCATTGCTCCACACCTCTCCGCAAGTCCCGTTCTTTTTGTCGGATTTTATCCGACATCCGCGCAAAAATCCCCGATTTCATCGGGATTTTTCCGCCGTAAATATATATATTGTGAAAAAGGAAAACATCCCGCACATCTCGCACATCTCGCACGTAAACTGACAGTCTGCTCAATTTATCTCGCACGTAGCTGACGATTTGCTCGTTTTATCCCGCACGTAGCTGACACTTTGCAACTGCCGCCCCACACCTATCCCGCACCTGACTGTTGCAGCAATAGGATGGCTTTATGCTGTGTTGAAACATTTTCACGTGCGAGATGTGCGGGATGTGCGGGTTGTTTTTTTTATGCCCTGTATATAGGGGTTTCGGGAGATTGGTATAGCACAAAATGTTAAAAACCACGAAATCAGGAAATGGAATAGTCGGGAAACCCGGTTGCACTTTCGCGCAACCGGGTTTCCCGACTGACCGTTTGTTTCTCTTATTTCTCCTCTTTCGGCTCTTCCTGCCGGTCGTCGATGTTGTCGCCCTCGGTGGGAGCCATCTCTTCTTCAAAGTCGGTGATGCCGGCCTTCACAAGGATGTTATACCACTGGATGAGCTTCTTGATGTGGCTGTTCTGCACACGCTCCTGGTCCCAGTCGGGCAACACCTTCGTGAAGTATTCGTGCAACTCCTCGGGTGTGGCTTTCTTGAAGTTGATGGTCGTCTCCTTGCCGCCCTCTATGTCGCGCATGGAGGCCAGCACCTTCATCAGGGGCACGTCGTCTGTCTCGGTGAACATGGCGATGTCGGCCAGCGATGTGATGCGGTCGGTGCCGAAGGCGGGCATGCGCTTGTGCGTCTCGTCTAACGCCTCGACGATGAGGCTGTTCTTGGCACGTGATACTAATTTGTAGAGTCCCGGCTTGCCCGAGATTGCTAAGATGGTCTGTTTCATTTGTTCGTTTTTATTGGTTTTGTTGCTTGCTGTTCCTTTTGTGGCCCTTACTTTCTATGGCCTGTGTCAAATATTGCTGCTTGCTTTATGATCCTGGGAATGGATGTCTGCAAGCAGTGCCGCTATCTGGCTGTCGATGTCGGCCTGTCCGTCGTTCACGATTTCGTAGTCGGCACGGCGGCGCACCTCGTCCTGTGGCCATTGGCGGTCCATCCACTGCTTCACCCGCTCGCGGGTGATGCCGTCGCGCTGTATGACGCGCTGGATGCGTATCTCGTCGGGGGCAGTCACCACCACCACGCAATCTACCAGACGGCTGATGCCCGACTCGTAGAGTATGGCACTCTCCATCCACTGCATGCCGCTGGCTTCGAAGTCGCCGAACACGGCGGGGTGTACGATGGCGTCAATCGCCTTGGCGTTCGCCTCGCTGGCTAAGAGGAAGCGTGTCACGGCGGCTTTGTTCAGCTGATATTCCGTACTGTCGGGTTCGGCAGGCAGATAGGCATCCGGGCCAATCAGCTCCGTCAGTTGGCGACGGATGTCGGGCGATGTGCGGATGAGTCGCTTGGCGGCAGCATCGCAGTCGTACACCTCGATGCCCCTTGCCGCCAACCGTCGGCAGACGTAACTCTTGCCAGACCCGATACCGCCTGTGATGCCTGTCTTCATTCTTCTTCTATGACGTAATCTACGCGTTTGGGCTCTACCCTGGCATGGCTGACACCTTGAGGCGAAGCCTTCAGGTAGAGGTTGCACTTCTCGGCCTGGCTGCTCTGGATTTCGCGATAGTCGGCAATGACGGTGAAGTCGTCGGCGTGTAGCGACCGCACCTGGCTGACCCCGGTGATGAAGTGTACCTTCACCTTGGCCGGGAACGTGCGCAGCACCTTGCCCTTGGGCATGTTCACACAGTGGATGGCCACACCGTCGATGCTCTCTTCCGTCAGCACGTCGGTGTGGAAGGTAATCGTTGCCCGCTCGGGCACTACCTTGACATCAGCAGGATGAGAGAGACGGCACTCCACGCGTAGCGTGTCGCGGAAATTAACGTGGTTCAGCGGCTCCGTGTAGATGGCGCGTATGCTGTCCAGTTTCTCGTGCGACGCATATACATCGACGCTGTCCGGCTCGTATTTCACCTGCGACACGAAGTAGAGCTGCTCGGGAATGACGCGCCCCGTCCACCTGACGGGCACCCGTTTGTATTCGCCGAAGTTGTAGGAGAAATTGTACCGTTCAGGCTTGATGGCCGTCACCTTGCTGGAGGTCTCCAGGTGCTGCTCCACCACGCGCTTCAGCTCCGAAGGTCCCATGCTGCCGGTGCCGTTGCCCCGGTCGTAGGTCTTGAAGGGGATGCGGATGTGCTTCAGGCGGTCTGTGTAGAGATAGGCCATCAGCACCCACCCCTTGTCGCGCACGGTGGCGCGTATGGTGTCGTTCTCCGACGAGGTGAGCACCACATTCTTCGGAACACCGGTCACGCGTACGGGGATGGTCAGCTCGCGCTCATAGCTCTCGTTGAGCGTCAGGATGAGCCAGAAGATGCTCGACAGGATGAAGAAGAAAAGGAAAATCAGAAACTCCTTGTTCATGTTGCTGAACAAGAATCGCTTGATGGCTGTTAGTATGTTCCTGATGTTCGACATCCTGTGTCAGCGGGGCTTCGCCTTGATTATTTTGCCTGGATCGGTGTGCTGGCCATGTCCTTGAACACGTAGCCCTTGTCCACCTTGACCACCACGCCGTCGGCAATCTTCACTTCCACGATGCCGTTGGCCAGGTCTATCTTCTTGACCGTGCCGTAGAGTCCGCCGCCGGTAACCACCTGCGAGCCCTCTTGCAGCGAGTTCTGGAACTCCTTGATTTCCTTTTGCCGCTTCTGCTGCGGGCGAATCATGAAGAAATACATGATGGCGAAGATGGCCACCATCATCAGGATGAAACTCATGCCGCCGCCCTGCTGTGCAGCCTGTGCGGCCAGAATTGTTTGTGTCATGTTGTGTTTTTATTTAAGCGTTATTGCGTTATTCCGGGGATTCGGTGTTCTCTTTTTTGTTTCTCTCGTCTATGTGCTTGAGCAGCTTTCCGGTCTTCACCAGATGGCGGGCGATGGTATCGAGCATGCCGTTGATGTAGGCTCCGCTGCGGGGTGTCGAGTAGAGCTTGGCCAGTTCGACATATTCGTTGATGGTCACACTGATGGGAATGCTGGGGAAGGTCATCATTTCGGCAATGGCAATCTGCATGATGACAATGTCCATGTAGGCCAGGCGGGAAAAATCCCAGTTCTGCGAGGCCTCACTCATGAAGTGCTGGTAATCGTTGGCGTTCATGATGGTGGCACGGAACAGCTTGCGGGCATAGTCGCGGTCTTCCTCGTTGTCGTATTCGGGCAACAGCTCCTGACGGGCCTGACTCTTCTCGTCGAAGCGCTTGATAGTCTTCAGCACAAAGGTATCTACCACCTCCTTGTCGTCGTTCCAATAGAGGCTCTGCTCTTCCAGCAGCGCGTCCAGGTCGGTGTTGTTCTGTATCAGTGTGCGGTACAGCTTGCGCCACAGCTCACGGTCGGTCTCGTAGTCGTCGGCCTCGGCAGCCATATACTCCTGGTAAATCTGGCTCCCGACTATCTGGTTGTACAGCTTGTTCACGAACTCCGGCTCGTCGTTCCAGGTCTTCTTCTGCGTTTCCATGAACTCCGTGAGCATCTTGTTCTCTTCCAGTTGTATGGCGAAGCGGTTGTATGCGAATTTCTGCGACGGCTGCTTGGTGCCTTCACGCTCGGCGCGCGCCTGCGCAACTTCCAGATGGCGTCGCGCCTCGCGGGTGACGCTGACAATCAGTGCTAACAAATAGTTGTAAAGGTCGTAGGCTTTCGACAGGCTGAATATCAGTTCTTTCTCTGCCGAATCGATATTCTTGCTGCCATTCTGATAGTACGCATAAGTCAGTTGCACTATCTTGATTCTAATGAGTTCTCTGTTGATCATATATTTCTTTACTTAGCTTTTTGATACTCCTATCGGTTGCAAAGGTACTTAAAAGAAATGAGAAAAGAGAAACGCAGGATGAGAAATGGCCCGTGCCGTGGGTTTATTTAACTTTTTTTAAGCGGTAGGGCAAAATTTCTCATTTCTCATTTCTCATTTCTCGTAATTTCTTTGTACCTTTGCACCCGCTTTTCGCACCGTGTGATGGTGAATTAAGCAAAGAACACTTAATTTTAGAGTAACACATTATTAAATTATGAAAGAAATCAACGTAAGCGGTCAGAAGCGCACCGACGTAGGCAAGAAGGCCACGAAGCTGCTTCGCAAGGAGGGTCTGGTGCCCTGTAACCTGTATGGTGAGAAGAAGGGCGAGAACGGTCTGCCCGAGGCTTTGGCCTTTGCCGTGCCTGCCACGGAGATGCGCAAGGTGGTTTATACCCCGCATGTGTATGTGGTGAACATCACCATCGATGGCGTAGAGCACAAGGCCATCATCAAGGAACTTCAGTTCCATCCTACGAGCGATGTCCTGCTGCATGCCGACTTCTACGAGGTCAATGAGACGAAGGCCATCACCGTGGGTATTCCCGTCAACATCGTGGGTCACGCTCAGGGTGTTCGCGACGGTGGTAAGCTGAACCTCTCTATCCGTAAGATTAATGTCACAGCCCCCTACAAGCAGATTCCCGAGAAGCTGGATGTCGATGTCACCACGCTGGGCCTCGGCAAGAGCATCAAGGTGGGTCAGCTGAGCTTCGAGGGTCTGGAGATAGCTACTCCGAAGGAAGTCATCGTCTGCTCGGTGAAGACCACGCGTGCTTCGCGTTCGGCTGCCGCTGCTGCCGATGCAGAATAAACAGCATAGCGCATGGACAAATATCTTATTGTTGGACTGGGCAATGTCGGCGACGAGTATGCCGGCACCCGTCACAACACAGGATTCATGGTATTGGACGCTTTTGCGAAGGCGTCCAATATTGTTTTTGACGACCGCCGCTACGGCTTCGTGGCCGAGACCAGCCTGAAGGGGCGCAAAGTGGTGCTGCTGAAACCCTCTACCTATATGAACCTCAGCGGCAATGCCGTGCGCTACTGGCTGAACAAGGAGAACATCGACCAGAGCCGTCTGCTGGTCATCAGCGACGACGTGGCCCTGCCCTTGGGGGCCTTCCGCCTGAAGGCCAACGGCTCGAACGGCGGTCACAACGGCCTGGGCCACATCCAGCAGCTCATCGGTCAGCAGTATGCCCGTCTGCGCATCGGCATCGGCAACGACTATCCCGTCGGCTCGCAGATAGACCATGTGCTCAGCCGCTTCCCTGCCGAGGAGCTGGAACAGTTGCAGCCCGCCATCGACCTGGCTGTGGACATCATCAAGAGCTTTGTGCTGGCCGGCATCGACGTGACGATGAACCAGTATAACAAGCTGGGCAAGAAGAAAGCCACCCCATCCCCCTCTGCTAAAGGGGCTCCTAAACAGATGTAGCCATGAAGAAAGAATCGTCAAATGGTGTGTCAAAGCCATCCTCTCCGCAAGAGGCTGCTGGCGGACTGGCCCGTATCGACAAGTGGCTGTGGGCGGCGCGTATCTTCAAGACACGCTCCATTGCCGCCGATGCCATCAAGAACGGGCGCGTCACCATACAAGGTGTGAATGTCAAGCCGTCGCGCATGGTGAAGACCGGCGAGGTGGTCAGTGTGCGCAAGCCGCCCGTCACCTATTCCTTTAAGGTGCTGAAGACCATCGAGCAGCGTGTGGGCGCCAAGCTCATACCCGGGGTGTATGAAAATGTGACCACCCCCGACCAGTATGAACTACTGGAGATGAACCGCATCAGCGGCTTCGTAAACCGCCAGCGCGGCACCGGCCGCCCCACGAAGAAGGAGCGGCGTGCCCTCGACGAGTTTGTCGGCCCGGCTATGGAAGGCGACTTCTTCGACGACTTCGACTGGGACGACAGCGATGATGATGAATGAATAAAGAATTGACAGAACCATGATACTGGATATCCTATTTATAATAGTCGGCGTGGCCATGGTGCTCATAGGTGCCGACCGTCTGACGGAGGGCGCATCGGCGTTGGCGCGCCGCATGAACGTGCCCGAGATTATCATCGGACTGACCATTGTGGCAGCCGGAACGTCGGCTCCCGAGCTGTTCGTCAGCTTGGTGTCGGCCTTGAAGGGTACCCCGGACATGGCCGTGGGCAACGTGGTGGGTTCGAACACCATGAATGCCATGCTCATCGTGGGCTGTGCCGCCATGGTGGCCCCGATGACCATCAGCCGCTCGACGGTGAAGAAAGACATACCCTTTGCCGTGGGAGCCTCGGTGCTGCTGATGCTGCTGTCGCTGAACAGCCAGCTGTCGCGCATCGACGGCATCATTCTGCTGTTGGGCTTTGCCGCCTTTATGGCCTACACGCTTAGTCAGGCCAAGCACGGACAGGCAGAGACCACGGCAGACGGGAAGGCCCAGAACCCGTGGCTCAGTGCGCTGTGGGTCGTTGCCGGACTGGCCATGCTTGTGGTGGGCAGTAACCTGTTTGTTGATTCCGCCTCCAACGTGGCCCTGTCGTTGGGCATCAGCGAGGGCGTGGTAGGTCTGACGGTTGTGGCCGGCGGCACCAGTCTGCCCGAGTTGGCCACCAGCGTCGTGGCAGCCCGCAAAGGCCAGTCGGCCATCGCCATCGGCAATGTCATCGGCTCCAATGTCTTCAACATTCTCATGATACTGGGCTTGACGGCTACCATCACTCCGCTCGCAATAGAAGGCATCACCACCGTTGACATGGCTGTGATGCTTCTCTCCGTAGCCCTGGTGTGGTTCTTCTCGCGCACCCGCTACACGGTGGAGCGCTGGGAGGGAGCCGTGCTCGTGGTGGGCTATCTGGCCTATTTATGTTGGCTGATCAGTAACCAGCTATAATCAGTAAAGACCTTGCGCTCCGTCCAGTGCGAGCGTAAGGTCTTTATACAGACGGCAGGGGGGTGAGCCTACTTGATGCTCACCACTATTTTTTTCAGGTCTTTGTCGGCACTCGACGCACCCACCATCAGCTCGTACTTCCCGGGCACTACGCGCATGGTATTCGTCTTGGCGTCCCAGCCTTCGAAGCTCTGGCGTGGCAAGTCGCACTCCACCACCTGGCTCTCGCCGGCCTCCAGCTCCACCTGGCGGTAGGCCTTCAGCGTCTTCAGCGGACCTTCCTTGTCGGCTGTGTGGCGCAGATACACCTGCACGGTCTCCGTGCCCTTCCGCGTGCCGGTGTTCTTCACTGTCACGCGCACCTTGTTGTTTTTGTATTGCGGCTTGCTGATGTCGAACGTGGTATAAGACAGTCCGTAGCCGAAGGGAAACAGCGGCTCGCCCTGATAGTAGCGGTACGTGCGGTTCTTCATGGTATAGTCCATGAAGTCGGGCAGCTCGTCGGTACTCTTGTAGAACGTGATGGGCAGTTTGCCGCTGGGGTTGTAGTCGCCGTAGAGCACGTCGGCCAGGGCCTTGCCGCCCATCTCGCCGTCGTACCACCACTGCACGATGGCGTCGCACGACTCCAGTTCGGGTACCATGGCGATGGCCGAGCCCGAGCAGTTGACGAAGACCACCTTCTTGCCGGCCTTGTGCAACAGGGCCAGCACGTCGCGCTGGGCCTGCGGCAGCTCGATGCTGGTGCGGTCGCCACCCTTGAATCCCGGTTCGCTGACCTTCATCTCCTCACCCTCCAGGCTGGGCGATATACCGCCCACGAAGACCACGGTCTCTGCCTTGCCCACCTGTGCTAGCAGCTGCTGCGGCGTGGGGTTCACCTTCTTCTTGATGTCGAAGTTCAGGGCGGCATAGCCCTTCTCCTGCACATAGTCTATCTGTATGCGGTAGTGTTGGCCGGCCTTCACCTTCATCTCCTTCTGCGCCTTCATCAGCCGGTCGCGGTTGGGCCGCCAGCTGTTCATCAGCGTGTCGCCGTTGACGATGAGCCGCACCTTGTCGTCGGCCGTGACGTCGAAGATGACCGTCTCGCTCTCCTTGGGCTTGAAGATGCCGTCGAGGCGTGCCGAGAAGTTCTCCAGGTTGACACCCGGTGCAAACACGGTGTTGCCGCCGTTGCTCAGCCGCACGGGACTGGTCAGGCGGGTGATGGCGGCGGGCTTACCCACTGCGTCGGGCCGAGCGGTGCTCTCCAGTCGCTTGTTCCAGTAGGTGGCCTGCAGGCCTTTGTTGCCCAGCGGGTCGCTGACGAGGTCGTAACGGCTCTCGAACGCCTCGCTGCGGGTCAGTCCGCAACCCTGTATGTAGGCCACCTTGGCATTGCGGTCGGCAGCCTTCACCTTTTGGGTGATACCCTCCAAGGCCGTGTATGTGCGGGTGGGGTAGCCGGCATAGTTGCCCCACATCATCACCGAGTCGTTGGCGTTGGGACCCATGACCACGATGCCGCTTGGGTTGCCAGCTGCCGACAGGGGCAGCACGCCGTTGTTCTTCAGCAGCACGATGCCCTTCTGCGCCATGCGGTAGGCCAGCGCCTTGTGCGCTTCCGACGCGATGACGCTGGCGGGTATCTTGGTCCATGCGTTCTGTGCGTCGTCGTCGAAGTCGCCCAGCTCGAAGCGGGCTATGAGCAGGCGGCGCAGGCTGCGGTCGATGTCGGACTCCTTGATGTCGCCGCGCTTCACGGCGTCAGGCAGCTTCTTGTACTGCGAGCCGCACTCCACGTCGGTGCCCGCCAGCACGGCTTTCGCGGCAGCCTGTGCAGCGTCTTTCGATACGTTGTGCCACTGTGGCAGGAAGTCGCGGATGGCACCGCAGTCGCTGGTAATCAGCCCCTGGAATCCCCATTCGTCGCGCAGTATCTGCTGCTCGTAGCGGTGCTGTCCGCAGCAGGGCTCGCCGTCGATGCGCTGGTAGGCACACATGATTTCGGCCACCTTGCCCTCCTGCACCAGTGCCTTGAAGGCTGGCAGGTAGGTCTCCCACAGGTCGCGCTCGGGTAGGCTCTCGATATTGAAGGTGTGACGGTTCCATTCCGGTCCGCTGTGTACGGCGAAGTGCTTGGCACAGGCCAGCAGCTTACGGTACTTACTCACGCCCAGGTCCTCGCCCTGGTAGCCCACGCCCTGCAGGCCGCGCACCACGGCCAGTCCCATCTTCGCCGTCAGGTAGGGGTCTTCGCCGTAGGTCTCTTGTCCGCGCCCCCATCGCGGGTCGCGGAAGATGTTGATGTTGGGTGTCCAGAACGACAGGCTCTGGTATCGCTTGATGTCGCCCGACTCCTTGGCCAGGCGGGCTTTGGCGCGCGCCTCGTCGCTGACGGCGGTAAACACCTGGTGCAGCAGGGCGTCATCCCACGAGGCCGCCATGGCCATGGTGATGGGGAACACGGTGGCAAAGCCGTTGCGGCCCACCCCGTGCAGGGCTTCGTTCCACCATTGGAACTGTGGAATGCCCAGGCGCGGTATGGCGGGCGACGAGTCCATCATCAGCTTGACTTTCTCGTCGAGGGTCAGCCGGCCCAGCAGGTCGTCGGCGCGCTGCTCGGCGGTGAGGCCGGCGTTCTGGTAGGGTAGTGTCTGTGCCGTCAGCGGGGCAGTGGCCATGACGCACAGTGCGGAAATGATAAGTCTTGTTTTCTTCATAGCTATTGGGTGTTTTGTTGTTTCCTTATTATATAATAATAGGTGATGTCGCTGCGTAACGACGTGCAAATATAGTGATAAATTCCGAAATAGCCACTATGTGCTGCCAAAAAAATCACTATGTGTTGCGAAAAAAGGGGAGGGGAATGGCTATGGGGCGTTTTCTCGTCGGCAAAACCGACGAGCACTCAATGGCGCATGTATGCGCGTGTATGATATTTTCGTGGAGAGGCTTCCGGTGAACATGGAATTGCCGCTGGCATAAAATAATCCGGCCGATGACGCGTTATAATAAATGATATGCAGTGGACCGACCGGATACGACAGGTGAAGATGATACTCGTGGCGGCTGCGGTGGTGATAGCCGTGGCATCGCTGCTGGTGTCGCACTTCCTGGTGCGCGACCTCTCGAAGGAGGAGCGCAACAAGATGGAGGTGTGGGCACAGGCTCTGCACGCGCTGAACCAGGCCGACGAGCATACAGACCTGAGCCTGGTGCTGAGCGTGATAGAGGGCAACAACACCATCCCCGTCATCGTGCTCGACCAGGAGGGGCGGGTGAGCGACTACCGCAACGTGGCCATACGTGCCGACAACGATGCCGACAGCACGGCCTACGTGGAACAGCTGGGTCAGCGGCTGCAGAAGGCGGGGCAGTACATCCGCGTCATCTATGGCGACTCGACCGACTATCAGCTGGTATGCTACGACGAGAGCATCATGCTGAAGCGACTGCAGGCTTGGCCATACGTGCAGCTGGGCATCGTGCTGATTTTCGTGGTGGTGGCCATCTTCGCCCTGCTGTCGTCGAAGCGTGCCGAACAGAACAAGGTGTGGGTGGGCCTGTCGAAGGAGACCGCCCACCAGCTGGGCACTCCCGTGTCGAGCCTGATGGCGTGGGTGGAAATGCTCCGTGAGCAGTATCCCGACGACGACCTGCTGCCCGAGATGGACAAGGACGTGCGGCGCCTGCAGCTGATAGCCGAGCGGTTCTCGAAAATCGGGTCGCTGCCGGAGCCTGTAGAAGCTTCGATGAACGAAGTGCTCGACCATGTGGTGAGCTATATGGACCGCCGCACGTCGAGCCAGGTGCAGATGGTGCGCCGATTCCCCGACCACGACGTGCGGGTGAAGATGAATGCCTCGCTCTTCGAGTGGGTCATCGAGAACCTCTGCAAGAATGCCGTCGATGCCATGGAGGGCCGAGGCACCATCACGCTGACGCTGACGGAAGACGGCCAGCGCGTGGCCATCGAGGTGCAGGACACCGGCAAGGGCATCCGCAAGAAGGACGTGAAGAACGTATTCACGCCCGGATTCACCACCAAGAAGCGCGGATGGGGCCTGGGGCTGTCACTGGCCAAGCGCATCGTAGAGGAATACCACAAAGGCCGCATCTATGTGAAACACTCCGAGGTGGGCGTGGGCACCACCTTCCGTGTGGAGATGCCGAAATGGCCGTAGCATGCGGCGTTATTGCACATTCATAGTGGTCGGTGTGCAGTCGAAGGGCGTGTTATAGGCTGATTTTCAATAAAAAAACGAAAAATTTGCCATTTCTTGGTTTGTAATTGTCTTTTTTTTCGTAACTTTGCACCCCAAATAGTGAAGCCATGTGTAGTTTAGAGACTTATAAGATAGACTTGAAGGCGTTGAAGGAAGCAGAGACGACTCTCGAATTCGACGTTGACGATGATTTCTTCAAGGCTTTAGACGGCTCGCAGCTGGAGCACGGTTCTTTGCATGTGTCGGTGTCTATACGCAAGATGTCCGGCTTTTTCGAACTCGCGTTCCACTCCGAGGGCACAGTCACCGTCAGCTGCGACCGCTGTCTGGACGACATGCAGCAGCCGATAGAGGCCGACAACAGCCTCGTGGTGAAAATGGGCGACACAGCCTCTGAGGATGGTGACACGGTGATTGTTGACGAGAACGAAGGAATACTCGACACGTCATGGTTCATCTACGAGTTTGTGATGCTGGCCATACCCATCAAGCACGTTCATGCACCTGGAAAATGCAATAGTGCGATGATGCAGAAGCTGCAAGAGCTGAGCGGCGCCGCCCGAAGCGGCGAAGAGGAGGCCGAAGGCACAGACCCGCGATGGGAGGCACTGCTGAAATTGAAGCGTGAAGAGTGACGGCGAAGAACCGCCGCTCGGAGCATGTCAATAGGACAGCGGAATAGAGAATAGAAAATTGTTAAATCGTAAATAGTAAATTGAATTATGGCACATCCTAAAAGAAGACAATCGAACACCCGTACTGCCAAGCGCCGTACCCACGACAAGGCTGTAGCTCCCACACTGGCTGTATGCCCCAACTGCGGAGCCTATCACATCTACCACACCGTATGCCCCACCTGTGGCTACTATCGTGGCAAGATAGCTGTTGTAATGGACGAAGCTGCTGAGTAAGGTCAAAGCGAATATTGAGAAGTGAAAAATAAAATCAATGCGATAATCACCGGCATTGGTGGCTACGTGCCCGACTATGTTCTGAACAACGAGGAACTGTCGCGCATGGTGGACACCAATGACGAGTGGATTATGACGCGTGTAGGTATCAAGGAGCGTCGCATCCTCGCTGAAGAGGGCCTCGGCACCAGCTACATGGCCCGCAAGGCTGCCAAGCAGCTGATGCAGAAGACGGGTGCTGACCCAGACACGATAGATGCCGTCATCGTCACCACGTCAACGGCTGATTATAAGTTCCCTTCCACAGCCAGTATCGTGTTGGGCAAGTTAGGGCTGAAGAATGCCTTCGCCTTCGACTTCTGGGCCGCCTGCTGTGGATTCCTCTACACGCTCGACGTGGCGGGAGCCATGATACAGTCGGGCCGATACAAGAAAATCATCGTCATCGGTGCTGACAAGATGTCGTCGATCATCGACTATAAGGACCGCGCCACCTGTCCGCTGTTCGGCGACGGTGCCGCCGCCGTGCTGCTGGAGGGTACCGAGGAGGAGAACATCGGCGTGATGGATTCCTACTTCCGTGCTGACGGCAAGGGTCTGCCCTTCCTGCACCTGAAGGCCGGTGGATCGGTGAGCCCGCCCAGCCACTTCACCGTTGACCATCGTCTGCACTACCTCTATCAGGAGGGGCGCACGGTGTACCGCTATGCCGTGAGCAACATGAGCGAGGACTGCGCGCTGATAGCTGAGCGCAACGGGCTGAACAAGGACAATATCCAGTGGATAGTGCCCCATCAGGCTAACCTGCGCATCATCGAGGCCGTGGCCAAGCGCCTGGAGCTGCCCATGGAGCAGGTGATGGTGAACATCGAGCACTTCGGCAACACGTCGGCAGCCACCATCCCCCTGGCTCTCTGGGAATATGAGCACCAGCTGAAGAAAGGCGACAACATCATCATGACCGCCTTCGGTGCCGGATTCGTTCACGGAGCCAGCTATTACCGATGGGCGTACGACGGAACGGCGAAATAAAATTAAAAATTAAGAATTAAAAATTAAAAATTATGATTACTGCTGTCAGCGGACATCGTGCAGCTCAAAGCATATCACAATTTTCAATTTTTAATTCTTAATTTTAATCCCTTGTACTGCTCAAAGCATATCATAATTTTTAATTTTTAATTCTTAATTATAATCCCTTGTGTAGCTCAAAGCATATCACAATTTTTAATTTTTAATTTTTAATTTTAATCCCTTGTGCAGCTCAAAGCATATCACAATTTTTAATTTTTAATTCTTAATTTTTATTTCATGAGTCACAAAGCAGGATTTGTAAACATAGTAGGCAATCCGAATGTAGGGAAAAGTACGCTCATGAACCAGCTGGTTGGTGAGCGTATTTCTATTGCCACCTTCAAGGCGCAGACCACGCGCCACCGTATCATGGGCATCGTCAACACCGACGACATGCAGATTGTGTTCAGCGACACGCCGGGCGTGCTGAAGCCCAACTACAAGCTGCAGGAGTCGATGCTGGCCTTCTCGGAGTCGGCCCTGCAGGATGCCGACGTGCTGCTGTATGTCACCGACGTGGTGGAAGACCCGGAGAAGAACATGGACTTTCTGGAGAAGGTGCAGCGGATGGAGATACCGGTGATACTGCTCATCAACAAGATTGACGAGCTGAAAGACACGGAGGCCCTTGGCGACATCGTCGATCGGTGGCACCAGCTGCTGCCCAATGCCGAGATACTGCCTATCTCGGCCAAGAACAAGTTTGGTACGGATATGCTCTTGAAGCGTATCAAGGAACTGCTGCCCGAGAGTCCGGCGTATTTCGACAAGGACCAGCTGACGGATAAGCCGGCACGCTTCTTCGTGTCGGAGATTATCCGCGAGAAGATACTGCTCTACTACGACAAGGAAATACCCTACTCGGTAGAGGTGCGCGTGGAGCGGTTCAAGGAGACGGAGCGTAACATCCATATCAATGCCATCATCTATGTGGAGCGTGACTCGCAGAAGGGCATCATCATCGGCCATCAGGGTGTGGCACTGAAGAAGGTCAGCACCGAGGCCCGCAAGGCCCTGGAGAAATTCTTTCAGAAGTCCATCTACCTGGAGACCTTTGTCAAGGTGGACAAAGACTGGCGCAGCAGCGACCGCGAGCTGGATGCCTTCGGCTATAATCCAGAATAAATGAATCATTTCCTGTCGGACAGAATGGTCGGCAGGAAATGATTCGCTTTTCACTTTTATTTCACTTCACTTCTTCCCATCGCAGCACGGCACCATTGCGGCGAGCCGGGTCGGCACCGGGGAAATCCATCGAGTAGGGGCTGCCCGTGGTCGGACTCTTACCGATATATTTGTGCGTGCGCATGGACATGAGCATGAACTCGTGGCCGAGATAGTCCTGCCAGAGGAAGGTCTCGGCCTTCGCCTTGTCGGAGGTCAGGCGCACGTCGCCCGCCATGCCCAGGCCGGCAACGAAAAGGTAGCGTCCGTCCTCGCATTGCAGCTGTACTTGCCCCCTGCCGCAGTCTATCAGGCGGAAGCGGGTGGCCTTGCTGTTGTCTGTGGCCTTCGTGTCTTGCAGCATGCCGTGGTCCATGGCGAGAGCGGGACGGCCGGTGGCCAGGTTGATGATACGGAAGGTCTTGCCATACGGAATGTTCTGCGAACGGTCGGCCTGCGGCTCCTCGACGGTGAAGTTGTCGAACTCGGCATAGCCGCCTTTCTTGCCCATACGGTTGAAGGCAAACAGGGCGTGGCGCGAGCCTTGGAACGAGATGAGCTGATAAGACAGCGGCATCTCGCGGCCCAGCGGGTGGAAGGTCTCGCCGTTGAGAGAGTATTCATAGTGAGCCTTGTCGTTGTCGTAGTCGCCCACCATGCGCAGCCACACCCTCTTTATAGGGCCGTCGCAAGCCGTAACACCTAATGTCACGGTATCGTTGATAGCCTGTTCGTAGCAGCGCAGGAGCAGACCATAGTGGCCTTGCTCAATGCCAATCCACGAGCAGGGCACGTTGATATTGCCCAGTCCGGCTACGTCGCCTTCCTTCATGCCCCCGACATACAGCTCGACAGTGGCAATGCTCTTTGGTCCGATGACGCGCTGGGTCAGCGTATTGCGTGCCCACATCAGCTGTTCGGCGGGCTGGGCCTGCAGGCGCAGCCGACCGTCCTTCAGCGTCCACAGCTTGTCATCGGGGTTGTGGTTCCACTGCCAGATGGACTTGAGCTTTTTGGTGCGGTTGGCGGATGCCGGATAGTTGAAGTCGTCGGAACGGTCGTAGGGGGTATGTGTGCTGTTAGCCTGACTGTTGACCGCTGTATTCCCGATGTTCGGCTTGAACCATGTGCGGGGAGCACGCCCCAGATTGCCCTCCAGACCGAGGAAGGGCCAGCCGTTTTTCCACGTGATGGGGGCCAGGGTGACGGTGCGGCCTATTGAGTGGAAGTCCATCATCAGCAGTGCCCACCACTGTCCGCTCTGGTCTTGCACGATGCCACCCTGATGGATGTTCGAGCAGGCGGTGGCATCTTTGTCAACCTTGGGAATACCGAACTTGGTGCCGTTGCTGCCGATGCGGTATTTCTCGCCGCGGGGCACCTGTGTCAGTGGGGCGGCATGGTATCCGAAGGTCTCGTCGGCGGTGATGGTGATGGTCTCATAGGGTCCCCAGATGCTCTTCGACCGCGAGCAGAGCGTGCGACCGTTGGGCTTGTAATCGGTGGAGATGAGGTAGTACATGCCGTCAATCTTGTACATGTGGTGCCCCTCGCCCACGGCGTTGCCCTCAGGGATGATGATGCGGTCGGTAGCGTCGATGGGACCGCTCATGTCGGCCTTCAGTTCGGTGCAGTGTACCTCGCCGTAGCCGTGAATGGCGTATATCTTGCCGTCGTCGTCGAAGAGCACGCTTAGGTCGTATATCTTGCCCTGCATGTTATGGTGCTTCCACGGTCCGCGTATGTCCTTGGCGGTATAGCATTGCAGACCCTTGCCGTTGACGTTGGAGAACACGTAGAACTGGCCGTTGGCATAGCGGATGCACGGTGCCCAGATGCCCTGTCCGTAAACCTCCTTGTGGTTCTTCAGCGCGAAGGCATCGTCCTGGAAGTCGAAGCGGTCGAAGCAATAGCTGATGTTCTCCCAGTTCACCAGGTCGCGCGAGTGCAGGATGACCAGTCCCGGCACGGTGTGCATCGTTGTGCCGGCCAGATAGTAGTCGTCGCCCACGCGCAGGATGTCGGGGTCGCTGAACTCGTCGTAGAACAGGGGATTGGTAAACGTGCCGTTGCCGTTGTCGGCTGTCCAAGAGCCGGTTTGTGCCTGTAGGGGCATCACGGCCAGGGCGCATAGGGCGCAGAGGTTAAGTAGTCTTTTCATGCTTTCAGTATCTTATGGGTGCAAAGGTACGAATAAGTGAGCGAAATACCAAATTTATTTGCGCATTTCCAAACGGGAGTACCTTCGATCGCAGGTCAAGGGTACGAATAAGTGTGCGAAAATCACATACAAACCTGCATTTTTTTTCTATAAAAATGTTGTTTGTTTGAAATATTATATGTATCTTTGCAGCGGTTTCGGGGAGAAATCCGGAGCCAATGATGCATTAGCTTATTATTTCGCACTTTACCGAAGTAGCTTGAGAACCTGATTTGGAATAAGTACGATTAAGAAGCGGAGGGAAAGCCTGGATAAGGACGGCCACGCCATTCTTTAAGCCTTGCTGTAAGATGTGTGTCCAGCGTTAATGGAAATAGTGTTCACTTATTTGTTTAACATAAAATTTTAAGAAAATGAAAAAGAATGGATTTTTTTGGAGCATGCTAGCCATTCTGATGGTTACAATGCTTAGTGTGGGTTTTGTTGCCTGTGGCAGTGATGATGACGACAGCAGCAACCCCAATTCAGTTGTGGGCACCTGGGTTGGCCACGGCACTGGCGGGGACAGTGACGAATTTATTACTGTGACATTCAACAGTAATAACACCGGAGTCATTGTTGCTCAAGCAATGGGCTCTTACGGTTTGGAAACCATCAGCAGCAATTTCACTTATGTGATGGAGGGCCTCGACAGAGGCAAACTTGTCGCCTCCGGCGATACCTTCTATTTCATCTTTGCAGGTAATCAGATGACGATTGCAGACAATTCCTATGATGGCAAACCGGAATTTATCCTAACAAAACAGTAAGAAGGGTGCCCGTTCTCTTCCTTACGATTATGACAGCCTGTCTGCTATGTATAGACACAGCAGGCGGGCTGTCTGTTCATTGGCTGTCTGCCCCGCTACTGACAGCCTTTTTCGTCAGTTGGCCGACGGTCTGTCTGCCGCGCCCTTTTCGCGGCATAGTCCAGGCGGTCATTGGCGAGGGGATGATTGCCTTGTGCGCCATAGACTGCTATTGTCAGGAGTTCTTCTGCATCCCCCTTTCTCCACAGATACTATCGAGCATCTTGCTGGCCGATGCACGAGAGGTGAAAGAATTTGTGGACACGTTCATCGGCCTACACATGTTTTTCCGGTGGAGACTCATCGGTTTGTTTCTCTTGGCTGTGCTGCTACCAATAGGATTGTCCCTTGACAAAGGGCTTCTCAGATTGTCAAAGTCTTGGTATAAGATAGCGGCAATAGTCCTGACACTATGTGTCGTCTGCGAAATTCCAACATGGCGCAGATATGCACAGCTATTCTGCCACAGCGGAAGTTTGCAGCACTTGGAGAGCCTCATCTTCCGCCACTACCAGGAAGAGCTACACACCCCCTTACTTCGCTTGGCGTTTGCCCATTATTCGCTGCAACAATCCATGCACGTGCTTTCCAGCATCAAACATGCTACGAACTCAGCCCGGATAGACAGTTGCTCGCACAGCTCGCCACACATTGTACTGGTGATTGGCGAGAGCTATAACAAGCATCACTCCACACTCTACGGTTATCAGCTGCCAACCACCCCCTTGCAGCAAAAACGCATGGACGACGGGGAACTGTTCGTCTTCAGAGACGTCGTCACCCCCTGGAATATCACCAGCAACGTGTTTTTAGACATCTTTTCTTTGTGGGAGTGTGGGATGAACAACGAAATAGGCGACATGCCCTTGTTCCCCATCCTATTCCGACGGGCAGACTATTCGGTAAATTTCTTTTCCAACCAGTATCTGCTAACGGGATTCAGGAAGACATCCACCAGTCAAGCCGGCCATTTCATCCTGGCAGACTTTGAAATGAGCGATTCTCTCTTCGACTTCCGGAACAGCAAGTCGCATATGTTCGACATGGATCTTGTTGAGCAGGTTGCACAGTTTAAGCTGGAACGACAAAGGCAAGTGTACACCTTGGACATTATTCACTTGATAGGTCAGCATTTCAGTTACTCTTTGCGTTGCCCGATAGAAAACAGGAAATTTAGCATGGCTGACTATGCAGACAGAAACTTAAGCAGCAATGCCAAGAAAATCGTCATGCAATATGATAATGCCACGCATTATAACGACATAGTTCTTGACAGCATCCTCACGTTGTATGAAAACGAAGAGGCCGTTGTCTTGTTCGTCGCAGACCATGGCGAAGAGGTTTACGATGAACTGCCTGTACATGGACGGTTATTCCAAGAACCTACAACGTTTCAGGCAAAAAACGAGTTTGAGGTTCCCATGTGGATATGGTGCTCGAAAAGCTACACCGGGAAGCATCCCGACGTGCTCTCGGCCATACGGTCTTCTACGGCAAAACCTTTTTTGACCGATGGCATACCACAGATGCTGTTGTATCTCGCAGGAATCCATTGTAAATGGAGCAATGATAGCAGGAATATGCTAAGTCCACGATATCAAATAAAGCAAAGGATTATCGGTGGCAGCGTAGATTACGATAAACAGCGGGAAGCGGAATCATTACCAAATGAATGATTTACTGCTAAAATCACCTAATTTGCATATTTATTCTCCTTTGCCAATTCACGTTTAGCAATATGCAAAAAATAAGTTGGTACGATTTTTATAGAAACGAACCAGAATAATGAGAATAATTTTGACTACGAATGAAAATAATTATTATTCCAATTCGTTTCCATAAACTTTATCAGGTTATTTTTTACGATTACTTATAATAGCAAATCTTTATTTTAACCGCTTAAAATCTTGCCCAAATGTACTTGAAACATATATCCGCTCGAACGGACTTTTTGCAAGTGAATCTTACAGTGTGGCAACTTCCTGAATTGAAAGACCCGTAATTTCTGCTATATCCTCTATCGGATAGCCTTTGGCTTTCATCTTGCGTGCATTGTAAATATTCGTTGCCTTACGGCCTTCTTCAAGCCCTTCCTTACGCCCTTCCTTACGCCCTTCCTTACGGCCTTCTTTACGGCCTTCTTCAAGTCCTTCCTTACGGCCTTCCTTACGGCCTTCCTCAAGACCTTCCTCAAGCCCTTCCGCACGGCTTTCCTCTTTCAGAGTCTCCCAGGCATCACGGGCGGCATGGACGCTGACCATATAGTCTTCGTAGGCGCGCCGCTCCTTGTCGGTCATGCTCATATAGGCCAGTTTCTCGCGGGCGGCCTGTAGGCCGGGCGTGGTGGTGTCTTCGCGGATGACGGCATCCTTCAGATATTCCATCCATTCCTCAATGGGAGTTTTGGCCACCTCGTTGAAATGGCTGACCATCAGCAGGAAGTATTCAGGGAACACCTCTTCGGGTGTCGTCATGCGTGCCGTGGTCTTGTTGATGAACTTCCGCTCGCTCTCGGTGTTGAAGCGCAGCACGCTGTCTTTCTTCGTCATGCCCCGGAACTTCGTCACACCGTGGTAGGCATAGTCGTCGCCACTGCCGAAGTCGAAATACAGGATATTGATGGAGTAAATCTTCCTGATGACTGCATACTCCTGACCCGTATTGATCTGGTCGAGGATGTTCTTGGCCGTGCCGAAGAGAATGCGCTGGAAGAAGTCGCGCTCCTTGGTCAGCTGCACTTCCACGATGATGAACTCGCCCTTGGAGGTCTTTGCCTTCACATCTACTCGGTTGGTCTTGTCCTCACGGGAATCCATGTTGCCTTCGCTCTCCAGAATATCCGTTATCTCCACAGCTTCGCCCAGCAACACGGTGATGAGCCCCTCAAGCACCTCCTTGTTCGCCTTGTCGCGAAGGATGCGCTTGATGGCCCAGTCGAAACGTACATATCTGCTCTTCTCTGTCATGGTGGCAAAGGTACACAAAAAAAGCTAAACGTGCAAGTCTTTCTGCTTTTTTTTGAATGATGAGTATAGGTGCAGGAAATCCAGACTTGAGAAGTTATCACATAGGCTAAATAAAAAAGGTATTCTTTATTCGTCGGAGCCTTTCCGCATCTGCCCAGTTGTCTTCAGGTGCCGATATAATAATCAGATAATCGCGTTTTCCTTCTCGAATGAATGATTTTCTGTTAAAATCACATGGAATTCAGCACTTTTTTTGTTAATATGTTGGGCGTTTGAATTCTTTTATGTAAATTTGCAGCCGTCCGAGCCAATCCAAGCTGTCGGAGTCCATTAATGGCTGATGACTGTGAGGGTAGGGCGGGTCAAAAAAACATCGATGGAATCCAGAGGCTGAGAATACCATTTGTAAGGACAGCCCGAGGGAAAGGACGTTTTCTGAACGTTACCTGTCTGTACATTCAAACTTCGCAAACTTGAATCTTCCTACAACGGTAATGCAACGAAGCGTTCGCGTGGGTGTATTATATCCCGGCTGTTCGTTGCTATCATTGTATTTTGGTGGTAAACGTCTGCGCCGAACTATATAATATCACTCGGCGTGGGCTGGCTTGCGTTGCTTATCCTTAGGAAGGGGCAATGCGAAGGCCTGAATGTAGGGATAGGCGCGGAGGAACAAACTCCCACGTATTCTATGCTAAAATCCAAACATTTTTTATAGTTTAACTAAAAATTAACAC
>CAMVAI010000068.1 GCA_947165435.1 uncultured Prevotella sp.
CTGTGTCTCACTGTGTCTCACATTGTACCAAAGGCGACATTTTAGTGCATTCTCATTGTGTCTCACGCTTGCACCAAAGACGACGGTCGAGACCCCTAAAATCGGCCCCAAAATTTTCTCCGGGGTAGAAATAGGGTACAAAAATAGCTAAAATAACTTGGAATAACAAAAAGCAATTAAGAACACTTAACACAACTAAAGCCCTTAAAATGAGAGCTTTAGTTATAGTTTATCCAAATTTGTCTAAGTTGTTGATAATCAATTATTTGCCCACGCAGAAGTGTTTGAAGATATTTCCCAACACCTCGTTGGGGGTTATCTGGCCGCCGGTAATCTCGGCAAGAATGTCGAGGGTCTGGCGGAGGTCTTCGCTGAGCAGGTCGCCACTCATCTGCGCTTCGAGACCTTCGATGACGCGACGAATAGCCTGGCGGGCACGGACCAGGGCATCGTAGTGGCGGGCATTAGTTACAATGATGTCTGCGTCGGAGGTCTTGGGTGCGGCATCGACGAGTTGCCGACGAAGGGCATCTAGCCCCGTGCCGTATTTGGCTTGGAAGGCCGGTGTCTTGTTCTCAATGCGGATGACGGTCTGGTCGTCGCGGGCCTCGATGTCGGGGTAGGGCACGCCGGGTTCTGTCATCAGCAGAATGATACGAGCGCGGCGGGCGGCGGCTATAGAGCGCTCGATGCCGAGCTGCTCGATGGTGTCTGAGGTGTGGCGTATGCCTGCGGTGTCGATGAATCGGAAGGTGATGCCGTCCAACGTCATGGTGTCTTCGATGGCATCGCGGGTGGTGCCTTGAATATCGGAGACGATGGCGCGTTCCTCGCCCAGCAGGGCGTTGAGCAGTGTGCTCTTGCCTACGTTTGGAGCTCCGACGATGGCTACGGGGATGCCGTTCTTCATAGCATTGCCCGTCTGAAAGGTATCGGCCAGACGGGTGATGTGGGCGTCAATCTGCTGCGCCAGACGAAGCAGTTCGCTGCGGTCGGCAAATTCCAGGTCTTCGTGGTCGGAGAAGTCGAGCTCGAGTTCGAGCAGCGAGGTAAGTTTGAGTAACTGTTCGCGCATTGTTGCCAATTCGGAGGATATACCACCGCGCAGCTGGCTCATGGCCAGCCGGTGGGTGGCGCGATTCGTAGCGGCAATGAGGTCGGCCACGGCCTCAGCTTGCGAGAGGTCCATCTTGCCGTTGAGGTAGGCTCGCTGGGTATATTCACCGGGGTTAGCCATGCGGCAGCCGTGCTTGACGAGCAGCTCCAGCACCTTGTGTAATATATAGCGTGAGCCATGGCACGATATTTCCACGGAGTCTTCACCCGTATAGGAGTGGGGGGCGCGGAAAACGGCCACCATAGCCTCGTCGATGATGTCTGAACCGTCTTTGATGTGGGTGAAGTGGACGCTGTTGGCTGCGACGGTATTGCAGCATATAGAACACAGCGAACTGACAATGGAAAAAGCCTCGGGTCCGCTGACGCGGATGATGCCGAGGGCTCCTCCTGGTGCTGTTGCTAGCGCACAGATGGTGGAGGGTGAGGTAGAGTTCATCATATACAGAGGGAGGGTTCTGATTTGTCGAGGGGGCTACGGCCTGTGTGGCTCATAGTTGCTGAAGGGCATCGGCCAGCGTCTGCATGTCGGCATCGGTGGTGGCCCAACTGGTGACGAAGCGGCAGAGGGTGCGGTCGGCATCGATGGGCTCCCATGTTTCGAAGAGCACCTTTTCGCGCAGGTGTAGCTGCTGACGTTGTGTGAGTATGGCAAACTGCTGATTCGTTGGCGAATCCTTGAGTGGAATCCCGGCATCGAGGAACAGCTGGCGCAGGCGGAGAGCCATACGGATGGCGTGGCGGGAAATGTGGAAATAGATACCGTCGGTGAACAGCGCGTCGAACTGTACACCGGCCAGTCGGCTCTTGGCCAGCAGGGCCCCATGCTGCTTGATGATGTTGAAGAAGTGGCGGGGTGCATTGTTACGGGGGAATACTACCGCCTCGCCGCAGAGGGCACCCACCTTCGTGCCGCCGATATAAAAGACGTCGCAATGGCGGGCCAGCCAGGGCAAGTCGAAATCGCATGCCTCCGACATCAGCCCATAGCCCAGACGGGCACCGTCAATGAACAATGGCACCTCGTATGCTTGGCAGAGGTCGTAGATAGCCTCGATTTCGGAAGCCTTGTAGAGTGTGCCGAGTTCGGTGGGGAAGGTGATATAGACAATGCCGGGTATGACCATGTGCTCATAGACGGGGTCGGCATAGAAGCGGTCGTGAAAGTTGTGAAGATCTTCGGCAGTCATCTTACCGTCGTGCTGGGGCAGGGTGATGATTTTGTGGCCGCTGGCCTCAATGGCCCCCGACTCATGTACGTTGATGTGGCCGGTATCTACGGCTATGACGCCCTCGTAGCCCGTCAGCACACCATCGATAACGGTGGCATTGGTCTGCGTGCCGCCCACGAGGAAATAGATGTCGGCATCGGGGCACTGGCAGGCCTGTCTGATTTTCTCGCGGGCCTGGTGGCTCCAGATGTCGGCGCCGTAGGAGGCACTCTGCATCTGGTTGGTGTCGATAAGATGCTGTAGCACGTCGGGGTGTGCGCCATTGTTGTAGTCGCTTTCGAAGGAAACCATGGATTGTGTTTATTTTCGTTTTTCGATATTTTGATGTTTCGATATTTCGATGTCTTGATATTCCGATGTCTCGATATTCCGCTTTGGCGATTGCAATCGCTTTAAGCACAGCGTCATATCCTGTCGAGGACACGCTGTATGAGGGTGTCGATGCTGTTCTTGTATTCTGTGTTCATCTTCTGCGCATAGCGGTTGGCAATGACCATGCAGCACGTCATGGCGCGATGGCCCAAGAGAGAGGAAAGACCGGCAAGAGCGCTGGACTCCATCTCGAAATTGCATATCTTCATGCCGTCATATTCAAAGGATTCTATTTTCTTGTTCTGCTCGGGGTCGGCAATGTCGGCACGTAGCTGGCGGCCCTGTGGACCGTAGAAGCCTCCGCAGGCTACAGTATAGCCGCGCACCATGTCGTCCTGGGCTATCTGGTCTATCAGGTCGGCATCGGCCACGGCCACATAGGGTGCTCCCTTGATGTTGTCCCATTGCATGTGTTCGCAGAAGGCCCGCTCCATGGGGATGTCGCACACCACGTTGCGCCCGGCATAATAGTTCAGCAGTCCGTCGAAGCCGATGCTCTTGACCGATGCCACGAAACAGCCTGTAGGCGTGAAGGGTTGTAGTCCGCCGCAGGTGCCTATGCGCACCATGGTCAGCGTGCGGTGCTCGTCTTTCTCTTCGCGGGTCTGATAGTCGATGTTTGCCAGCGTGTCAAGCTCGTTTACCACGATGTCGATGTTGTCGCAACCGATACCGTGGCTCTGGCAGGTGATGCGTTTGCCTTTGTACGTGCCGGTGATGGTATGGAACTCGCGGCTCTGCACTTCGCACTCACGGCTGTCGAAGTGGGCTGCAACGGTATTCACACGGGCTGGGTCGCCAACGAGTATCACCCGGTCGGCCAGCTGCTCGGGCTTCAGATGAAGGTGGAAGCAGGAGCCGTCTTGATTGATAATTAGTTCTGATTCAGGGAAATGTCTTTTTGCCATAGTATTATTTGTTGTAAAGTGAAATAATAGTATTATTTGTCTATTGTGGAATAATGGTATTACTTGTTTTTCGATAAATAGATATTCTCGGTGTTACGGATGTGCTTCTCGGCAGTACGGATGTCGTCGATGATTTCCTGCCGTTTCTTCTCGCTGGCCAGTATTTCGTCGGCAAGTTCCTGGCGCTCGTCGCCCTTTGCCGAGACGTAGTAGTCGCGGGCTTTGCCGAGGGCCTTGTCAAGGGCTTGCAGACGGGCTTGAAGGGTGAGAAGCTCGCGGAACTGCTGCCGGTTGGAAGCGACACGGAAATCCTCGGGGGTGTAATAGGTGGCATCGTCGTTGACGACAAAGGCGAACGCACGGCCCGTGGCTTGCTGCTGCTTGAAGCCAGAGGCCAGTTTCAGGCGGGCCAGAGCCTGACCCAACAGCAGCTCGTCGTCCCACGTCAGCGTGATGTCCGATATGCGGGCGAACCGTGAAATCTCCTCCGGGGTATAACGCGCCGGGTCGTAGGTCTGGCGCACGCTCGACGGCACGAAGACGTAGATGCACACCATGCCTTCAGGCTGGTTGCGGTCGCTGGCGAACCATCCGATGTTGTTGTATTCGTCGATGACGTACATATAGTCGTTGGCTTCCGAATTGAACGGCATCCCGATGTTGACGGGACGCAGAAAACGGTTGCCGCTTTCGTCCATGGTAGTAGTATAGATGTCGTAGCCGCCCAGTCCGTCGCCGCCTTGTGCCGAAAAATAGAATGTGGAGCCGTCGCCCATCATATACGGATAGTTCACCAGGCTGAACGCCCTGTCGTCGTTGATGCCTCGCAGCTTTGCCGGGCGGGTCCATTTGTTGCCTACTATCTCGCTGCTGTACAGGTTGATGATACCTTCATTGTTCTGCTGGGCCAGGAAGCACTTGTTGCCGAGGGCGTTGAGGTAGATGTAGCAGTCCGGATGTCGGTTCGACTTGAATTGGTCTTGATAGCGGGCTATGCGTCCGGCCTCGGCATTGAGGGTGTAGTGTGACAGGAAGTCGGCCTTAGCCACCACCATGCTATCGATGAACATCACTTTCTCGGTGTTTGCCGTCATGCTGGCTATTTTCTCCTGATGGGCCAACTCTTCGGGAGTGGGTGCTGGTTGGGCTATGGTCTTCCGCTTCTGCGAATATGCGGGAAGCAGAAGAAGTAGTGCTGCCAGTATGGTTATGAGCTTGTACTTTGTCATGCGATACGATAGATGATGAATCTCATGTTACAAAGATACGAAAAAATGCACGACGTTTGCCAGAAGTCGATGTTTATTTATGTTTTATTAATAATCAGCGAGCCGTCCGTCAGCCTCCAAGGCGTTCCACAGACAGTAGCGAGCTTCCGTATTCAGCTGCTGTATATGCTCGAAAAGCTGACGGGCAGCGGTGCGGTTGGTAGCATGTTCGTAGGGGCAATGCTTGAGTTGTTTCTCATAGTGGCGGCTTTCGGCATACTGGCGGATGTCGTCCTCACGGCAGAGGCAGAGGGGGCGGATGATGGTGAGAGGCATCTTGCGCATGCGTAGCCTGGCGGGCATGGTGCTGAAATGGCCTTGAAAGACGAGGTTCATCAAGGCGGTATGGATGATGTCGTCTTGGTGGTGGCCCAAGGCTATCTTCGTGCAGCCCAGCTCTTGTGCCACATTGAACAGCTGCTTGCGGCGATGCCAGGAACAGAGAAAACAGGTGGGCTTCTGCTTTTGCTTGGTGCCTGACGATGGAATGGCAGAGCGGGTGGCGGCTTCCTCTGCAACAGCAGGCTCGAAGCGGGTGGTGACGATGTGGAGAGGAACACCTGCCGAGGAACAGAAATGCTGCAGATAGGAGGTATCGGTTTCGTAGCTTACGTTGCCCATGCGGACGTGAAGTGCCGAGACGGTGAAACGCGGCACATGAATCTTGACACGACGGGCGAGGAACTCCAGCAGCATCAGTGAGTCTTTCCCGCCTGACAGCCCCACAAGGATGTGGTCGCCATCGTCGATGAGCTGATATTGCCCCAAGGCCTTGTTAAACTGTTTCCAGAGCCGTTCTTCAAGTTTCACTTTTCACTCTTCTCCTTTCACTTTTCACTCTTCTCCTTTCGCTCTTCACTCTTCGACTTTCACTCTTCGCTCTTCGCCTTTCACTCTTCACTTCATGAATACCAGATAGACGGCGCAGATAATGAGCAGGAACGCCAATATATGGTTCCAATGCAGGTGTGTGCCCTGAAACATGATGTTGGCAATGATACAGAACACCGCCAGCGAGATGCACTCCTGAATGACCTTCAGCTGGATGAGGTTGAAGGGTCCTCCATTCTCGACGAAGCCGAGTCGATTCGCAGGCACCTGGCAGCAGTATTCGAAGAAGGCGATGCCCCACGAGAATACGATGACCCCGATGAGTGGCCAATGGTTGCTGACCCCGTTCTCCTGAAGTTTCAGATGCCCATACCAAGCCAATGTCATAAAGACATTGCTTAGTATGAGCAAGATGATGGTATATAGTCCGTTCATAATCATTCTTTGCGGCAAAACCGCAAAGCATACATTATTTCTTCTGCAGGTATTCGTCCATGTGTTGCGCAGCACGGCGACCGTCGCCCATAGCCAGGATGACGGTAGCACCACCGCGAACGATGTCGCCTCCGGCAAAAATCTCTGAACGAGCCGACTGCATACCCTCGTTGACGACGATGGTGTTCTTGCGACCCAGTTCCAGCCCCTCGATGCTCTTGGGCACCAACGGGTTGGGCGAGACACCTACGGCCACGATGACCTGGTCAACCTCCAAGGTGACGGTCTTTCCCTCTACCGGCACAGGGCTGCGGCGGCCTGACGCATCGGGTTCGCCCAGCTCCATCACCTGCAGCACGGCAGCACGGACGGCTCCCTGCTCGTCGGCAAGATACTTGATGGGGTTGTGTAGCGTCAGGAAGTCGATGCCTTCTTCCTTGGCGTGCTTCACCTCTTCCAGTCGGGCGGGCATCTCCTGTTCCGACCGGCGATAGACCAGCGTGACGTTACCGCCCAGACGCTTGGCTGTGCGGCACGAGTCCATAGCGGTATTGCCACCACCGACCACCAGCACGTTCTTGCCCAGATTGATAGGAGTATCGGTGGTGGGATTGGCGGCATCCATGAGGTTGACACGGGTCAGGTATTCATTGCTCGACATGATGTTGATGGCATTTTCGCCAGGAATACCCATGAAGTTGGGCAGTCCGGCACCGGAGCCTACGAAGATGCCCTTGAAGCCCTGCTCTTCCAGCTGTTCGACGGTGATGGTCTTACCCACGATGACGTCCGTCTGGAAGTGGACACCCATCTTGGCCAGGTTCTCTATCTCCACATCGACAATCTTGTTGGGCAGACGGAACTCGGGAATGCCATATTTCAGCACACCGCCAATCTCGTGCAGAGCCTCGAAGACATAGACGTCGTAGCCTTTCTTGACCATATCGCCGGCAAACGACAGACCGGCAGGACCAGAGCCTACCACGGCAATCTTGATGCCATTGGCGGGTGCTATTTCCGGCAGGCTGATGTTGCCGCTCTCCCGCTCGTAGTCGGCAGCAAAGCGCTCTAGATAGCCTATGGCCACAGCGGGTTCGTTCATCTTCAAATGGATGCAACGACTCTCGCATTGTTTCTCCTGCGGACACACACGCCCGCATACGGCGGGTAGGGCCGAGGTCTGCTTCAGCACCTTGGCGGCAGCGAGGAAGTCGCCCCGCTCGATGTTCTTGACAAACGACGGGATATTGATATTCACCGGACAGCCCTCCACGCAGGTAGGCTTTGCACAGTCGAGACAACGCTTGGCTTCCTGCATGGCCATTTCTTTGGTCAGTCCGATGTTCACCTCTTCTGTACGGGTGGTAGCACGATATACGGGGTCGAGTTCCGGCATCTTAACACGTTCGATAGCTGTACGCTCCTTTGGTTTCATCGAAGCGCGTAACTCTTTGCGCCACTCTGCGTTACGGTCGCAGAGCTCCCCAATTTCCTCAGAAGGAGAGGGCGTTTGGTTAGATGAAGGCGCGGAATTATTGCTGGAATGATGTATCTGAACACCCTCTTCTTGAGAAGGGCTTGTGGAGGCTTGCTGATGCTCCTCGTAATGTGCCAGCTCTTCCTGTTCTTCGCGCTTGAAGGTGTTCATGCGCTTGAACATCTCGTCCCAATCGACCAGCGAACCGTCAAATTCCGGGCCGTCGATACACACAAATTTCGTCTTGCCACCAATGGTCAGACGGCAGGCACCACACATGCCCGTTCCATCAACCATGATGGTGTTGAGGCTCACTTCGCAGGGGATGCCGTGCTTCTGAGCCGTCAGGTTCGAGAACTTCATCATGATAGGAGGTCCGATGGCAAAAATCTTGTCCACATGCTCCTGCTCGACAAACTTCTCGATACCCACGGTGACGACACCTTTCTCGCCATACGAGCCATCGTCTGTCATGATGATGACCTCGTCGCTCGATTCACGAACCTTGTCTTCCAGTATAATCAGGTCTTTCGAGCGGCCTGCCATCACCGAGAGCACACGGTTGCCGGCCTGCTTCAACGCCTGGATAATGGGCAGCATGGGGGCTACGCCCAGTCCGCCGCCGGCACATACCACCGTGCCGTAGTTCTCGATATGCGTGGGGTTGCCCAAAGGCCCTACGATGTCAGCTACATAGTCGCCTTCGTTCAGGGCGCACAGTTTCTTCGACGAGAGGCCTACCATCTGTACTACCAGCGTGATGGTGCCCTTGTCGATGTCGGCTCCGGCAATGGTCAGCGGCATGCGCTCGCCCTTCTTGTCAACACGTACAATGACAAAGTTGCCTGCCTTGCGGCTTTTGGCAATGAGGGGAGCTTCCATCTCGAAAAGGAACACCTTCTCAGAGAACTGCTCCTTGCGAATAATCTTATTCATATCCGTTTAGTTTAGCGTTTTTCGTTTAGTCTATCATTTCAAAACCCGTATAGGGCACCAGGGCGGCAGGAATCTTGATGCCGTTCTCCGTCTGGTTGTTTTCCAGCAGGGCAGCCACGATGCGCGGCAAGGCGAGGGCAGAGCCGTTCAGCGTGTGGCAGAGCTCCGTCTTCTTGTTGTCAGCACGGCGATAGCGGCACTTCAAGCGGTTGGCCTGATAAGTGTCGAAATTGCTCACCGACGACACTTCGAGCCAGCGACCCTGCGCCTCAGAATAGACCTCGAAGTCGTAGCAGATGGAGCTTGTAAAGCTCTGGTCTCCACCGCATAACAGCAGAATCCTATAGGGAAGCTCTAACTTCTTCAGCAGTCCCTCGACATGCTCCAGCATCTCTTTGTGGCTCTCCTTCGAGTGCTCGGGCTTGTCGATGCGTACTATCTCTATCTTAGAAAATTCGTGCAGACGGTTCAGTCCGCGAACATCCTTTCCGTACGAACCGGCCTCGCGGCGGAAGCATTCGGTGTAGGCACAGTTCTTGATGGGCAGCTGCGCTTCGTCCAGTATGACGTCACGGTAGATGTTCGTTACAGGAACTTCTGCTGTTGGAATAAGATAGAAATCGTCCACCTCACAATGGTACATCTGCCCTTCCTTGTCGGGCAACTGGCCTGTGCCGTAGCCCGAAGCAGCATTCACTGCCGTGGGCGGCATGATTTCGGTATATCCGCTCTTGCGTGCCTCGTCGAGGAAGAAGTTGATGAGGGCACGCTGCAGACGGGCACCTTTGCCGATATAGACCGGGAATCCTGCCCCCGTTATCTTCACGCCCAAGTCGAAGTCGATGAGGTTGTATTTCTTGGCCAGCTCCCAGTGGGGCAGCGGGTTGGCAATGCCCAGCGATGGGTTGACGCTCCAGTTGCCAACGGTGTCCGTGCCGTCGCATTCCTTCAGGTTCGACTTCACGACATGGTTGTCTTCGGCGGTGCTGCCCTCTGGCACTTCGTCGTAGGGGATATTTGGAATCTGGCACAGCAGACGGTTCATCGCCTCTTGTGCGTCGTTCATCTGCTGCTCCAGTTGTTTGTTCGTATCCTTCATCTCGGTAACGCGGGCTTTGATAGCCTCTGCCTCGTCGCGCTTTCCTTCCTTCATCAGACCGCCAATCTGTGCTGCCATCTTCTTGGCTTCGGCCAGGTTCTTGTCCAACTGCTGCTGGGCCTCACGACGCTGTTTGTCAACTGCCAGCACCTCATCGACTGCCTCTTGGGCACCCTTGAAGTGTTTCTTTTCCAACCCGCGAATCACGCGGTCTGTTTCCTCTGTAATGAGTTTTAGTGTAAGCATATTATCTGTTTTTTAGTATTTTGCCTGCAAAGGTAGTAAAAAATTATAAAAAAGATGCGACTTTCTGAAGAAAATCGCACCCTTTGCTCAGTTAAGCGCTTGTTATTGTGCTGTTGTGCCGTTTCTCAGAAACCTTTGCGGCATCTTGTCTCGCTTTTACACGATACCCTGGCTCATCATGGCGCTGGCCACCTTCATGAAGCCTGCCACGTTGGCACCCTTCACGTAGTTGATGTAGCCGTCGGGCTGTGTGCCGTACTTCACGCAGTTCTCGTGGATGTCGTTCATGATGCGCTTCAGGTAGTTGTCCACCTCTTCGGCCGTCCAGCTGAGACGCTCTGAGTTCTGCGACATTTCCAGGCCTGATACCGACACGCCGCCGGCGTTCGAAGCCTTACCGGGAGCATACAGAATCTTGGCATTCTGGAATATCTTGATAGCCTCGGGAAGCGAGGGCATGTTGGCACCCTCTGCCACGGCGATGACACCATTGTCTATCAGTGCCTGAGCCTGCTCGCCGTTGATTTCGTTCTGTGTAGCGCAGGGCAGGGCGATGTCGGCCTTCTCGTGCCAGGGACGCTCGCCGGCATGATATACAGCGTTGGGATATTCCTCGGCATACTCCTTGATGCGTCCGCGCTCAATGTTCTTCAGCTCCTTCACATACTCCAGCTTCTCCTGCGTGATGCCGTCCGGGTCGTAGATGTAGCCATCCGAGTCGGAGAGCGTCATGGGGATGGCACCCAGCTGGATGCACTTCTCGGTGGCATACTGTGCCACGTTGCCCGAACCGGAGATGAGCACCTTCTTGCCCTTGATGTCGATATTGCGGGTCTTCAGCATCGAGTTCAGGAAGTAAACACAGCCGTAGCCGGTGGCCTCGGGGCGGATGAGTGAGCCGCCGAAGGGGATGCCCTTACCCGTCAGCACGCCCTGGAACTGGTGGGTCAGCTTTTTGTACTGTCCGTACAGATAGCCTACCTCGCGTCCGCCCACGCCGATGTCACCTGCGGGAACGTCCTCGTCGGGACCAATGACGCGATACAGCTCGTTCATGAATGCCTGGCAGAAACGCATCACCTCGGCGTCGCTCTTGCCACGAGGCGAGAAGTCTGAACCACCCTTGGCACCGCCCATGGGCAGCGTGGTCAGCGAGTTCTTGAAAGTCTGCTCGAAGGCGAGGAACTTCAGGATACCCAGGTTTACACTCTTGTGATAGCGCAGACCGCCTTTGTACGGGCCGATAGCATTGTTGTGCTGGATGCGATAGCCCATGTTGGTCTGAACATTACCCTTGTCGTCCACCCACGTAATGCGGAATTCACAGACACGGTCGGGTATGCAGAGGCGCTCTATCAGGTTGGCCTTCTCAAACTCGGGGTGTTTGTTGTACTCTTCTTCGATGGTGGGAAGAACTTGGCTCACAGCCTGGATGTACTCCGGCTCGTTGGGGAAGCGCTGCTTCAGATTCTCTACAACTTGTGCTGCATTCATAATCTTTTTCCTTTTTTCTTTAAGTGTTATACTATTGAATGAATTCTTGCTTCTTGTTTCTTTTACCTTTCGGCATACAACGAAATACTTCGTTCTTTCGGGTTGCAAAATTACAGCAAAAACCGATAAAATCAAAACAAATTGAAAGAAAAATCACGAAAACGCTTACGTTTTGCCATTTAATTGATATATATCAATAGAGAATGTTAGTTATATGCAATAAATATGTGTGCGAAAACAAAAAGGGG
This sequence comes from uncultured Prevotella sp., assembly GCA_947165435.1. Classification (GTDB taxonomy): domain Bacteria; phylum Bacteroidota; class Bacteroidia; order Bacteroidales; family Bacteroidaceae; genus Prevotella. Next base: position 11,663 of record CAMVAI010000068.1, read on the forward strand.
ATTGCCGCTCCACCTGTGCGAAAACAAAAAGGGGTTGCCGCTCAATACGCGAACGACAACTCCTCTTTACCTTCTTCTTTCTTGATATGTATGGTACACCCCGGCGGCACCTCTCCGTTGACAAGCAGTTCTGATATGCCGTCTTCGATATAGGTCTGTATGGCTCTTTTCAGCGGACGTGCCCCAAACTGCACGTCATATCCCTTCGTGGCCACAAACTCCTTGGCTTCGTCGCTCAGGTCTATCTGGTATCCTAAGTCGCCTATGCGCCGGTAGAGTGCCTTCAGCTCCACGTCGATAATCAGCTTGATGGCTTCCAGGTCCAGCTGGTCGAAGGTGATGATTTCGTCCAGCCTGTTCAGGAACTCCGGCGAGAACTGCTTCGACAATGCTTTCTGTACTATCTGCCGTGCGTGCTCCTTGTCCTGCTCGTTCAAGGCGAGTGCCGTTGCGCTGCCGGCATTGAATCCTACGCCGCGCCCGAACTCCTTCAGCTGTCGTGTTCCGGCATTCGATGTCATGATGATGACGGTGTTGCGGAAATCCACCAGCCTTCCGTTGCCGTCGGTCAGCCTGCCTTCGTCCAGCACCTGCAGCAGCAGGTTGAACACATTGCCGTGGGCCTTTTCCACCTCGTCCAGCAAGACGATAGAGTAGGGGTGGCGGCGCACGCGCTCCGTCAGCTGTCCGCCCTCTTCATAGCCTACATATCCCGGCGGTGCCCCTATCAGCCTCGACACATTGAACGACTCCGTATATTCCGACATGTCTATGCGTATCAGCGCATCGGCAGCACCAAACATGAACTCCGCCAGCTTCTTGGCAAGATAGGTCTTGCCGACACCCGTGGGGCCGAGGAACATAAAGACTCCGATGGGGTGGTTGGGATCCTTCAGTCCGACACGGTTGCGCTGGATGGCCCGCACCATCTTGTCGATGGCCTTGTCCTGGGCTATCACCTGTGCCTTCAGCTCGCGGGCCATGCCCTTCAGGCGGATGCCTTCTTCCTGCGCCATGCGCTGCACGGGTATTCCCGTCATCATCGACACCACGTTGGCCACTTCTTCGGCAGTCACCGTCTGGCGCACGTCCACCTCGCCCTTCATCCATTTCTGGTTCAGCTCTGCCAGTTCGCGCTCCAGCACGGTCTGGCGGTCTCGGTAACTGGCAGCCAGCTCGAAGTTCTGGTTGCTTACGGCCTGCTGCTTCTTCTCCGTCACGTGCTTGATTTCCTTTTCCTTCTCTGTGATTTCAGGCGGAATCTTGGCGTTCTTCAGGTGTACCCGCGAGCCCACCTCGTCCAGGGCGTCGATAGCCTTGTCGGGCATGAAGCGGTCGGTCACGTAGCGGGCTGTCAGCTTCACGCAGGCCTCCAGGGCGTCGTCAGTATAGGTCACATGGTGGTGGTGCTCGTAGCGGTCGCGAATGTTATGCAGAATCTGCAGCGTCTCTTCGTCGCTGGTGGGTTCCACCTGCACCTTCTGGAACCGTCGCTCCAAGGCTCCGTCTTTCTCTATCGAGTTGCGGTATTCGTCCAGCGTCGTAGCCCCGATACATTGTATGGTGCCTCGTGCCAAAGCCGGTTTCAGGATGTTGGCGGCATCCATCGAGCCGGGTGTCGAACCGGCACCTATCAGCGTGTGTATCTCGTCGATGAATACGATGATGTCCGGGTTCTGCTCCAGTTCCTTCACCAGCATCTTCATGCGCTCCTCAAACTGTCCGCGATATTTCGTGCCAGCTACCACCCCCGTCATGTCGAGGGTCACCAGCCGCTTGTTGAACAGGGTGGGCGAGCAGTGGTGCTGGGCTATCATCTGGGCCATGCCTTCCACAATGGCACTCTTGCCTACGCCCGGCTCACCGATGAGTATGGGGTTGTTCTTCTTGCGCCGCCCCAAGATTTCGATGATGCGCTGTATCTCGCGCTCGCGGCCCACGCAGGGGTCGAGTATTCCCTCCAGGGCCTGACTGGTCAGGTCGGTGCCGAAGCTGTCGAGCACGGGGGTCTTCGATTTCTGCTTTGTGGCGGTCTGCGTGCTACTCTGGCGGCTGCTGTTGGCCTGTGCGTTGCCGGCTTCCTCTTCCTCCTCGTAGTCTTCCTCGGGCAAACCGATGCCGTTCTTGACGCTCAGCAGCGTCAACACGTCTTCATAGTTCATATTGTTCATTTCTAATACTTGTTTGGCACCGTTCTCCACCTGGTCGTGCAGGATGGCCAGCAGCAGGTGCTGTTCATCGACGCGCGTGGTGCGCTGGATGCGGGCTTCGAGCACAGCCAGTTTCAAGATGTTACTGGCTTTCTCGTTGAGCACCAGCTCGCTGGTGGTGATGGGCATGCCCAGCTCGTCTTCTCTGACGCGATTTTCCAGAGCTGTCTTGACGGTGCTAAGATTGATGTCGAGCCTGTTGAACACGTCAATCACAGGCCCTGTCCTGGTGCGCAGCAGTCCTAAGAGCAGGTGCTCCGGTCCTACGCTCCTGCTGGCAAGCCTTGTAGCCTCTTCGCGAGAGAATGCAAGAATTTCCGATACTTTGGGTGAAAATTGACTAGCCACAGTTTTATTTACGATTAATATTTGTTTTCGATTTTCGATTTATTCTCGATTTTCGATTTACTGTTTATTTTCGATTCTCGATATACTATTTGTTTCCAATTTACTTTTTACAAATTCCGTGCCAACACCTTTTGATGCGTGATGACGTCGGGCAGTTCCGTCTCGTAGTGTGTCACCATGATCATGGTTTTGTTCCTGCGCTGACAAAATGTCTCTATAACGTCTTTCACCAGCCGCCGGTTATAGAGGTCTAAACCGTGCAGCGGCTCGTCGAGAATGAGCAGCTGCGGGTCTTTCACGAAGGCGCGGGCCAGCAGCACCAGCCGCTGTTCGCCGCTCGACAGCTGGAGGAAGGGGCGGTCGGCCAGCTGGCCAATGCCGAAGATGTCGAGCCACCAGCGGCAGCGTGCGTAGTCGTCGCCGTTGGGCACGGCATACAGGCCGATGGAGTCCATCAGTCCGCTGGCAACAATGCGTATGGCAGGCAGGTTGTGCTTGTACGAGCGGTGCATCTCCGGCGACACATAGCCTATGTGCTTTTTGATGTCCCAAATGCTCTCGCCCGACCCTCTCGGCCTGTCGAAGAGGGTGATGTCGCAGGCATAGCTTTGTGGGTTGTCGGCACACACCAGCGACAGCAGGGTCGATTTCCCGCTGCCATTTTGTCCTGTCAATGCCCATCGCTCTCCGTTCATCACCGTCCAGTCGATATTATTTAATATAGTACGCGTACCATATCTTATCGTGACTTTTTTCATGTCGATGACCCGCTGGCAGTCGTAGTCGTTGTCGTGGTAAGGCAACTGCAGGATGGCCCTTCGCTTGTCTTCCGACAGGGCGTGTGGGGGCACGTCTTTTTCAGCGAAGCGCACCACGTCGGTCACGAAGTCGGGGGTGTCGTCGGTCTTCGACAGCACCAGCATCAGCTCGATGTCCTGTTCCGTAGCCATCGTGAGCATCAGCTCTTTCAGCTGGTCGCGGGTCTCGGCGTCCAGGCCTATGAACGGATTGTCCATGATGAGCAGCTTGGGGGCGGCAAACAGCGTCTTGGTGAGCTGGAATTTTCGCAATTCGCCGCTCGACAGCGTGATGATGTATTTGTCCAGCATGCTGTCCAGATGGAACATCCCGTAGAGTTTCCTGCGCATCTGCTGCCGCTCTGCGGTGTCGCTGCCTGCCAACAGGTAGGCGCGCTGCAGCAGCTCGCCCACGGTGGGTGTCTCGTGGTCGATGTCGTGCTGGTTCCATCGCAACTGCAGGTAGTATTGCCCATCGACGTTCACACCATACGAATCGGTGAAGGCGATGTACCTCACCTTGTCCGTAGCCAGCTGCTTGCGCAGACGGTCTATATAGCGGGTCTTCCCGCTACCGTTATCTCCTAATACGGCTGTTATCTTCATCTCTTTACTCTTGACTGGTTTTTCATTACAAAGTCTTTCCACCCCTTGTAGCTGGCCTGCGATGCCGGGCGGTTCATCTGCATGTAGTGGCAGTAGGCGGCTCCCAGGGCATCGGTGGCATCCATGAATTTCGACATGTCGTCCTTGTCGAACTTCAGCAGCCGCTGCAGCATGCCTGCCACCTGTTCCTTCGATGCCGCACCGTTGCCGGTGATGGCCATCTTGATTTTCATCGGTGCATACTCGTGGATGGGCACCCCGTGGTGGATGGCGGCGGCAATGGCGGTGCCCTGTGCGCGGCCCAGCTTCAGCGTCGTCTGCACGTTCTTTCCGAAGAAGGGAGCCTCGATGGCCATCTCGTCGGGCAGGTATCCGTCTATGATGCCTGTCACGCGCTCGAAGATGTGCCCCAGCTTCAAGTAGCCGTCGCTGAATTTCCGCAGGTCTATCACGCCCATCGTCACCATTTCAGCCTTGTTGTCCGTCACGCGAATCACGCCGTAGCCCATGATGTTCGTTCCGGGGTCTATTCCTAATATCACTTTTTCCATATTCAGTGTGCAAAGTTACAAAATATTTTCTTATTTTTCTTTCTGTTTTCATTTTTATTTGTACCTTTGCAGGGCTATGACTCAAGAATTGTATAACAGCTACCTCAAAAAATACGCGTCGGCGATAGAGCGCATCCGCCAGTCGGCCCACGACTTGCACCGTAGCGTCAACCAGACCTACGGCGACCAGTTGCCCTACGGCTACCATCTGGACATGGTGGTGAGCGGCATTGTAGATTTCGGCTATCACGTGTGTGTCGCCGAGAGCGACGTGCTGCCGCTGTTCTTCGGCGGCTACTATCACGACAGCATCGAGGACGCCCGTCTGACGTATAACGACGTGCTGAAGGTGGCGCGCGGCTTCCTAACGGAAGAGCAGGCCCTGGCGGCTACCGAGATCGTCTATGCGCTGACCAACGACAAGGGGCGCACCCGTGCCGAGCGGGCCGGGGAGCGTTACTACCGTGGCATCCGCGAGACGCCCTTCGCACCGTTCGTCAAGCTGTGCGACCGCCTGGCCAACATCACCTACAGCTGCTCGAATACCGACGCCGACAACCGCCGCATGAAGGAGGTGTATAAGGGCGAGATGCCTCACTTCCTCTCGGCTATCAATCCGCACAGCACCGACCCGCGCTTCCTGGTTCCGCAGGATGTCGTGCTGCGCCTTGCCGAGTGCATCATCGACGACCTGGAGCGCGAAGAGCAGAACGGCTGCCGCTGGTGGATAGACTATTAGCGTGTGCCGCGCGGCAGGAATGGATCATCACTGTTGTAAAACCCATCAAAAAAAGTATAGTAGAAAAGAAAAATGGCTTTAGGGAAATGGATTGGCGGTGTCCTCGGCTGGATGACTGCCGGACCGATAGGAATGTTAGCCGGCATCGTGCTCGGCGGACTGTTTGACAATGTGCTCGATGCCGTCAACACCCCTGAGACACAGGGCACCTTCGACGGCCAGAGCGGCTTCGAGTCGAAGGCCCACGGCAGTCGGCAAGATTTTACGCAGCAGCAGGCTTACCAAGGCCAGCGCAACAGCTTTCTGTTCGCCATGCTCGTGCTGGCATCCTACATCATCAAGGCCGACGGGCGGGTGATGCACTCGGAAATGGAACTGGTGCGCAACGTGCTGCGACAGAATTTCGGCGATGTGGCGCGCCGTCAGGGCGACGACATCCTGCGCCGCCTGTTCGACGAGCAGAAACGCATCGGGGCCTATCAGTTCCGCCAGACCGTCATGCAGTGCTGTGCGCAGATAGCCGACAACATCGACTATTCACAGCGGCTGCAGCTGCTCCATTTTCTGGTGCTCATAGCCCAGGCCGACGGCCATGTGGCTCCTGCCGAGGTGACGGCCATGAAGGAGTGTGCCCAGTGGATGCAGATGTCGACCGACGAGGTGGACTCGATGTTTGGGCTGGGCAAGGACGACCTTGAGTCGGCCTACCGTGTCTTGGGTGTGTCGCCCGATGCCACCGACGACGAGCTGAAGCGGGCCTATCGCCGTCTGGCTCTTGAGCATCACCCCGACAAGGTCTCTGCCCTGGGCGAGGATGTCCGCCGTGCTGCTGAAAAGAAGTTCCAGGAAATCAATGCTGCCAAAGACCGCATCTGGAAGGCTCGCGGCCTCTGAATGCTGTGTTGCCCCGTAGTCAGTAACCAGATCCGTGTCATCCGTTTCATCCGTTGTCAGTAAACAGATCCGTGTAAACCATGAAACAACCGCCCGTCCTTGTTCCCGCCGACTGTTCCGAGGTGCTGTTGCATGCCTGCTGTGCCCCCTGTTCGTCGGCTATTGTAGAGTGGCTCGTACAGCACGCCATCACCCCCACCATCTTCTATTACAACCCCAATATCTATCCCTTAGCAGAATACGAGACCCGCAAGCAGGAGAGCCAGCGGCATGCCGCCGCGTTAGGCATCCGGTGGATTGACGGCGACTATCGTCACGACCGGTGGCTGAGCGATGTGTGCGGCCTGGAGGCAGAGCCCGAACGGGGAGGCCGTTGCCAGCTGTGCTTCACCCTCCGGCTCATGGCTACAGCCAGGAAGGCCAAGGAGCTGGGCTTCCGCTATTTTGCCACCACGCTGGCATCGAGCCGATGGAAGCGTTTAGACCAGATAGAGCGTGCAGGCCTCGCGGCAGAACAGGCCGTCGGCGGTGTTACCTTCTGGGCGCAGAACTGGCGCAAGGGTGGTCTTCAGGAGCGTCGCAACGAGCTGTTGAAGGCTTACGGCTTCTACAATCAGCAGTATTGTGGTTGCGAATTTTCCATGCCCTGCCGCGATGTCGCTGCTGGCTAAGCCCGACAGAGACTTGCCATCATCACCAAACGCCGAACAATGTCATTGCCCCTACGGCTGCGGTTCTTCCCCCGTCGTTGCGGGGCGAGGCATAGCCGTTGTTTAATGCTCACTTATTCACTTATACCTTGGCTGAATAAATAATCGAATCAAGCGCAGATTCCGGTCTTTCTTACCCTTCAGTAGCGCTTATTGGAAGCAACGGGCCAGCAGGCCTATAACCGCCATGTGGGCGGGATAGTAATAGTAGAAGAACTTGCCGAGCCACTTCAGCCGTCCTCGCTGGCCGTTGTACATCGCCAGCAGCGGTACTGCCAGCCAGCAGGCCAGGTGGACCATGCCGTAGGTGGGACTGTGGAATATGAAGAAGGCGACGGCGTAGAGCGAGATGATGGCCATCATCCAGAGCATCTGCTTGTGGAAGCAGCCCCGGTTCCGGCCTATCATGAGTATGGCCAGCGGGGCGGCACAACTCCAGTCGGAGGTGCAGGTGAGCAGGCAGGCCACCAGCGTGACACCGACCTTCTGCCATCGGGCAAGTCGCTCCATGTCCCATACTTTCAGCAGTATCAGCCCCCAGAGCAGCGGCCAGGCGATGCTCGTGGCATTGAAGAGCAGGTTGCCGAGCGGGTTGAAGCCCGACATGTTGAAATAGCAGAAGGCGAAGTGGCTCACCACGGCCAACATGAGCAGACGGCGTAGGTAGCGGCGGAAGTCGTGCGTGTGGTGATAGCCCTCGGCCACGAAGAATATCATCATCGGGGCCGTCAGCCGTCCGATGCAGTGCAGGAATATCTGCGTCGGCGTCTCTGCCTGCTCGTAGGTCTCGATGCCCACCCATGCCAGATGGTCGATTGTCATGGCGATGATGGCGATGACCTTCAGTGCGTTGCCGCTCAATTCTATTAATCTCATTTGTCTTTATCTCTTTTTTTCGATTATTTGTTTGCCGCACACTCCGCTGATGCAGGCACGGAAGAGAGGCATGGCCGCTGCATGTGGGGGAATTAGTGGACGCAGAAGAATAACAGTCTTCCTCTGCGTCCTTCTCCGTTGCCACCATTTCTGACTCTGTGCGAGGCACTGCCTGAAGATGCCTCCCAGCAACTGCTCGAACTCGGGGTTGTTCAGCACGTAGCGGTTGAAGTAGGAATGGTCAATCTTCAATGTACTGCATGATGAGGTCGGCCATCTGCTCCTCCGTCTTGCCGTCGGCGGAGATGACGAGCTGGTAGTTGCGGGTGTCGTAGCGCGAGGTGCCGGTGTACTTCTTTACGTAGTTCTCGCGCATCTTGTCCACCTGGTCGATGATCTTGCGGGCCTCCTCAGGCGTGATACCCTGCTTGCGGGCCACGCGCTCCATGCGGTGCTCCATCGAGGCCTGGATGAGGACGCTCAGGTGGTTGGGATGCAGGCGGAACACGTGGAAGCCACTGCGACCGGCCACCACGCACGACTCCCCGACGGCGAGGTCCTGCAGGATGAGCGTCTCGGTCTTGAACATCTCGTCGGTGGTCAGCAGGTCGGGGGCATCGCCCTTCTTCGGCATGTAGTAGTCCATGCTCATGCCCGAGTCGATCTTCAGGATGCGCTCCACGTCGGCCCACCAGCTGTGCTTGCGGCCTTTCAGCCGCTCAATCTCCTCAGGGCTGATGTGATACTTCTCCTGCAGGGTCTTGATGACGGCCTTGTCGTAGAAGGGTACGCCCAGTTTCTCTGCCAAAAGGCGGCCCACGGTGCGGCCGCCGCTACCTAACTCACGATTGATCGTGATTACAAATTTCTCATTCTTGTTCATTTTCATATTATTTATTGTTAGTGATTATATGATCAGTTTCACACGGAAGCCGCGCTTAGTCTCTTCCTCTATCACCTGGCGGCACTGACTGGAGAGCTCGCTGCGATGGGCATCGTTCAGCGGCGTAGCAGTCATTTTCTCCACCATGAAGTCGAGGGCTGTGACGGCTGACTGCTCGCTGTACGTGATGCGCACGGTGATGAGGCGGTAGGGTGCCATCGCGCCGCCCTGGAGCATCTTGTCAATCAGCTGCTGGGCCTTCTCTTCCTTCTCAGGGATGCCGTACTTGTGGCAGAAGGCACTGACAGCCGAGTGCATGCCGAGGAAGTCGAAGTCGGGGCCGTCAATCTCAAACACCTCCTTGCGGATGCGCTGTATGAAGGCCTTGGTGGCGCTGTGGACGGGCGACTCGAAGATCTGCCGGGGCGAGCCGTCCTCGTGGATATAGCCGTCGTACATGAAGAATATACGGGTGCTTACATCGTGGGCAAACTTCATCTCGTGGGTGACGATGAGCATCGTCATGCCCTCCTTGGCCAACTGACGGATAACGCTGAGCACCTCGCCCACCATCGTCGGGTCGAGGGCCGAGGTAGGCTCGTCGAAGAGGATGACGTCGGGCTTCATGGCCAGAGCACGGG
>CAMVAI010000069.1 GCA_947165435.1 uncultured Prevotella sp.
ATGAGTAATTTTCGTGGAGCAATGAGTAATTTTCATGGAGAGGCTAGTAATTTTCATGGAGAGGCTACTAATTTTCGTGGAGAGGCCACTGGTTTCCGCCAGTGGCCTCTCCACAAATGGGTTGATAATAGAAATGAGGTGAACACACATTTTGGTGACGCATCGCCGAAGTCAGGAAATCACGGCGGCGAACTGCTCTCGCCCTTCCAACAGCGGAAGTTCAAGGGCGGCGTGGTCATCGACAAAAAAGAGATGAACACCTCTGGCTGGTGTTCATCTCCTCTTCGATGAGTATGATGTGCTTGACCTTATTTGGCTATCAGCTTCAGATTTCTCTGTAAAATCTTGTTGTTGACCGTCTTGGAATTGACGCGGGTCATGGGTTTACGAATTCCTTTCAGGCGATGCTCGAAACTGGTTGCTCTTGCCATGCGCTTGGCATAAGCCTTTGCGCTCTGCGATGCTTCGGGAAGCACCACCTTGAGTTCGCCGGAGTCGCCAGCGGTGTATGCGCTTGAACCCTGAATGAATCTTCCCTGATAGCTGAATTGCACTTCACCCTGACTGTCTTTGTAGTCGATATACGGGAATGTGATGACTCCGTTTTCCAGCGTGCCAAGATAGCCTTCGGCTTTCAGCTCGTCAATAGAGTAGTTGCCTATAAGATATCCGCCTACGCTTGCAATGGAAATCATTCCGTCGCCATCGTCAACGCCGGTGGCCTGTACAGGAATGTAAACACCCGTCGGGTCGGTAGCATTCACGTCAATGTTCTTGTCTGCGTAGTCAAAGTCCAGGTCTTGGGCTACACCCTTGTAGGCATTGACCATTCTATAGACACCAGGCTGATTGGTATTCTCAAGAATCTCAACCTCGTAGGTCTGCGCCTCCCAGATGGTTTTCGTTTCCGAATCCTTGTAATATCCTGTGATGACGAGGTTGTCGGTAAAGTAGCCCGTGCCGAGTGACTGCCAGGGGTTGTTGCCGCCGTAGTATTCGAACTTGGTCGAGGCGTAGTTCTTCACCGTAGTACCGTCAAGAGCCACGATAATCACCTGCAGTTCGCCGCTCAGGTCGGCGGCAATAGGTACTCTGATGTTGCCAGCGCTAACTTCTGTTGCCTCCAGGTCGCCGGCAGCGATAGCGTCGGCAACAGCCTCAGCGTCGTAACTGGCATCTACCACTACCGCCTTGACGTTGGTGGCATCGGCACCCAGCGTCAGGCTGCCCGTGGCAAATATCTCCTGTGAGCTGGTGGTCAGCACGCCGGCATAGGTGAAGTCCATGGAGTAGTCGGAAGGTGTGAAGCCGGGGAAGACAATGAGCAGGTTGCCGTCAGCGTTGGCAGCATTCCATCCGCCTACCCCGTCCATGTAATAGAACGGAGCCAGCTGGATGAGACCCGGTGTTCCATCCTCTTGATATTCTAACACCCTGTTGTAAGCCCATGATGCTTCTGTATCGAAACCATTGAAGCCTGTGGCAGGGTGATACAGCATGATGTCGGCATCGTAGTCCGGATGGTGATAGCCGGTGTTGGTGTCAGAGAAGTACACCAGGCCGTTCATGGTGATTTCAACGTCGCGCAGATTATCGCCCGGCTGTAGCAGGGTGATTTCCATATACTCCGAGCCGCCATTCGTAATGTCCTTGTACGGATACATCACGCGGTACACGTTGGGGTTGATGTCGTTTCTACGAATCTCCACTTTTGTTGATTTTTTGAAATAGTAGTTGTCCTGCAGCTCTCCTTTTCCTATGGAGGTGTAGGGCGCGGGAATGCCGACTTTTACTTTTACGGAGGAAGCACCGTACTCAGTCGTGTGCTCCGTGCTGCTGATGGCAAGCGTTATCTCCTTGTAGTCATCGTATTCCAGCTGTGTGGGGTCGTAGCTGATGGGGATGTTGGCCTGGGCCTCGCCGGCAGCAAACGACACAGAAGAAGGTGCAGAGAAGAGTCCGCTCTCGTCGGTCATGGTTATGTTGACGGTAAGAGGCCCGTCGGTCATCACGCGGTTGATGGGGATGTTGAATGAGGTTCCGGTCATCGGGATGTCCTGCTTCGCAGCGATGGCGTTGCTGAAGTACACCTGTTCGCCAGACACCGTGGCCCATTGGTAGTCATCGTCACTGGAGCATGCTGTCACCACCACCATGCCCAGGAGCATCAACATGATACTTTCAATATATTTTTTCATATTCTTTTTCACTTTGTTATTATTAGAATAGCTAACTTACCAGACGAAGGGTGTTGAGTTGCCTTTCGGTGCTACCGGCGTGGGATTGTTCGTGCAGGCAGGGTTGTTGTTGGTCTCTGTCTGTATGATGCAGAGGTTCATCCAGTCGGGCACTTTTTCCACGTTCCACTGGTAGTTATCGACATGGTTGGTACCTTCGTACGAGCGGATAATACCTTTCTCAAGGCGCTTGATGTCGAACGTGGCGAAACCTTCGCCCCACAGCTCTACGCGGCGCTGCCACCATACTTCGTTCTGGAAGGCCGAGGTGGCGTTGTTGTAGTACGCCTCGTTGTGGCGTCCGTAGATGAAGTTCTCGTCGCGCGTCTTGGCAAAGGCGGTCAGCAGTTGGATGCCGCGGGCTTCGTTCTGCATTCCGGCAGCCTCGGCCTCAATGAGCATCATTTCCTCCACACGCATCATGGGGACAGCCACGGTGAAGGCGGTGTACTGGTTGTCGTGAACGCCATCCTTCGGGCGGAACTTCAGCTCGGTATATGCTGCTTCACCGGTGGCCGACACGTTGTAGCAGGTGTTATACACACCCATCGGGTCGTCGGTGTATTCAGCCAGCGCATCGGCAATGGCTTTCTGTCCGGCAGGTGTCTCGGGGTCGGCACTTCCAAGTACTCCGTCAACAGCAGGGTCGATGAAGCACATGCGGCGGAAGTCCGTGGCAGGAATGGTGTTGAAGAGGTGTGCGTCGATAAACTTCGGTCCGATATAATTCGAAGCATATCCGCAACCCGAAGCACTGACCTCGATGATCATCTGAGAACCCCACGAGGAGTCAGCATCGTTGTTGGTGATGTTGGGGTCGCTCGAACGGAAGGTCAGTCCGAACATCCACGAACCGTTGGGCGTGTTGAAGCCCTCGGTTTTCGAAAGATACTGCTCCTTGGTCATGGGCACGTAGCCCACCTGTGCCTCACGGGCATAGCGCTCGGCCTCAGCCCAGTTGCCCATGGTCAGGTATGCGCGGGCCTTGAGACCTTTCACCACGCTGACATCGGGCGTATAGACATTGCTGCGGCTGTAGCTGGCCAGCATCTCTTCAGCACGGTTCAGGTCGCTGAGGATGAATGCCCACATGTCTCTGTTGGTGGCACGGGGGTTAGACGACTCCTTCGTGTCTTCCTTGACGATAGGCACCGTGGGAGCGTCCTGGTTGGCGGTGTATGTCTGGGGTGCAAACATACGGGCAAGGTCCATGTAGAACATGGCTCGCATGGCCAGTGCAATGCCCAGTCCGCTCCGCTGGCTTGCTGAGGGGTTGTCGCCGGCAAGGGCAATGACGTTGTTGCAGTTCTTGATCCATCCGTAGTAGTATGTCCAGGGGAGCTGGCATACGGCATACGTTGGGCCAAGTGAGGTGCCAGACTGATACCAGGTGCTGTACCACTCAGAACCGCTGTCCTGGATGACGATGTCCTGGCCCATCACGTCGCGCTGCAGGTAGAAAGAGGGGTAGCCGAAGTCCCAAGGGTATTCGCTGGAACCGCTGTATGTGAAGGAGCCATTGAGCGAACTCGTGATGGAGGAGGTGAAATTGTCGAACGACCCCGGGGCATCCTTTGCCTGGTCGGCAGTGATGTAGCTGGTCTGCGGGTCAATCTCCTTGATGCAGCTGTTCAGTGTCAAGGCCGAAGTGAAGGCCATCGCTGCTATATATATAGTTGACTTTTTCATGTTTCTATACTCGTTTTAATGTTCATGTTGCTATTTAGAACGAAACCTGTACGCCACCCATAATAGTGCGCATGAGCGAATAGGGGGTCAGTGCTTCCGTAGCACCGTAGTCGTAGCGGGGGTCAAGACCCTTGCGCTTGCTCCAGAAGCAGAGGTTCTCGCCGGTAGCATACACGCGGACCTTCGACACCCCGATTTTCGAAATCAGGTTCTTGGGCAGTGTGTAGCCCACGGTGAACGACTGGAAGTTCAGATAGGATGCTGACACAAGGAATCGGTCAGAGGTAGCGGCAGTGTACTTGTCGCCAAACTGGAAGCGGGGGATGTCAGTGCCTCTGGCGGCAGGAGTCCACGAGTTGAGCAGGTCCTTATGGAATGCAGAACCGGCGTCACCCTTGCTCTCCCAGTTGGTCATCAGGCTTGCATACTGTGTGTCGTAAATCTTGCCACCGAGCTGGTAGTCGAAGTTCAGGCTGACATCGAATCCGTAGGCATTGAGGGTAGTACCGAAACCACCGGAAGCTTTAGGCAGCATGCTCTCGCCGGCATAGCGCGAAGCCTCGCCGATGTTGGTCGTCACGCCGGAGTAGTTCTTGCCGGCCTTGGCCGTGTTGTTGGCAATAGGATCGCCGTTCTCGTCAACCTTGCCGCCAAGGGGCGACAGCTCTGCGTCGTAGTAGTAGAGTGCCTCGCCCTTCTCGTTCACACCGGCATAGGCGTAGGTGAAGGGGCAATAGAGCGAGCCGCCTTCCTCATACCACATCTGCACCGTACCATTGGTGGCACCACTGGTTACAGGAATCCAGGTCTCTGCGAAACCGCCGTTTGTGGCAATCTTGGCTTCGGGGAGTTTCAAGATCTTCTCCTTGTTGTGGTTGATGTTGAAGTGTACGTTCCACGTAAGGTCCTTCTTGCGGATGATGTCGCCAGACAGCGACAGCTCGACACCGGTAGAGCGCTTGTCGCCGATGTTGCCATAGTAGCCACGGGCACCGAAGCTCTCAGGAACAGACACCCAGAACAGCAGGTCGGTCGTCTTCTTGTTGTAGAACTCGATGCTACCGGTCAGGCGGTTCTTGAAGAATGCGAAATCGACACCCAAGTTAATAGAGGTGGTCGTCTCCCAGGTGATTTCGTCGTTACCGAAGTACATGAAAGTAGGAGTCATCTGTGTGGTCGAAGAAGATGCCAGACGGTAGGTGTCAACGTATGCCCACGAGAAGGGCAGACCGTCGTTACCGTTCTGTCCGACAGAGAATTTCAGCTTTAGCTGATCGACCCAGTTGGCCTTGAAGAAGCTCTCCTTGTTGATCAGCCAACCGGCACCGAAGCTCCAGAAAGAACCCCAGCGGTGCTCCTTGTCGAATCGCGACGATGCGTCGCGGCGGTATGAGGCATCGGCAAAGTAACGCTCCTTGTAGTTGTACAATGCACGGCCGAAGAAGCCCTCAATATTATATTCCGAAGTGTAAGAGCCAGACTTGTACTGCTGGTTGGCAGCAGCATCGATTTCCTTGATGTCGGGCGAGAACAGTCCCTGGCCTGTAGCAGTCAGGTAGGTGGTCTTCGAGTCATACCACTCGTGACCGAGGGTGACGGCCACCGAATGGTCTCCGAAGGCACGGTTGAAGTTCAGCGTCTGGCTGTGGTTCTGGCGGTAGCTGTCGGTTTGCGACTTGGCTATTTCGCCATTGACGCTCACCTTCGGGCCGTACAGCTGGCTGTCGTATTTCGAGTAGTTCGAATGACCCCAGTTAATGGTGCTGGTGGCATTGAATCGCAGCCAGTCGGTGAACTTGATGTCGATGATACCCGTAGCGTTCAGCTGGTCGCCGGTAGTGTTCACGTCGTTGTAAAGGTTGCTGCCGAGCGGGTTACCCGTCTGCAGGAAGGCACGCGGGTTGGGATAGTCCTGGCCCGGGCGACCGTAGTCGTATTGCGGGTTGCCGTTTGCATCCGTGCGAATGACAGGGTTGCCGAACTGGTCCAGTACGCGTACATATACAGGATAGATAGGAGCAATACGTGACGTGTAGTAGCTCAGGTTGGTGGAGCCGAGCTGGTACTCGTCGTTGTTCGGGTTGCTGATAGTCTTGCTGTGAACGTAGCCCACGTTGACACCGGCATGCAGCCAGTTGGTGATGTCGTAGTTGACCTTCAGGCGGGCGTTGAAGCGCTCGAAACCGGAGTTGTCAATGATACCATCTTCGTTCAGGTAGGCTGCAGAGATGAAGTAGTCGCCACGGTCGCCGCCGCCGCTCATGTTGACATCGTATTCCTGACGGAAGCCGGCCTTGTAGGCAAGGTCTGTCCAGTCATCGGGCTGATACCAGTAGGTCTCGCCGTTGCTGCCAACCTGGGCATAGCCGAGCGTAGCATTGGGGTTGAGCTTTCCGTTCGTACCCACCAGATTCTGGCCGGTAGGCACCGTGAAGACCTGATAGCCTAAGGCATCGAGCATGGAGGCGTTAGCCTGTTTGTTGGCATCGGCCAAAGAGAGGCCTTGCTCGGCATAATAGTTGAAATACTGAGAATAGGCCATCTCGTAGTATTGCGCAGGGTCGGTCACTTTTTCGTATTCCTGCACGGCGCGGCTGTTGGCACCCCAGCGCATGTTGACGTTGACCGAGGGTTTCTGCTTGTTACCGCGCTTGGTGGTAATCAGAATGACACCGGCAGCACCACGGGCACCGTACAGGGCAGCCGAGGCGGCATCCTTCAGAACGCTGACAGACTCGATGTCTTCCTGAGCGATGTTGCTCAGCGAAGCAGGGTAGGGAGCACCGTCAACGATGATGAGCGGGTCGGTGGAAGCATACATCGAGGCTATACCACGGATGTTGATCTTGCCCTGGTCTTCACCGGGAGCACCGTTGCCGCCACGGATCTGCAGACCGGGCACGGAACCTACCAGCGCGTTGGCCACGTTGGTCGTCACGTGCTTGTCGAGCTGGGCTGAGCCCACCATCGTGGCAGAACCTGTGAACGACGATTTCTTCTGCTATCCGAAGGCCACCACAATCACCTCGTCCAGGGCCTTCTGGTCGCTGGTCAGCATGATGCGCATGTTGGCACGGGCGCTCACCTCAATAGGCTCCATGCCTACATAAGAGATGCGCAGGGTCTTCTTGCCTGCGGGCACTGTCAGTGAGAACTGCCCGTCTGCGTTGGTCACTGTACCGGTGTTGGTTCCCACCACAAGCACGGAGGCGCCGATGACGGGCTGGCCGTCGTCTTGCGAGACGACGGTACCGGTAACCTTTGTCTGGGCCAGTGCCATTCCTACGCTGAGGAAGAGGCAGGCCAAAAACATAGTTAGTCTTTTTTTCATAAATTCTCTCTCGTTGTACAATATTAAATTAAATAGACATTTCTTTTCACATCATACTGCAGGCCGGTTTGCACATAGAAGCGTAGTGCCGGGCGATTTACACAAAATCGGGCGCAAAGATAAATAATTCAATGTAAAAAAACAAATAAAAGTGCAAAAAATGTTCAAAAAACGTCTTTTTATTGATAGCGAGTCTCTGTTTTGTGCCAAAAAGAAAGCGTTTCGTCTGTAAAAACAGCAATATGTCAGCACCCGAATGGGGGCTGTTGCGCTTTTTGCTTGGCGGTAGGGTAGGACGATGCACAGCTGCCTTTTGGCATGTTGAGGCTTTGCTTTTGTTACAAAAAGCACGATTTTCAGCAATTTTTCTTAATTTTATTTGGATTTTAACAGAGAATGTCGTACTTTTGCAAAATAAATTAATGACCGAGCGGCCTTTCGAGGCTCATATTAACGATTTCATGAGAAAACTATTTTAACTTATCAAACTATTAAGAGCGTGTTTATGGAAAAAAGACTAACTATGTTTTTGGCCTGCCTGTTCTTGAGTATAGGAATGGCACTGGCCCAGACAAGAGTTACCGGAACGGTGGTCTCTGCAGAAGACGGTGAGCCGATTATCGGCGCCAGCGTCATGGTGCAGGGACAGAAATCGGGTACGGTGACGGATGCCGACGGACACTTCGTGCTGAGCGTGCCGGCAGGCAAGAAGATTGTGATTAGCTACATCGGTATGGACACCCAGACCGTGACGCCACGCAACGGCATGCGCGTAGTGATGCAGAACAGTGCCGAGCTGGAGGAGGTCGTCGTGACGGGTATGCAGAAGATGGACAAGCGACTGTTCACCGGTGCTGCTACAAAAGTGGATGCCGAAAAGGCTAAGATTGACGGTATCGCCGATATCTCGCGTTCGCTGGAAGGCCGCGTCGCCGGTGTCAGCGTGCAGAACGTCAGCGGTACGTTCGGTACGGCTCCGAAAATCCGTGTGCGTGGTGCCACGTCCATCTACGGTTCGTCAAAGCCGCTGTGGGTGGTTGACGGCGTGATCATGGAGGATGTGACCGAGGTGTCTGCCGACGACCTCTCGTCAGGTAATGCCGAGACACTGATTTCAAGTGCCATTGCCGGACTGAACTCCGACGATATCGAGTCGTTCCAGATTCTGAAGGACGGTTCCGCCACCTCTATATATGGTGCGCGCGCAATGGCCGGTGTGATTGTTGTTACCACGAAAAAAGGTAAGGCAGGACAGACTCGTATCAACTACACGGGTGAGTACACCATGCGTCTGAAACCCAGCTATTCGAACTTCAATATCATGAATTCGCAAGACCAGATGGGAATCTACCAGGAACTGGAGAATAACGGTCTGCTGTCGTTTGGTCGTACCTACCGTTTTGCCAGCAGTGGCGTTTATGGTAAGATGTACCGTCTGATGAACACCTACGATGCTGCAACAGGCAGCTATATGCTGGCCAACACAGATGAGGCCAAGGCTGCCTACCTGCGCCAGGCTGAATATCGTAACACTGACTGGTTCGACGAGCTGTTCTCAGCGGGTATCCAGCATAACCACTCTATTTCTATGTCCACTGGTTCTGATAAAGCCCAGTACTATGCTTCATTCTCTTTCATGGGTGACCCGGGATGGACGGAACAGTCAAAGGTGCAGCGCTTTACGTCGAATATCAATGCCAACTTCAACCTGTCGAAACACCTGACGTTGAACATGATTGGCAATGCAAGCTATCGTAAGCAACGTGCCCCCGGCACGACGAGCCAAAGCACCAATGTCGTGACCGGTGAGACCAGTCGCGACTTCGACATCAACCCTTACAGCTTTGCGCTGAACACTTCGCGCACGATGGATCCGAATGAGTACTATACGCGCAACTATGCCCCGTTTAACATCCACAATGAGTTGGCCAGCAACTATATTGATTTTGACGTAGTAGATTTGAGGTTCCAGGCCGAGCTGAAATACAAGCCCATCCGTCAGTTGGAATTAGCAGCCTTGGGCGCTTATAAGTATTCGACCACAGGACAGGCAAACACCATCCGTGAGGGCTCAAACCAGGCTCAGTCGTTCCGCGCAATGGACGATGCTACGATGCGTGACAGTAACCCCTGGTTGTACACAGACCCGGATGATGCCAACTCGCTGCCTATCAGCGTTCTGCCTACTGGTGGTTTCTATCGTGAAAACCACTACAAGATGAATGGCTGGGACTTGAGATTCACGGCCAGCTACAACGATGCGTTCCATAACGATGAACATATCGTCAACGTATTTGGTGGTATGGAAATCAACGACACCAAACGCAGCCGCAGTCGCTGGGATGGTGTTGCCATGCAGTATGAAATGGGTTATCTGCCCAACTACGACTATCGTTATTTCAAGCAGGCAAGTGAAGAGAATGCAATGTACTACGGGCTGACCAATAGTTATAGCCGTGAGGTATCGTTCTTCGGAACTGCTACCTATTCTTATAAAGGCCGTTACACCCTCAACGGTACTGTGCGTTACGAGGGCTCCAACCGCCTTGGTAAGGAAACGAGTGCCCGTTGGCTGCCTACGTGGAACGTTTCCGGAGCATGGAATGCTCATGAGGAGCCTTGGTTCCAGAAGACATTCAAGAACGTTCTTACGCACGCTACACTGAAAGCCTCTTATTCACTGACCGGTGACAAGCCCGCCACGACCAATGCAGACGTCATTATTCGCAGTACCAATCCCTGGCGTCCGTTCACTGTCGATAAGGAGTCGGGCCTGGAGATTACAAATTTTGCCAATCCCGACCTGACCTACGAGAAGAAGCATGAGTTCAACCTGGGCATTGATTTAGGATTCTTGAATAACCGTATTAACGTGACTTTCGACTGGTACAAGCGTAACAACTATGACCTGATTGGCCCGCGTACTACCAACGGTTCGAAAGGTACAATCCGTGAGTTTGCCAACGTAGCATCGATGAAATCGCACGGTGAAGAACTTTCTATTTCTTCGAAGAACATCGTGACCAAGAACTTCCAGTGGAGCACAGACTTCATCTTCTCACACGTGAAGACGGAGGTGACGACATTGGAAACTGCCAACCTGCGTATCATCGACATGCTGAGCGGTAACGGCTTCACGATGGAAGGCTATCCCTACCGCGCCTTGTTCTCGATGGACTTTAAGGGATTGAATGAGAATGGTATTCCCACTTTCGTCAACCAGAACGGCGAAATTACCACCAGCGACATCAACTTCCAGTCGGACGTGATGGACCATCTGATTTATGAGGGACCTGTAGATCCGACTATCACTGGTTCACTGGGTAACACCTTCAAGTACAAAGGCTTCACGCTGAACATCTTTGCCACCTATTCGTTTGGCAATGTGGTGCGCCTTGATCCCGCTTTCCGTGCTTCTTATTCTGACTTGGACGCTATGCCGAAGGAGTTTAAGAACCGCTGGACTATGGCTGGCGATGAGAAGTTTACTAACATTCCTGCCATCCCCGACCTGCGTACGATACAGGGAGACAGCCACTTGTCGTATGCCTACAATGCCTATAACCGCTCAACGGCGCGTGTGGCCAAGGGCGACTTTATTCGCATGAAGGAAATCTCGCTGAGCTACGACTTCCCCAAGGCATGGATTGCACCGCTGCACCTGAACAGTTTGAGTGCCAAGCTGCAGGCTACCAACCTCTTCCTGATCTACTCGGACAAGAAACTGAACGGGCAGGATCCAGAATTCTACAATGCTGGCGGTGTGGCTGTGCCAATGCCTAAGCAGTTCACATTGACACTCCGTATCGGACTCTAAGATTAGCTAACAGTAAAAATAATAAAGAAAAAGAAATATGAAACAATATATTGGTTTTTCTATCATGGCATTGACTCTTGGCCTTGCGTCGTGCAGCGACTATTTGGACAAGATGCCCGATGACCGTGCAACGGTAGATACCCCCGAAAAAGCTTCGCAATTGCTGGTGGATGCCTATCCTGCTCAGTCGGTAGGATATATGATGGAGATGGCTTCCGACAACGTGCTGGACAATGGCGCACAGTACACAAACCGTCCTAACCAGGACTATATGTACAGATGGCAGCCTATTGAAACTACCGGAAATGACGACCCGTACTATATATGGAATACCCACTATTCTGCTATCGCCGCAGCTAATCAGGTGCTGGCCAGTCTTGACAAGTTAGGCAGCTCGTCTTATGTCAATGGCATCAAGGCTGAAGCCCTGCTATGCCGTGCATGGGCTATCTTCCGGTTGAGTAATGCTTTCTGTATGGCCTACGACCCTACTAAAGCCAGCCAGTATCTGGGACTTCCTTTTCCGAAGGAGGCAGGTGTTTCCGTTGACGAACGTGGTACGCTTGCGAAATTGTATGCTGACATTAATGACGACATTGAGGAAGCATTGCCCCTATTGGATGACAATCACTTGAAGGTGCCCAAATACCACTTCAATACAAAGGCTGCTTATGCCTTTGCCGCCCGTTTCAACCTGTACTACCACAATTATGATCGTGCTATCCGTTATGCTACACTGGCCTTAGGCAACGACCCGGCTGGTGTGTTGCGCCAGATTGCACCGTATATGAATCTGGCCGGTGTGTCTGACATTGGTAATGCTTATATCCGTACCTCAGAGAAAAGCAACCTGTTACTGATTCCGGCTTTTTCCTTGTCAGGACGTGCATGGCGCAGTTCATCATATGAGCGGTATTCTACGGCACAGGCCATTGTGTCAAGAGAACTTTTCTGGCCTGCCATGCCTTGGGGTAGCGGCTCTGGTGCCAACACGTTGTACTATTCTCACCTTCTGTATGGTACAAACCAGCGCATCTATTTCCCCAAGATGATAGAATTCTTTGAGGTCACTGACAAGATTAACCAAACAGGATCGACACACATCGTCGATGTCGTATTGACAACCGATGAGACGTTGTTAGTGCGTGCTGAGGCTTATGCCTTGAAGGGTGACTATGCCAATGCCCTCGTTGACATCAACCTCTGGACTGCCAGTCATTGTGAAGCGTCAAGAACTTACAATACCACAACTGCTTATCGCCCTGTATGGACGGAAGAGCTGGTGAATACCACGATGGAGAATATTGTGTATAGTGACTTGGTTCCAGAGTCGAATCTCGGACGTTCTATCAAAAAGGAACTTCACCCGCAGGGCTTCACTGTAGCCAGCGGCACACAGGAGAACTTCATCCAACTGATTCTCCATTTGCGTCGTTTGGAGACATGGCAGCAGGGACTGCGTTTCCAAGATATCAAACGCTACGGTATCTCGTTTAGTCACAATATCGACGGAGCCTCGGCTATCATATTCAAGGCGGGCGACCTGCGCGGTGCTTTCCAGCTGCCGGAAGATGCCATCTCTGCCGGTCTGGAGCCTAACCCCTATGACGCTGGAGTCACAGTTCCTTCCGATACAGAAGGTGACGGTGACAGCAAAGTCAGTTATATTTTAGAATAATTTAAACGAACAAAGACTATGAAGAAATATTTAATGTCAGCAGTCTTGCTGATTAGCTTAGGACTGTTTATGGGTTCCTGCTCTGATGATGAACCTACGGGCGAAAGTGTTTTTCAAGTCGTGCCGACTACTCAGTCAGACTTTGATAAATGGCTTTATGCCAATTACACAAAGCCGTACAACATTAAGTTTCTCTATCGTTACAACGATAAAGAGACGGACAACACCTATAATGTGATACCTGCTGACCCGGATAAGGCAAAGGCTTTGGCCATCATGATCAAGCACATGTGGATTGATGCCTACAAAGCGGTGGCCGGCGAGGAGTTTATTCGCCAATATGGCCCAAAGACTTATCAGCTGTTGGGTTCACCAGAATACAATACGAATGGTAGCATCGTGCTGGGATATGCAGAGAGTGGTGTGAAAATCACACTGTTTCGTGTAAACGAAATTGATGTCGATAATCCTTTTGTCAATCTCACCGATCCCTTCCGTGCTCATAATGCGGTGCCGCTTGACTTGAACTACTGGTATTTCCACACCATGCACCATGAGTTCTTCCATATTCTGACACAGACCAAGAACTACTCCACTGATTACCAGACCTTGTCTGCCGGACACTATCACACCAGCGATTGGATTAATGTGGACGATGCAGATGCTCCCAAAGAAGGTTTCGTGACTGGCTATGCCAGTGGTGAGTATAACGAAGACATCGCTGAGATGTATTCTACCTATGTCACATCAAGCGATGAGGCCTGGAATAAAATCATGGAGGCTTCGCTCATAGTTACTGGAGAGACCACAAAACTTGACGCCAATGGCAATCCTGTCTATGTGCTGGACGAGAATGGTGACAAGATTCCTATAGGTTATATTTATGACCAGAATGGAAACCGCCTTGTTTATCAGGGCGATGACGGAAAATTCTACTATGCCTTGGAGTACCAAGTGGAGAAAGTACCTACCTACGACACAACCTATTATGACATATTGGTACAGAAACTGGAAATGGTGCGTAGCTACATGAACGACAGTTGGGGTATCGATTTGGATGAGCTGCGCCAGGAGGTGTTGCGTCGTATGCAGGATGTGACCACACTTGATTTGAAAAACTTAAAATAACACCGCAAGCGTATGAAAAAGATATTAAATATATTGTTGATACTGGCTGTAACAGCAGTATACACATCTTGTAAGAACGAGGTGGATGACGTGTTCGATAAGCCATCGGCACAACGTATGACTGAGGCGCTGGCAGCTGACAAGCAGTTGCTGGTATCGGCACCGAATGGATGGCTGATGACCTATTATGGCAATACTACTTATGGTGGCCATAGCGTTTACCTGAAGTTCGGCGAAAATGATATGGTGACAGTCTATACCGAAAAAGGTGGTGTCAACGGTGTCACGTCGCACTATAAGTTAGAACAGAGTAATGGTGCTATATTGTCGTTCGATGAGTACAATGAGCTCTTCCACTATTTCTCAGCACCTGCCAACCCCGATGGTAAGGGAACTGCTGGCAAGGGTATGGAAGGCGACTTGGAGTTCCGCATCATGTCGGCCACTGCTGAAAAGTTTGAAATGAAAGGCAAGAAGCATGGGTCGCTCGTCACAATGACGCAAGCGCCTGCCGGCTTTGATTGGAGCAATTATTTCGCAGCGGTCAACGCGGTGGCAGCATCTTATACGTACAGCCTCTACGACTTCAATGTGGGCGAGCAGGTATTTAAGTCTTCATTTAATGCTGCTAACCGTACATTCACGGTGACAACATTCAAGTCGGAAGAAGAGGAAATCACCGAAGAGGTTCCCTTTATCGTTACCGACAAAGGCCTTGAATTCTATAAGCCGCTTGTGCTGAACGGAAAGCCCATTACCGGTGTGTCTTACAATCCTGATTTGGTAGAGGACGCTGAGGTATGGACGGCCATGAACGATGCCAGTATCACCATCACTCCGACCATTCCGCCTATCAACCAGCAGTTGGTTGATGGTTTGTGGGCAACTTCGTTCAGTAACTTGGGCGCCTTCGGACAGACTTACTGGAGTTACATGAGAGATAATGTGTTACCTACAATCAATACTCAGTATCCTGGTACCGTCACCTATTTCTACTTTGGTAAGCTCAACGCAAACTATTGGGGTGCCGTCTATCGTCTGGTAGGCTATCAGGGTATCAATGGATTTAAGTACCGTCTGATTGGCGAAGACGAGATAGCATTAATTTACAATAATGCCGGCAACAATAGCAATGCCAATCTCTTCACTGGCAGTGGATTCCTCTATGCCGCTGGTTACTTGATAGCTCCCTTCGGCAGCACCTATCAGGGTAATCCTGTTGAGCGTGTCTTCAAGTTGGAGACTGACAATCTGAAGAGTCCGTCGTATATCCTCATGACTGACGAGGAAAATCCGGAAAATACTATCCGCCTGTTGTGGGATGATATTGATAGTGACGATATGTTGGTGAAATAATAGATTCGACAGCAGCTATTTCAGCTGAACAAGATGATAAAAAATGTGGAGGGCACGCCGGCGAGGCGACTGCCCTCCACATTTTTTATGGTACTGTAGCTTCGTGGCTTTATTTCCTCCGCCGTGCTGCCTTCAGCTCCTTCTTGTGCTGCTTGAAGGCTTTGTAGGGTTGTATGGCCGGCACGTAGCCCGCCTTGAGAGACTTCTTGTAGTATTTCTCGGCATTCTTGTAGTCGCTGTATTGCTCGTAGGAAACGGCCATGAAGAAATACAGCTCCGGGGTGTGGTAACGGCGTGTCAGCGCGCTGTCGCCGTAGAGGATGGTGCGGTAGTAGTCGCTCTTGTCCCAGGCATCGTAGGCCAGCTGGCACAGTCGCTTGAAGTCGTTGCGGCGGGCTATCGAGTCCTCAGGGCTCTCCCGGTAGATGGCTACGTCATCGACGTTGCGCACGCGCGACCAGTACATGCCCGGGCCTCCGCTGAACGGGGCCTCCACCACCAGTCCGTAGCCGGTGTCCTCGCCGCGCAGCGAGCGGTGGTAGTGGGTCTCCTGTGCTAGTAGCGGGGCTGCTGCTGCCAGGAGCAGTAGTGAAGTCAGTTGTCGTCTCATGTTGTTTTTTTTGCTTACTTGTAGAGCGATTTCAGAGCCTCGTCGGGCTCTATCTCAATCTTGCTCTCGTCGAGCATGGCGCGGTCGAGCGCGAAGACATCGATGAAGAAGTCATAGACCGCCTGCCGCTTGTTCTCCTTGAAGTCATGCCGCTCGTTCGGCAGGTGTACATTCCGCACGCGGTCCTTGGCATTGTAGAACGCATAGATACGCTGCAGGAAGGGAAACTCCAGCGTGGGCACCGACGACGTCCAGTCGCCGCCGTCGCTGACGATGAGCATCGGTTTCGGAGCCATCACGGCAGCCAGTTCCGGCTCGCACGTGCCGCCGCCGCTCAGCTGTACCGGTTTGCCGCTCTCGCACGGGCATCCGCCGTCGAAGTGCGACGCCAGGTGTACCACCGGTGCCGATGCCGTCACGCGCTCGTCGAGCAGCGAGAGCAGCACCGTGTGTGTGCCGCCCCCCGAGCCGCCCATCACGCCCACGCGCTGCGTGTCGATGTCGTTGCGGTGGCTGAGCATCCAGTCGAGCAGAATGTAGCCGCAGGCCGCCTGATAGACGTGCGCCCTGCTGGTATGGTGCGCCTCGGCGCCCACCTCCTGTGCGCTCTCGCCCCATCCGTAGAGGTCGAAGTCCACGCAGGCCGCCCCCATGCGTGCCAGTGTGCCCAGCCGCTGCTGCTCGTCCTTGCGGTAGCGCATGGGCCAGTGGCCGTCGGGGCATACGATGAGTGCGTGCTTGCCCTTCTTCGTCGAGGCATAGATGGTGCCGAAGAGGTGCTGGCCCGGCGTCAGTTCGATGCAGATGTTCTGTGTGGTATAGCCGTCGTGCTTGCGAATCTTCGACAGCGTGACGGGCCGTTCCGGACGTCCTTGCTTGTCGCGGACGATGTTGCCACGCTTGTCTTTCAACAGCACACACGAGTCAAGGAAGGCATCCAGCTCCAGCCGCTGCCGCACCTCGCGGCGCAGCGTGTCGCGCCGTGCCTCCCACTCAGCCTTGTTGTGGTATAGCGACGACAAGTAGTCGAGCATCATCTTGCCCTCCTGCTCATGCCGTCGCGGATATTCGTAAAGCTTGATTTTATACAGGTTGCCCGACTGCTTCCACCAGTTCCAGTCGAAGTGCTTGCAGATGTTGTCGAGCGTCATCTCCAGCGAGTAGGGACGCACGCGGAAGTCGGCGTAAGTGAGCCGCTTGCCCACGGTGTCCACATTGCCGTCGAACTTGAAACGAACGCCGAAGCGCCTGGCCACGTCGTTCATCACGTCGTGGACCGGGCGCTCGTAGCGTGTCTCGTAGCTCTGGGCCGTGGCGGCCATGGCCGTAGCAACCAGGATGGCTGCCGTAAGGAGCCTCTTTCTCATGCCTTATGCCTCTTCTTGTTCTGCCTGTGCCTGACGGAAGTACTCCAGATCCTCCACATGGAAGTTCTTGATGTAGGCAGCCTTGCCGCAGACATCCTCCTCGGTCATGCGCACATACACCTGTGCGCTCTTCTTGAAGAGTTCAGGGCATTTGGCGGCATCGCGGACGATGAGCAGCGACATCACCAGCTCGGCGGTCATGTCGTACAGGCGGCGGGCCAGGAAGTCGTGGGCATCCTGACTGTCGAGGGCCTTCACATTGGCGAGGGCCTCCTCATAGACGGGGATGAGGCGCTCGATGCGGGCCTTCAAGTCAGCGGCAAAACCGCTGACCTCCATGCCGGCCAGCATGTCCTTGATGTTGTTCAGCATGGTGCCGTTGGTGATGTAGCGGATGGCGGCCACCACCTGCAGCTGCGTGGTACCCTCGTAGATAGAGAAGATGCGAGCGTCGCGGAACAGGCGCTGGCTTTTGTACTCCATGATGAAGCCCGAGCCACCGTGAATCGAGATGGCATCGTAGGCATTCTGGTTGGCATACTCCGAGTTCATACCCTTGGCCAGCGGTGTGAAGGCATCGGCCAGGCGCTGGTACTTCTTCAGTTCCTGCTTCTCCTCGGGCGTCAGTTTACGGTCGCGCTCGATGTCCTCCAAACACTTATAGACATCCACGTAGGCGGCTGTCTCGTAGAGCAGTGAGCGACCGGCATCGAGCTTGGCCTTCATGCGCGAGAGCATGTCATAGACGGCGGGGAAGTTGATGATCTTGTCGCCGAACTGCTGACGCTCCTTGGCGTATGCCAGGCCCTCGTTGTAAGCCTCCTGCTCAACACCTACCGACTGAGCGGCGATGCCCAGACGGGCACCGTTCATCAGGGCCATTACATACTTGATAAGACCGAGGCGGGTGCTTCCGCAGAGTTCAGCCTTCGCGTTCTTATAGGTCAGCTCGCAGGTGGGCGAACCGTGGATACCCAGCTTGTGCTCGATGTGGCGCACATCGACACCGCCCTGCCGCTTGTCGTAGATGAACATCGACAGGCCGCGTCCGTCCTTCGTGCCCTCCTCAGAGCGGGCCAGCACGAGGTGGATGTCGCTATCCCCGTTGGTGATGAAGCGCTTCACACCGTTCAGGCGCCAGCAGTTTTCCTCCTCATCGAAGGTGGCTTTCAGCATCACGCGCTGCAGGTCAGAGCCGGCATCGGGCTCGGTCAAGTCCATCGACATGCCCTCACCGGCGCAGACGCGGGGGATGTACTTCTGGCGCTGCTCCTCGCTGCCGAACTCATAGAGCGTGTCGATACAGCTCTGCAACGACCAGATGTTCTGGAAACCGGCATCGGCAGCCGAAATCATCTCGCTCAGCATCGAGAAGATGGTGTTCGGCAGGTTCAGACCGCCGTAGCGACGGGGTATGGAGACACCCCACAGGCCAGCCTTACGGGTGGCGTCGAGGTTCTCGTAAGTCTTAGAAGCGTAAATCATGCGGCCGTTCTCCAGGTGCGGACCTTCCAGGTCAACAGCCTCGGAGTTCGGCTCGATGATGTTGGCAGCCACGTCGCCCGTGATGTCGAGAATCTGCTTGTAGTTCTCGATGGCATCGCCCAGGTCAACGGGGGCATAGTCGTATTCTTTCGCATCAGCGAAACCCTTTTCTTTCAGCTCAACGATACGAGCCATCAGGGGGTGGTTCAAGTAGAACCCGATCTCAGGATGATCGCTATAATAGTTTGCCATAATATCAGCCTCACCCCCGACCCCTCTCCCAAAGAGAGGGGAGTGAAATGACTTTTCCCTTGAAAGGGTGAACGGTCTGGAGCTTCATTTTTCCCTTGAAAGGGTGAACGGTCTGGAGCTTCATTTTTCCCTTGAAAGGGTGAAGGGTCGGGAGTTTCATTTTTTTATTTGTTAAACAATAATTCTTTAATTCTCATGATGACCGCTTTCAGGTCGTTGCTTATCTCTTCGTTTTTGAAACGGATAACAGTATATCCTTTACTCTCCATGTATTCAGTGCGCATTTGGTCATCCAATTGTTGTCTTGGCTCACTATGATAGCCACCATCAACTTCAATCACCAACATCTTCTTGATACAGATGAAATCTGCTATATAATCACCGATAGGATGCTGTCTTCTGAAGTGGTATCCGCAGTTCAGTCTTCGTAAAGCCTCCCACAGGACGTGTTCACTTTCTGTCATCTCTCTGCGATTTTTCTTCGCAAAGTCTTTCAGCAGTTCATATCTATCAGGGGCAGCAGTCTCATAGTGGTAGCCCATTGTGCACAGAGTATTTACTCCCCTCTCCCTGGGAGAGGGGTTGGGGGTGAGGCTACTTACTGTTCTGTTTATAATACTTGATGAGTTTGGGAACTACTTCTTCCACTGTACCAACAATCACATAGTCGGCGATGCGGTTGATAGGTGCATCGGGGTCGCTGTTGATGCTGATGATGATACCTGAGTCCTGCATACCAGCGATGTGCTGAATCTGTCCAGAGATACCACAGGCGATATACACCTTCGGATGAACGGTGACACCCGTCTGTCCAATCTGCCGGTCGTGGTCGAGCCAGCCAGCATCCACGGCAGCGCGGCTTCCGCCCACCTCACCATGAAGCACCTTGGCCAACTGGAATAGCATGTCGAAGTTCTCCTTGCAGCCCATGCCGTAACCGCCGGCAACCACGATGGGCGCACCCTTCAGGTTGTGCTTGGCAGCCTGTACGTGGTGGTCGAGCACCTTTACTACGCCGGCAACAGCCATATCTACATATTTGGCAACCTCGGGATAAACCACTTCCTTCTTGCAGTCGCCATCATAGATAGCCTTCTGCATCACGCCGGAGCGGACGGTTGCCATCTGGGGACGGTGGTCGGGGTTAACAATGGTAGCTACGATGTTACCACCGAAAGCAGGACGAATCTGATAGAGCAGGTTCTCATATACCTTATTATTCTTCTTATCCTCGAAAGGACCAATCTCCAGCTCTGTGCAGTCGGCAGTCAGACCAGAGGTCAGAGATGACGATACACGTGGACCGAGGTCACGACCGATGACGGTAGCACCCATCAGGCATATCTGCGGCTGTTCCTCCTTGAAGAGGTTCACCAGGATGTCGGTGTGGGGAGCCGAGGTGTAGGGGAACAAGTCGGGAGCGTCGAAGACGAAGAGCTTGTCGACGCCGTAGGGCAGAATCTGATCCTCCACCTTACCCTTGATGCCTGTACCAGCAACAACGGCGTGGAGCTCAACACCCAGTGTATTGGCGAGCTTGCGACCCTTGGTCAGCAGCTCCTGAGATACTTCCTGTA
>CAMVAI010000070.1 GCA_947165435.1 uncultured Prevotella sp.
GGAGAGGCCACTGGTGATCGTGGAGAGGCTACTAATTTTCGTGGAGAGGCCACTGATAGAAAAAAGCATCACCCATGCAGAAGAAAATTTATTTTCGCTTTTTATTTCTTAATTATTTTTTTTCTTTGTATCTTTGTGGCGGCTATGGAATATACACTGAATTGCAACGGGAGACTGCTCGACTTGTGTGAGCCACAGGTGATGGGCATACTGAACGTGACGCCCGACTCGTTCTATGCCGGCAGCCGGCAGCAGACGAAGCAGGCGGTGGCCGAGCGTGCCGCACAGATAGTGGGCGAGGGGGGCAGCATCATCGACATCGGTGCCTGCTCTACACGCCCCGGCAGCCAGCCTGCCACGGAGCAGGAAGAGATGGAGCGGCTGCGCATGGCTCTGCGGGTGGTGCGGCTGACGCTGCCCGACGCCATCCTGTCGGTAGATACGTTCCGGCCCGACGTGGCGCGCATGGCTGTCGAGGAGTTTGGTGTGGACATGGTGAACGACGTGGGGCTGTCGGCTGCCGACGGCGGGCAACGGCCGGTGGACATGTTCAGGATGGTGAGCCGTCTGCGCGTACCTTATATATATATGTCGCGCCGCGCCACGGTCAAGGCCGTGCTCATCGATTGTGCCGAGGCGGTAGATATGCTGCGGTCGATGGGCCAGAAAGACATTGTGGTGGACCCTGGCTTCGGGTTTGGCAAGACGATGGACGAGAACTTCGCCATCCTCAACGGCCTGGAGCGCATGCAGATGCTGAGGCTCCCCGTGCTGGTGGGCGTGTCTCGCAAGCGCATGGTGTGGCAGACACTGGGCTGTTCGCCCGACGAGGCCCTGAACGGCACGACGGTGCTGAACACCATGGCCCTGCAGCGGGGTGCCTCGATACTCAGGGTCCACGACGTGCGCCAGGCTGCGGAGTGCATAAGCATGGTGCAGATGCTGAACAGGCGGCAGGAAGCAGAAACGGTCTGACCGTCAGCGAGTAGCCAATAAATAGTAATGCTAAAATTGTAAATAGTAAATCAAGTCATCGTGTTCTTCGAATTTGGAATCAAGGATATTATCGACATCGTGCTCGTGGCGCTGATGCTGTTCTATGTCTATCGGCTCATGAAGGAGTCGCGTTCGCTCAACGTGTTCATGGGCATACTGGTGTTCATCGTGCTCTGGCTGCTGGTGTCGCAGGTGTTGGAAATGAAGCTGTTAGGCTCTATCATGGACAAGCTGGTCAGTGTGGGTGTCATCGGTCTCATTGTCCTCTTCCAGGAAGACATCCGCAAGTTTCTCTACAACCTCGGTGCCCACCAGCGCGTGCAGGAGCTGCGGCGCATGTTCTACACCGACGACAAGGCCCTCGACGGTGAGCAGGTGAAGAAGATGGTGATGCCCATCGTGCTGTCGTGCATGTCGATGAGCAAGAAGAAGGTGGGCGCGCTGATAGTCATCCAGCGGGCCACGCCGCTCGACGACATCATGGCCACTGGCGAGCGCATCGATGCCGCCATCAACCAGCGGCTGATAGAGAACATCTTCTTCAAGAACTCGCCGCTGCACGACGGGGCCATGGTCATAGCCTCAAGGCGCATACAGGCGGCGGGCTGCATACTGCCCGTCAGCCACGACCTCGACATACCCAAGGAGCTGGGCCTGCGCCACCGCGCGGCACTGGGCATCACCCACGAGAGCGACTGCATAGCCATCGTGGTGTCGGAAGAGACCGGCGGCATATCGGTGGCCATTCGCAGCCAGTTCCAGTTGCGCCTGTCGGCGGAGAAACTGGAGAGCATCCTCACGCAGGAGATGGCGTGACACCGAGAGGCGTGCCGAAGCATGGCGTGCCGAAGCATGGCGTGCAGTGGCCAAACTTTTCGGCAATTATGTTTTTTTATCGTTACGGATGCTACTTTCTGTTTTTTATTTCGTACTTTTGCAGATTGAATGGTGAAATCTTTATTCATTTTAAAATAAAACAAACTATGGATTTATTAGCACAAATCGTTGCGCGTGCAAAGGCAAACAAGCAGCGCATCGTGCTCCCCGAAGCAGAAGAGGAGCGCACCCTGACGGCCGCCGACAAGGTGTTGGCCGACGACATTGCAGACATCATTCTGATTGGTAACCCCGACAAAGTTCACGCCCTGGCCAAGGAGAAGGGGCTGACGAACATCGACAAGGCTACGCTCATCGACCCCGAGAACTACGAGCGCAGTGAGGAGATGGCCGAGAAGCTGGCCGAGCTGCGCAAGAAGAAGGGCATGACCATCGAGGAGGCCCGCAAGCTGGTGAAGAACCCGCTCTATCTGGGTTGTATGATTATCAAGACCGAAGGTGCCGACGGCCAGATCAGCGGTGCCCTCTCGACGACCGGCGAGACGCTGCGCCCCGCCCTGCAGATTATCAAGTGCGCCCCCGGCATCTCGTGTGTCAGCGGCGGCATGCTCATGATTACCAAGCAGCCCCAGTACGGCGAGAACGGTGTGCTGGTGATTGGCGACGTGGCCGTGACCCCCATGCCCGATGCTGCACAGCTGTCGCAGATTGCCGTCTGCACGGCACAGACCGCCCGCTCGGTGGCCGGTTTCGCCGACCCGCGTGTGGCCATGCTGAGCTTCTCGACGAAGGGCTCCGCTACCCACGAGGTGGTTGACAAGGTGATAGAGGCTACGAAGCTGGCCAAGGAGCTCGACCCGACGCTGAAGATTGACGGCGAGCTGCAGGCCGACGCAGCCCTCGTGCCCTCGGTAGGCCAGAAGAAGGCTCCCGGTTCCGAGATTGCCGGCAATGCCAACGTGCTCGTGTTCCCCAACCTGGAGGTGGGTAACATCGGCTACAAGCTGGTGCAGCGCCTCGGCGACGCCATCGCCATCGGCCCCATCCTGCAGGGTATCGCCCGTCCGGTCAACGACCTGTCGCGCGGCTGCTCGGTAGAGGACATCTACTACATGGTGGCCATCACGGCATGCCAGGCTATGGATGCTAAGAAGTAAAGAGTGAACTGACAGAAATTCTTAATCTTAGATTGAAAGAAATTATAATAATTAGAATAATTATTTTTCTTTGATGACGAGGCAAGAATACAAGCACATTTCTTTCATATAAATAAATAATATCTTTCAAGACGATAATGAAAATACTTGTGTTAAACTGTGGTTCGTCCTCGATCAAGTACGCGCTGTACAACATGGACGACAAGAGTGTGATGACCAGTGGCGGTGCCGAGCGTGTAGGCTTGGACGGTGCCTTTGTGAAGGTGAAGCTCGCCAACGGCGAGAAGAAGCAGATCATGCACGACATTCCCGAGCATACCGAGGGCGTGAAGTTCATCTTCTCGCTGCTCACCGACCCCGAGATTGGCGTGATTAAGAGCCTCGACGAGATTGACGCCGTGGGTCATCGCATGGTGCATGGCGGCGAGAAGTTCAACCAGTCGGTGCTGCTGACCGACGAGGTGCTGCAGGCCTTCGAGGCCGTCAGCGACCTGGCCCCGCTGCACAACCCCGCCAACCTGAAGGGTGTCAACGCCGTGAAGGAACTCATGCCCGGTCTGCCCCAGGTGGGTGTGTTCGACACCGCCTTCCACCAGACCATGCCCGCCAAGGCCTATATGTATGCCATTCCCTACGAGCTGTACGAGAAGTACGGCGTGCGCCGCTACGGTTTCCACGGCACGTCGCATCGTTATGTGTCGGCCCGTGCGCTGGAGTTCCTGGGCATGAAGCCCGAGGGCACGAAGGTCATCACCTGCCACATCGGCAATGGCGGCTCGATAGCTGCCGTGGTTGACGGCAAGTGTGTCGATACGTCAATGGGTCTCACCCCGCTGGAAGGCCTGGTGATGGGCACCCGTTCGGGCGACATCGACGGCGGTGCCGTGACGTTCCTGGAGAAGAAGCTCGGGCTGGATGCCGACGGCATGTCTAACCTGCTGAACAAGAAGAGCGGTGTGGCCGGTATCACCGGAGGCTCCAGCGACATGCGCGACGTGGAGAATGCCGCCAAGGCCGGCGACAAGCGTGCCTGCCTGGCTCAGGACATGTATTTCTACCGCATCAAGAAGTATATCGGAGCCTACGCTGCCGCCATGGGTGGTGTCGATGTCATTGTGTTCACAGCCGGCGTGGGCGAGAACCAGGTGTCTATGCGCTCCGAGGTCTGCAAGGGCCTGGAGTTCCTGGGCGTGAAGTTCGACGAGCAGAAGAACCAGGTGCGTGGCGAAGAGGCCGTCATCTCTGCCGACGACTCGCAGGTGAAGGTGGTGGTCATTCCTACCGACGAGGAGCTGATGATAGCCACCGACACGATGAACCTGGTGTAAAACGAAGCCACCGACAAACGATGATTCTGTAGTAAATGAAGATAGTCACTTTCGGCGAAGTGCTGCTTCGCTTCTCATCTCCCGCCCGTCTGCGACTGACGCAGACGGGCGTTATGAATGCCAACTACGGCGGCAGCGAGGCCAATGGTGCCGTGTCGCTGTCGATGCTGGGCAACGAGGTGCGCTATGTCACCCGTCTGCCGCGCAACGCCATGGGTCAGGCCTGCGAGCAGCGGTTGCGCGAGCTGGGGCTTGACACCCGCTTCGTCTGTTGGGGAGGCGAGCGCATCGGCACCTATTTCTTCGAGCAGGCCGCTTCGCTGCGGTCGCCGCGCATGGTCTATGACCGCAAGGGCTCTGCCTTCTACGACCTGCAGCCGGGCATGATACCCTGGCGCGATGTGTTCCGTGGCATGGATGCCTTCTGCTGCTCCGGCATCACCTGTGCCGTGTCGCAGTCGGCTGCCGACGCTACGTTCGAGGCCGTGCGCACCGCCGACGAGATGGGGCTGACCATCGCCTGCGACATCAACTACCGCAAGAACCTGTGGCACTACGGTGCCGAGGCTGCCGACGTGCTGCCGCGACTGATGCAGCATGCCGACATCATCTTCGGCGATGCCGGCGAGTGGGAGCTGACGTCCGGTCTGCCGCGCATCCCCTTCAAGGCAACCTCTCCCGACTATCCCGTCGAGGTGGAAGCCTATACCGACATGTTCCGCCGCATAGCCGACCGCTTTCCCCGCTGCCGCAAGTTCATTCTCGGCTTGCGCAACGAGCCGTCCACCAACCGCCATCTGCTCAGCGGCGTGATGTACAACCGCGAGCAGCTGTTCACCGCCAGGATATACGACATCAATCCCGTGGTCGATCCGATGGGTGTGGGCGATGCCTACCTGGCCGCCTATCTGCATGCCCACCTGAACCGCCGCGACGACGACCAGCAGTGCCTCGACTTCTCGTTGGCGGCCTCGGCCCTGAAGAGCACCATCAGCGGCGACTTCAACCTGACGACGGAGGATGAGGTGCTGGAACTGTTAGCAAAATAAAACGCATGGAGGACTACTGATGAACATGATGAAAGACAAGACCTACCGCCAGCTGCTCAGCGCGTCGTTCAAGTCGGGCGATACGGAAGAGTGGCTCGACGTATGGTTCACACGCCCCATCGGACTGGCCGTCGCCATGGTCTGCGGACGACTGGGCGTCACGCCGAACGCCATCACCCTGGCGGGCATCGTGCTGGGAGCCGTCGCCGGGTGGATGTTCCACTACACCGACCTGCCGCACAACATCGCCGGGGTGCTGCTGCTCATGGCCGCCAACTTCTGCGATTCTGCCGACGGACAGCTGGCACGGCTCACCAACCAGAAGACGGTGCTCGGCCGACTGCTCGACGGCTTTGCCAGCGACGTGTGGTTCTTCTGCATCTATGTGGCCCTCGTCTTCCGGCTGTGGGACGAGCCGATGCCCCTGCTGGGCACGCCGTGGCAGGGGTGGGGCTTCCTGCTGTGCGCCGTGGCGGGCTTCGGATGCCATGCCACGCAGAGCGCGCTGGCCGACTACTACCGCAACGTCCACCTGTGGTTCCTGAAAGGCGACAGCGGCAGCGAGCTGGACGCTTACGCCAAGGAGCAGCACATCTACGACGCGCTGAGCCGCAGGGGCTGGTCGTTCGAGCGGCTCTACCATTTCTTCTATAAGGGCTACTGCCGCAAGCAGGAGCGGCTGACACCCCGCTTCCAGCTGTTCTTCGCCCGCTATGGCCAGAAGCCGTCGCCCCAGGTGCGCGATGCCTTCCTGCAGGGCAGCCGTCCGCTGATGCCGCTGACCAATATCCTGACGCACAATACCCGTGCCATCACACTTTTTATCGCCGCGTTAACCAATATTCCGTGGCTTTATCCGTTATTTGAAATAGTGGTGCTCCATCCGCTGTACCTCTACATGCGCCGTAGCCACGAACGTCTCTCGACACGCATGACCCGCGAAATAGAATCCAAATAAACTCACGCAATATATTACCGAACAATGACACAAGAAGAGAAAACCCTGTTAGAAGAGCGCATCGTCGATGTGCTGAAAACCGTCTATGACCCCGAGATACCCGTCAACATCTACGACCTGGGCATGATATACAAGATAGACGTGCAGGACGACGGCAGCGTCAATATGGACATGACGTTCACCGCCCCCAACTGTCCGGCAGCCGACTTCATCCTGGAAGACGTGCGCACGAAGGTAGAGGGCGTCAACGGCATCACCTCTGCCAACGTCAACCTGGTCTTCGAACCCGCCTGGGACCAGAGCATGATGAGCGAAGAAGCACGTGTAGAACTCGGCCTCGATTAGTCATCCTAAAGCCTTTTTCATTTACCAAGCATTCTTTTTCACACTAAAACCACTGACAGCATGAAGAACGTCTATTTTCTCAGCGACGCCCACCTCGGGTCTTTAGCCGTGCCCCACCAGCGCATGCAGGAACGCCGGCTGGTACGTTTCCTCGACAGCATCAAGGAGAAGGCTGCTGCCATCTACCTGCTGGGCGACATGTTCGACTTCTGGTATGAATACCGCTATGTGGTGCCCAAGGGCTACACGCGGTTCCTCGGCAAGCTGTCCGAGCTGACCGACATGGGCGTGGAGGTGCATTTCTTCACTGGCAACCATGACATCTGGGCCTATGAGTATTTAGAGAAAGAGTGCGGCGTCGTGCTGCACAAGAAGCCGGAGACCACCGAGATATATGGCCATGAGTTCTATCTGGCCCACGGCGACGGCCTGGGCGACGGCAACCGCTCGTTCAAGATGGTGCGGGCCATCTTCCACTCCAAGGTCTGCCAGTGGCTCTTCTCCAATGTCCATCCCCGCTGGGGTGTCGGCTTCGGACTGGCCTGGGCGCGCCACAGCTTCATCAAGCACAAGGAAAATGACGATGTGGCCTTCATGGGCGAAGACCGCGAGCCGCTGGTGGTCTTTGCCCGCCGCTATATCGAGAGCCACCCTAACATCGACTACTTCATCTTCGGCCATCGCCACATCGAGCTGGACATCAATCTGCCGCGCCCTGCCGCCGGTGGCGGTCGCAAGGCACGGCTGATGATTCTTGGCGACTGGATTTCGCAGTTCACCTATGCCGTCTATGACGGCGAGCACATGTTCCTGGAAGAGTATGTCGAGGGCGAGAGCCGTCCGTGACCGTCCGTGTCTATCTATGGTAGTCCGTGCCCGTCCGTGTCTATCTATGGTAGTCCGTGTCCGTCCGTGTTTGTCCGTGGCCTAAATCCTTCCGCTCTCGTGGTAGCTGAAGTAGGCCCCGTCGGTGATGATGACGTGGTCGAGGAAACGGATGCGCATCACCTGACAGGCCCGCTGTATGGCGTGTGTAATATCGTTGTCGGGCTGACTGGGTCGCAGGCTGCCCGACGGGTGGTTGTGGCATACCGCCAGGATGGTGGCACCGGCCAGCAGTGCCTCGCGCATGATGATTCTGATATCTACGCTCACCTCCGTGATGCCGCCGTGGGCTATGCGTACCTTCTTGATGAGCCGGTAGTTCTGGTTCATCAGCAGCAGCCAGAACTCTTCCACGTCCATGTCCTGCATCACGGGGTGCATGTGGTTGTATATGCGGGTGGCCGTGCCCAGGTCGGGTCGCTCCTCGGGCGTCTCCATCTGCCGCCGCTTGCCCAGTTCGCAAGCCGCCAGGATGGTGATGGCTTTGGCATCGCCCACGCCGTTGTATTCCGTCAGCTGTGCGATGCTCATCTTGCCCAGTGTGTTCAGGTTGTTGCTGCAGTCGCTGAGCACCCGTTTCATCAAGTCAACGGCACTCTCTTTCGTGTTGCCCGACCCGATGAGGATGGCCAGCAGCTCGGCGTTCGACAGCGCATCGGCTCCCAGCCGCATCAGTTTTTCGCGCGGCCTGTCTTCTTCAGCCCATTGGTTGATGTTCAGCTTGTCCATGGTTCCTGTTTCCTATCGTCTGTCCGTCTTTCCTGCTGTCCCTCGTCTGTCCGTCTTTCCTGCTGTCCATTCGTCTGTCCGTCTTTCCTGTTGCCAATCGTCTGTCCGTCTTTCCTTTTGCCGGTGGCTTATCCGCGTTTCGTCACGCAGTTGGTCCACCACGACTCGATGAATCCGATGCCGTATCCCACCAGCTGTACGAAGACGGCAGGGATGGACATCAGCCCCACCTTCAGGCTGCGGTTGCGTACGGTAGCGTCGATGAGTATCAGCAGCACGTAGAGCAGCAGCGGCAGCAGCGACAGTCCTCGGGAGAACGGGGCCAGCACCACCAGCGCGGCGGTACCCACGGTGAACAGCGAGGGTAGGGCATGGACGGGCTTCAGTGCCTCGGGGTACATGCGCCACAGGTTGATGCGGGCATAGCCGCTGTTATACACCTGTCGCCAGAAGCGACGGAAGTCGGTGCGCCGCTTGTGCCACAGCCATGCCTCGGGGAACAGTCGGCAGCTCAGCCCTGCCTTGTAGATGCGTATGCTGAAGTCGATGTCCTCGCCGTAGAGGGCCATCTTCGAGAAGCGTGTCTTCGAGAAGCCGCCCAACTGCAGGTAGGCCTCGCGGCGCACGCCGAGGTTGAACGAGCGCGGATAGAACTTGTCCAGCTGCTTCTTGCCGCCCCGTATGCCGCCGGTGGTAAAGAACGACGTCATGGCATACGAGATGGCCTTCTGTATGTCGGTGAACGACTCGTGGGCAGCGTCCGGCCCGCCCCATGCGTCGGTGGGCTGTCGGCGCAGCTCGTCGTCGATGGCCTGCATGAAGCCCGGCGGCGTCACGGCGTCGCTATCCACGATGACGACATACTCGCCCCGGGCGCGCTCCACGCCGTAGTTGCGGCTCTGGCCGGGTCCGCTGTTCTCCTTATAGTAATAATGCAAGTCAAGGATGCTTGCGTACTTGTCGCAAACATCCTTGCAGGTGGTCTTCGACCCGTCTTCAACCACCACCACTTCAAAGTCCTTGAGTGTCTGCGAGCAGAGGCTCTCCAGCAACTCGTCCACTTCGTCCGGGCGGTTATATACGGGAACAACGATGCTATAGTTCATAGTGGATGGTTCATAGTTGATAGTTCACCGTGCATGGCCACGAAGGCGGCAGCCAACTATGAACTATGCACCATGAACTATGCACTGAAGATATTACTCCTTGGCGCGGGCCAGATAAGAACCGTCGCGAGTGTCAACCTGGATGAGGTCGCCCTCGTTGATGAACAGCGGAACACGCACCTCTACGCCGGTCTCCAGCGTAGCGGGCTTCAGGGTGTTGGTGGCGGTGTCGCCCTTGATGCCCGGCTCCGAGTGGGTGACGCGCAGGATGGTCTTCGCCGGCATCTCGGCGTAGAGCACCGTGCCGTCGGTCGTGTCGCTCACCACCGATACCACGTCGCCCTCCTTCATGAACTCGTGGCCAATCACCAAGTCGTTGGCAATGGGAATCTGCTCGAAGGTCTCCTGGTTCATGAAGATGCGGCCCTCCTGGTCCTCATACAGATACTGGTAGTCGCGGTGCTCGATGACCACGTCCTCCAGCTTCTCACCGATGTTGTAGCGGCGCTCCAGCACGCGGCCGTCGGTGACGTTCTTCATCTTGATGTTCATGATGGTGTTACCCTTACCCGGCTTGCGGTGCTGGAAGTCGATGCAAACCCAAATGGCCCCGTCCATGCGGATGGCGGTTCCTTTCTTGATGTCTTGTGAATTGATCATAAAAATATAATATAATAATGTAAAAGTCGCATTTTCGGCTGCAAAGGTACGAAGAAAAATTAAAAATTAGAAATTAAAATTTAAAAATTTCGCCTGAAACTTGCATAATTCGGAATAATTGCGTAATTTTGCAGCCCGAAACTCTGATTGTGGCTTTTCCGTCCGCAGATTTCAGGGAGTTAATCGATTACTCAAATAAACAAAAGATAAGACAATGAAAAGAACATTCCAGCCGCACAATCGTCGCCGCGTCAACAAGCATGGTTTCCGCGAGCGCATGGCAACGAAGAATGGCCGCCGCGTACTGGCTTCTCGCCGCGCAAAGGGCCGCAAGAAGTTGACCGTATCTTCCGAGCGTCACGGCAAGTAATTTGTCGTGTGTCATTCACAGCGAATGAGGAGGCGACAGCAGTGGTCTCCTTTTTTTGTGCCCTTTTCTCAGCTTTTTCTACCCTTTTCGCTCACATTTTCCGCACAAAGTTTGGTGCTTCCGATATTTCTTTGTACTTTTGCTTTCGCTAAGCGTAAACGACAAACATGAGCACGAAAGACTTCTTCAATAAGCTGTTCAGCCGCTACCTGATGTACCACCTGCTGGCCATGGCCGTCGTGGTGGTGCTGCTGTGTGTCGGGGTGAAGTTCGGCCTCGACCTCTATACCCACCACGGCGAGGGCATCCCCGTGCCCGACGTGAAGGGCCTGTCGTTCGACAAGGCCAGCCAGAAGCTCACCGACCTGGGCCTGGCCATCGTGGTCAGCGACTCCGGCTACAACAAGCAGATGCCCGCCGACGCCGTGCTGGCGCAGACGCCGGGTCGTGGTCAGCGTGTCAAGCAGGGGCATATCGTCTATGTCACGGTCAACTCCCCCTCGTCGCCCACCTTTACCATTCCCGATATCGTCGATAACTCCAGCGTCCGCGAGGCTGAGGCCCGTCTTTCGGCCATGGGCTTCCGCCTGCTGCCCCCGCAGCTGATAGACGGCGAGAAAGACTGGGTCTATGGCATCATCTGCCGTGGCCGCCGCGTGTCCAATGGCGACCGCCTCTCTACCGACTATCCTCTTATGCTGATGGTGGGCCGAGGCACCATCGACGATACGGAAGACATCGACTATATCGACCCTGCGTACAACCCCGAGGGTGGCGAGGCCGACGATTTTGAGGAGGTGCAAGAGCCTCCCGCAGCAGAATAAGCCCATGACAGCGTCCACGACAGAACCCATGACAGAACCCATGACAGCGTTTACGGCAGAGCCCACGACAGCATCCATGACAGCATCCATGACAGAACCCATGACTGACGGCTTCGACGACATGCTGCTCTTCGACGAGGGCGACGGCGACGACCGCCTCTACGAACACCTGCGCATGGTGGTGGACCGTGGCCAGGTGTCTGTGCGTATCGATAAGTACATGTCTGAGCATGTGCCCCACTCGTCGCGCAACCGCATCCAGAAGGCTGCCGATGCCGGCTTCATCCGTGTGCTGACCGACGACGACGTCCGGCAGGGCCGCGAGGCCAAGGCCGTGAAGAGCAACTACAAGGTGCGCCCCGGCGACACCATCCTGCTCATGCTCAACCGTCCGCACTACGACACCACCATCGAGGCCGAGGACATCCCGCTGGACGTGGCCTACGAAGACGACCAAGTGCTCGTCATTAACAAGCCGGCGGGCATGGTGGTACACCCCGGCTGTGGCAATTTCCACGGCACGCTGGTCAACGCCGTGGCGTGGCACCTGCGCGACCTGCCCTCCTACGACCCCAACGACCCGTCGGTAGGGCTGGTACACCGCATCGACAAAGACACCAGCGGGCTGCTGGTCATCGCCAAGACCCCCGAGGCCAAGACCGAGCTGGGCGCACAGTTCTTCAACCACGACACCCATCGCTCCTATCAGGCCCTTGTCTGGGGCAACTTCTCCGAAGACTCGGGGCGCATCGAGGGCAACATTGCCCGCGACCCGCGCGAGCGTCAGCGCATGACCGTCTTCCCGCCGGGCTCCGAGGTCGGCAAGCCGGCCGTCACCCACTACCGCGTGCTGGAGCGTTACGGCTATACCACGCTGGTGGAGTGCCGCCTGGAGACCGGCCGCACCCACCAGATACGAGCCCACATGAAGCACATCGGCCATCCGCTCTTCGCCGACGAGCGCTACGGCGGCATGGAGCTGCTGCGCGGCGAGCGCACCGCCTCCTACAAGGCCTTCATCCAGAACTGCTTCAAGCTCTGTCCGCGCCAGGCCCTGCATGCCCGCACGCTCGGCTTTGTCCACCCCGCCACCGGCCAGCAGCTGGACTTCACCGCCCCCCTGCCGCCCGACATGGCCGCCCTGATAGAGAAATGGCGCGGCCTGATGGCCGTCAGGAACAGCGGCACGCCGGGATGACGCAACCACGAAATAACGCAATAATGAAATAACGCAACAACGGAATACCGGAATACCGAGATACCGGAATACCGAAATACCGGGAAACCGAGATACCGGAATACCGCAACAACGAGAAAACAAAAAACAACAAGATAACGAAATGAAAAATCTGAAGCGAAACATTGCCATCGTCTGCGGTGGCGACTCTTCCGAGCACGATGTGTCACTGCGTTCGGCACAAGGGCTCTACTCTTTCTTCGACAAGGAACGCTACAAGGTATATATCGTCGATGTCCGCGGCCAGGACTGGCACGTAGAGCTGCCCGACGGCACCACGGCACGCATCGACCGCAACGACTTCTCGTTCATGGAGAACGGCAAGTGCCGCCTCTTCGACTATGCCTACATCACCATCCACGGCACGCCCGGCGAGAACGGCCTGCTGCAGGGCTACTTCGACCTCATCGGTCTGCCTTACTCCACCAGCGGCGTGTTGGTCGAGGCCATGACGTTCGACAAGTTCGTGCTCAACCAGTATCTGCGGGGCTATGGCGTGGCCGTGGCCGACTCGCTGCTCATCCGTCAGGGCTACGAACAGCTGGTGAGCGACGAAGAGATCGAGCAGCGCATCGGCATGCCGTGCTTCGTCAAGCCTGCTGCCGACGGCTCGTCGTTCGGCGTGTCGAAGGTGAAGAACGCCGACCAGTTGGCCCCCGCCATCCGCAAGGCCATGATGGAGAGCCCGGAGGTGATGGTAGAGCAGTACATCGAGGGCACCGAGATCAGCATCGGCGTGTATAAGACGCGCGACAAGTCGGTGGTGCTGCCCGCCACGGAGGTGGTCACCTCCAACGAGTTCTTCGACTACGATGCCAAGTACAACGGTCAGGTGCAGGAGATTACCCCCGCCCGCTTGTCGGAGAGCGTCACCCGCCGTGTGCGCGAGATTACCAGCCACATCTACGACATCCTGCACTGCAACGGCATCATCCGCATCGACTACATCATCACCAAGGACGGCAAGATCTTCATGCTTGAGGTGAACACCACGCCGGGCATGACGCCGACGAGCTTCATTCCCCAGCAGGTACGGGCTGCCGGCCTGGAGATGAAGGACGTGCTGGCCGACATCGTGGAGAATCAGTTCTGAACAGTTTATAGTTTATAGTGATTAGTGTTTAGTGATGATTACTAAATAAAGGGTAATATGCTGGAATACAAGGAAAGCCCACTGAAATCGAAGACGGAAGCTTATGCTGACAGGATTACTCTTCTCTATGATTATCTGATCACGAATAAACATGAACATGTGATGGCAACTCAGATTTATAGGAGTGGGACAAGTATAGGGGCCAATGTGATGGAAAGCCGGTTCGCGCAGAGCGGGGCTGACTTTATAAACAAGCTGAACATTGCCCTTAAAGAGGCTGGCGAGACGGAGTACTGGTTAGGCCGCCTTTATAAGTCTGGGAAGATAGACAAGAGAGGTTATGAGTCGATGAAGAGCGACAATACCGAGATTGTCAAGATGCTGGTGGCCTCAATCAAGACCATGAAGAAGAAGCTGGGAAAGTAGTCACTTCCATGAAGAAGAAATTGGGAAAGTAGTAATCAAAACTATAAACTATTCACTGTACACTATAAACTACAAACGATGAGTGAGTTTGACGAGATTCGGCCCTATGAGGCCCACGAGATGAAGCATGCGTTCGACGAGTTGCTCAACGACCGCCAGTTCAATGCCCTGCTGAGAGGCTTCGTGCCCTGGATGCCCAAGTCGGTGCGCAACGGTCTGCTGCGGCTGGCCTTCAAGGGTGTGAAGACACCCCTCGACTTCCAGCTGCGCATGATGAAACCCCTCGTCAACTACATCATCCGCCGGCATACCGACGGCTGCACGTTCGACGACACCGCCCTGCGCCAGCCCTCGTCCGGCGGTCGCCCCTTGGTGCCTGTCGAAGAGCGCTTCACCTTCCTGTCCAACCACCGCGACATCGTGCTCGACTCGGCATTCCTCGACGTCATGCTGGCCAAGAACGGCTATCCCACCACCGTCGAGATAGGCATCGGCGACAACCTGCTTATCTATCCCTGGATCAAGCGGCTGGTACGCATGAACAAGGCCTTCACCGTGCGCCGCGGCCTGACGGCCCACGAGATGATGCGCTCGTCGCAGCTCATGAGCCACTACATCCACTATGCCGTCACCCAGAAGCGCGAGAACATCTGGATAGCCCAGCGCGAGGGGCGCGCCAAGGACAGCGACGACCGCACGCAGGAGTCGGTGCTGAAGATGCTGGCCATGGGCGGCATGGACGGCGGCGGCACACCGGCCGACAGCCTGCGCGAGCTGGGCATCGTGCCGCTC
Source organism: uncultured Prevotella sp. (assembly GCA_947165435.1). GTDB lineage: Bacteria > Bacteroidota > Bacteroidia > Bacteroidales > Bacteroidaceae > Prevotella. The sequence goes on from CAMVAI010000070.1 coordinate 14,793, forward strand.
ACCATCAGCTACGAGTTCGACCCCTGCGACTACCTGAAGGCCCAGGAGTTTCAGCAGAAGCGCGACAACCCTGACTTCAAGAAGAGCAAGCAAGACGACCTCGACAACATGCGTATAGGCATCTTCGGCTACAAGGGCCAGGTACACTACCACTGCGGACAGCCCATCAACGCCTGGCTCGGCACGCTGGCCGACCTGCCGCGCAACGAGTTCTATGCCGCGCTGAGCCAGCACATCGACGCCGAGCTGCACCGCGGCTACCGCCTCTTCCCCTGCAACTACATCGCCCTCGACGACCTTGAAGGCACCGCCGAACACGCCGACCACTACACCCCTGCCGACCGCCAGCGCTTCGAGCGCTACCTGCAGGGACAGATAGACAAGGTGAGCGTGCCCCACAAGGACGAGCCGTTCCTCCGCGAGCGCCTGCTCACGATGTATGCCAATCCGCTGCGCAACTTTCTCAAGGCCACCCTCGTGTTTGCGGTCGCCCTGCTGATGTCGGCATGCCAGACCGACAGCTACGAGACGGGCACCGGCGAAAGCTCGACGGCCGAGGGCGACTTTGCCGAGCTCTATGTGGACGGACAGCGCATGGTGGGCAGCCTGCAGACCGACGACGGCACCACGCTGCAGCCCGCCGCGCCCTTCACCACGTCGTTCATCACCAAGGGCGACACCACCTACCGCGCCGTGGTCTATTTCCAGCGGCTGGCGGCCGCTCTGGTCGATGTTGTCTCTGCGTCGAACATGCCCACCATGGTGCCCCGGCAGCCTGACGCCTTCAAGCGGCTGCCGCAGGACCCCGTGGGCCTTGAGAGTGCCTGGCTCGCCAAGACGGGACGCTACATCAACCTGGCACTGCTGCTGAAGAACGGACGCCTGAACGACGAGGAGGGCACACACCAGATAGCCGTGGTCTGCGACGACGTGCGCCACAATGCCGACCACACGCGCACCGCCTGCTACCGCCTGCTGCACGACCAGGGCGGCGCGCCCGAATACTACAGCAACCGCCGCTACGTCAGCATCCGCGTGCCCGACGCCCCCCCTGACAGCGTCCACCTCACCATACAGACCTACGACGGTACCGTTGAGAAACGCTTCGCCCTGCGCTAATCGTCTATTCGCTTCAGTTGCTGTTTTACCTTCTTGCTATACGCCTGGCCTCTTGATACAAGATACTGGAACTTCACGACATCGTCTATAATCTCTATATGCAGCGTGAAAAATGCTCTGTAATCGCCTATGCGGATTCGGTAAACGGTATGATAGCCCACAAGGCGTGTACAGTCGGTAATGTCTTCGACGGAGGTTGCTTTTTTAACCTCGGCGATGACGTCGCGGACGCTCTTCAACTCTTTTCCCGAAAGCCTGTCAACGGCCTTGATGAATGACTTTGAATAATCGACTCTCATAAGCCAAGACGTTTCTCAAAGGCACTCTTTTCTTCTTCGCCGACCATTTCCATGCCTTCCGGGTCGGTCTGCACCAAATAGCGGTAGATGGCGGCATCGTCGTTTGATTCAACAAGCTCGTCAAGGCACGACTCGATGAACTTCTTGAGGTTGGTGCCACGGCTGGCGGCCATTACGGACAGTCTTCGGAAAGTGTCTGGCTTGATGTCGATAAGCTTTCTTCTCGGTTGCGATGATCTTACTGTTGCTTCCATAGTTCTCTGAATTTGGTGCAAATATATAAAATATATACGATATATCCAAATCTTTGGCCGGTTTTCTTCGCCCTGCGCTAATCGGGCGGGCTGTTCCAAACCTGTTTCATGCACAACGGGGTGTTACATTTGGTAACACCCTTTTCCTTGCCGTACCTTTGCCGTCGGAATTGCAATTCGACCGAGACAAACACACATGTATCAACAAAAAAAGCAAAGAAACTATGGCAAGAAAAAACTTTCAACTGACACCGCACTTCAGTTACAACGAGATGACACGCTCCGAGTGGGCACAGCAACACCATGTAGATAACACACCCGACGCCCTGCAGCTGGCAGCCCTGGAGAATCTCTGCCGCACGCTGCTCGAACCGCTGCGCACGGCGTTCGGTCCCATCGCCATCAACAGCGCCTTCCGCTCGCCGGCGGTCAACGGGGGCGTACACGGCGTGGGCAACTCCAAGCACCTCAGCGGCGAGGCCGTCGATATCCGGCTGCCCGACCTCGACACCGGGCGCGCCTACTTCCGCTTCATCCGCCAGCATATCGACTTCGACCAGCTGCTGTTCGAGTACAACCGGCGCGGCGCGATGTGGATTCACTGCTCCGTGTGTCTGGACCCGCGAGAGAACCGCCACCAGTGGTTTGCCAACTATAGGGTGAAATAAAAACGGAAAAGGAGGACTGCACCATGTGTACACCCGGAATGAACACACCCGAAATGAACACCTGCAACCGCTGCGGACGCCTGCTGCCCGCCGACAGCTTTGCACGCTACCCCTCGGGACGGCTGCGCTGCACCTGCCGCCACTGCCGCTACGAAATGTATGTAGTCAGGGCCGTCAGGAAATGGCGGATGAAGGAAAAAGCGCTTATACTTATGAATAGATAAAAACATCCCGCACATCCCGCACATCTCGCACGTGAAAATGTTAGTACAGCGTGCAACCTACAACAAATCCCAGAACTGTTGAATATTTTTCACGTGCGAGATGTGCGGGATGTGCGGGATAATAAAAAATTAACACATTATATATAATATATGATACAAAAAATAGTCCAAACAATACGAAAAATGTTTCATTTTGTCCACCTCGCCACACAAAATGTCCACCATGCTACACAAAATGTCCACCACGTCACACGGACTGTCCAACCGTCGGCCGACTATCGGCTGTCCACCAGCCAGAAGAAGCAGATAGCCCGGGGGGTGAAACGTTTCTTCGACAAAAACTACGAATTGAGGTATAATGAACTGAAACAAGTGGAAGAATTTCGTGGGAAGGCCACTAATTTTCGTGGAGAGGCCACTGGTGATCGTGGAGAGGCCACTAATTTTTGTGGAGAGGCCACTGGTGATCGTGGAGAGGCCACTAATTTTCGTGGAGAGGCCACTGGCTGTCGTGGAGAGGCTACTAATTTTCGTGGAGAGGCTTGCGGTTGGCAGCAGTTGACCGACCGCGAACTCCGCAAGATGGTGTTCGAACAGATGGAGCAGGTCGGCGTGGCCTGGGGCGTCGATGTCGAGCAGTACGTGCGCTCCTCACTGATACCCCGCTACAACCCCGTCACCGACTATCTCAACGGCTGTCCGGCGTGGGACGGCACCGACCACATACGCGCCCTGGCGCGACGGGTGCCCTGCGGCTTCCGCGAGTGGCCCGACTGGTGGCACCGCTGGTTCCTGGCCATGGTGGCGCAGTGGCAGCAGCGGTCGCGCGACCATGGCAACAGCCTGGTGCCTATGCTCATCGGGCAGCAGGGTACGCGCAAATCGACCTTCTGCCGTATGCTGCTGCCGCCCTCGCTGCGCGACTACTACATCGACGACATCAAGCTCGACACCGCCGAGCAGGTGGAGCGCATGATCAGTCGCATGCTGCTGGTGAACATCGACGAGTATAACGCCAAGACCGACCGCGAGCAGGCCAAGATCAAGCGCATACTGACCGAGTGCGACGTGCAGACGCGCAAGATGCGCAGTGACCAGTACGAAAGCCGCCACCGCACGGCATCGTTCATTGCCACCACCAACGAACGGGAGCCGCTGACCGACGCCACCGGCTCGCGCCGATACCTGTGCTGCGAGGTGACGGGCCCTATTGACACCGAGACACCCATCGACCACCGCCAGCTCTATGCCCAGGCCATACACGAACTGAACCAAGGCGCACCGTACTTCTTCACCCGCGACGAAGAGACGCTCATCGAGCAGCACAACACCTGCTATCAGCAGCAGTCGTCGCCCGAGCAGCTGCTGCTGGCCTACTACGAGCCGGCGCCCCGCCAGAAGGAGCATTACCTGCGGGCCGTCGATATCCAGCGCGAGCTGCAGCAGCATGTACGCGCCGTCGATGTGCCCAACCTGAAAACGCTCACCATGGCCTTGAAGCGCAGCCATTTCCTCTACGGAGGCATGGATGGCTGCCGCGGCTGGTATGCCAAGCGGCGCACACCGGAGAAGGAGTGATTTTTTTCGCAAATTTTTCGTTTATGTGATTTAAAATGATTACCTTTGCAGCAAACTTTTCGGCTGACCGAAAGCAGAGGCGTTTTATAACCCCTCGTTGAGGTTAGTTATAGAAGAAGCGATTATGTCAATAGACAGCCAAGAACGCTATATCAACCCCTACACCGATTTCGGCTTCAAGAAGCTCTTCGGTACCGAGATGAACAAAGACTTGCTCATCTCGTTCCTCAATGCCCTGTTCAGCGGTACCAAGAAGGAAATAACCGACGTACAGTATCTCAACAGCGAACATCTGGGCGACGGATACGGCGACCGACGGGCCGTGTTCGACGTCTATTGCATGACCGAGGACGGCGGGCGCTTTATCGTGGAAATGCAGAAGGCAGAGCAGACGTACTTCCGTGACCGTAGCATCTACTATTCTACGTTTGCCATTCGCGAGCAGGCTCCCAAAGGCAAGGAGTGGGACTACCACCTGGAGGATGTCTATACCATCGGCGTGCTCAACTTCAAGTTTCCAGACGGTGAATATCCTGCCGACAGCTATCGCCACGAAATCAAGCTGAAGGATGTCGAAGACAACCATGTATTCTACGACAAGCTGACCTTCGTCTATTTAGAGATGCCGAAGTTCAACAAGATGGAGGATGAACTGGAGACGATGTTCGACAAGTGGATGTTCGTGCTGCGCAACCTCGGCCGCCTGCTGGACCGCCCGAAGGCCCTGCAGGACCGTATCTTCCAGAAAGTCTTCGAGCAAGCCGAGATAGCCCGTTATACCCGCGAGGAGCGCCGTGAGTATGAGGCGAGCATCAAGAACTATTGGGACTACTATAGCACCATGAAGACTGCAACAGACAAGGCTATAGCCAAGGGGAGGGCCGAGGGACTTGCCGAGGGCAGGGCTGTCGAGAAATTGGCTAATGCGCGCAGTCTGAAGGGGAATGGAGTGCCTATTGACATTATAGCAAAGAGTCTCGGCCTTACCCCCGAGGAGATTGCCTCCCTGTAGCCTTTTGTGGCTCATGGGCAGGTAGGAATTTGCACGCAGAAAAACTTTGCGTGCAAATTTTTTTCGGAAATGTTTCGTTTATATGTTTTAAAATGATTACCTTTGCAGCCGAGTTTCCACCAAGCCCGGAAAAACAGACAGGCGAGAGAGCCTGACGGGGCGAAGGAACTCAACATTTTTTTGCTCAATTCCAACTCGAACTACCACCTCGAACCAAGGAGATTTTTAGAGCAAAACAACAAATAGCATTGAAGTATGCACCTCGTGTGCAGGCTTCGAAGTATGCTATTTGTGGGTTGTGGTAGACCTGAGTTGGAGTACGGAGGGGTCTGGGCTCAAGCGAAATTTAGTGGGGGTAAGCATAAATCATAGATAGTCTGTAGAG
>CAMVAI010000071.1 GCA_947165435.1 uncultured Prevotella sp.
CCGTAAATATATATATATAGTGAAAAAGGAAAACATCCCGCACATCTCGCACATCCCGCACGTAAACTGACAGTCTGCTCAATTTATCTCGCACGTAACTGACGATTTGCTCATTTTATCCCGCACGTAGCTGACACTTTGCAACTGCCGCCCCACACCTATCCCGCACCTGACTGTTGCAGCAATAGGATGGCTTTATGCTGTGTTGAAACTTTTTCACGTGCGAGATGTGCGGGATGTGCGGGATGTTTTTTTGTTAGCCCATATATATATATGCGCGTCCTCATTTGAGGCGCTTGCTCACCCATTCCATCTGTCCACGGTCGGTGGCGTCGCTGGTCCAGTGTTCGTTGATGGGGGTGAGCAAGCACTCTTTCTGTCCCTTCATCACGTTCCACACAGCCCACGAGGTGGTGGGCGGACAGGTGTTGTCGTTATATCCCCACGTCATATACACCGGCGTCTGCAGATGGCGGGCAAAGTTCACCACGTCGTAGTAGGGCAGTGTCTGCATGCAGTCCTTCGTGTAGGCCCCGCTCTCGCGTGTGAAGTGCGGGTAGCCGCTGGTACGCCCGTCGGCCGAGCCTGCCGCCATGTCGCTGAGTGCCGGATGGTTGGCCACACAGAGTGTGACGCGCGGGTCGAGTGCAGCGGCAATGATGGAGAGCGCACCGCCCTGGCTGCCGCCCTGGGTGATGACGTTACGCCCGTCCCACTCGGGCAGCGAGCAGAGCACGTCGATGCAGCGCACCAGTCCTAAATAGACATGCTTCATGTAATACCGGTCGCGGTCTTCCAGCCCCTGACGGAAATAGCTGTTGTCGCGGTTGTTGAAGGCGGCATTGATGTCGCTGAACGCGCGGTCGCTCATCGTGGGGTTCATGCCGTGTATCTCGATAGCCATGCGGATGAAGCCGTGCTCCGGCCAGAAGCGACGCGCCGAACCGTCCTTGATGGTCTTCACACCGGCACCCGGAGGTGTCAGCACCACAGGGCACGAACCGGCCTTGGCACCATGGGGCACCAGCAGGTAGGCATAGAAGGCATGGCGCTGGCGGTCGATGGGAATCTTCATCAGATAGCAGTCGGTCTTCTGGTCCGACAGCTCCTTCACATACTCCTTGGTATAGCTCATGGGGAATGACTTCGATGCCTCTAACTGCTGCTGCCAGAACGTCCAGAAGTCTTTCGGCTCTTGGGTGAACGGCTGTATCTTGTCGGCCGAGAAGCCCACCTTGACATGGTGCTCGTAGGTCTTGCCGTCCAGCTGCATCTTCAGCCGCAGGTCGCGGAAGCAGGGCTGTTTGGCGGTGCCTATCGCTATCTTGGCGCGCCCGCCATGCAGCGTGGCGGTGCCCTTCTTGTCGGCAGGCAGCAGGTCGGTGCCCACTTCCCACTGCACCGTGCCGTCGCGCGGTATGCCATACTTGTAGAACTGCACCTCGACGGTGGCCTGCTCGCCTGTCTGGTAGAGCCAGTCGGCATGGTCGGGCACGGCCACCCAGAGGTAGTCGCTACGATAGGGGTAATTCTCGGCAGCTTGTGCCGTCAGCAGCATGAAGAGGGCTGCCATCAGGAGGGAAAATCGGTGTTTCATCATCGTTAGTAGTTGAGTTTGTGTGTGCAAAGATAGCATTTTTTTGTGACATGAGGCATAAAACAGCATAAAGAAGTGATAAAATATTGGAGAATCGGCAACTTTTGTGTACCTTTGTCACCGCTAAGGCATCACCTTGTCTTCGTCATGCACACCATGTCAAGACTGTCGGTGCCTCATAACGATAACAAAAAAACGATACCGATGAGAACAAGACTACTACTCTTGGCCCTACTGATAACCACCATCATGGCGGCGCAGACCGGCACTCCGGCCAGTAATGCGCAGACCGGCACTCCGGCCAGCAATGTGAAAGAACTATGGATAGAAAACGGTGTACGGCGCATCTACGGCGAGCTGTTCACCCCCGACCAAGCCAAGCCGGACAGTCCCATCGCCATCATTGCACATGGCTTCAACGGGTCGGTCGACTATGGCCGCAACTATTTCGACACGATGAACCGGATGGGGTATGCTTGCTACACTTTCGACTTCCCGTGCGGATCGGTGCGCAGCCGGAGCGACAACAACACGATGAACATGTCGATACTCGACGAGGTGAGCGATGTGAAGGCCATCGTCAGCTACTTCCGCAGCAAGGGCCACCGGCATATCGTGCTCATCGGCGAGAGCCAGGGCGGCTTGGTCTCTGCACTCACCGCAGCAGCGCTGAAGGACCAGGTGAGCCAGCTGGTGCTGGTCTATCCGGCCCTGTGCATTCCCGACAACTGGCGGCAGCGGTACCCACAGCTGTCCGACATCCAGGAGGTCACAGAGCTATGGAACGTGAAGATGGGGCGCCGCTTCTTTGAAGAGATTCACGACATGCGTCCGTTAGAGGTCATCGGGCAGTATCGCGGCCCGGTACTGATTGTGCAAGGCGATGCCGACCGCGTGGTGTCTATGGACGACTCGCGGCGTGCCCAACAGCTCTACCGCCCCGGCACCCGTCTGCATGTCATACCCGGAGCCGGCCATGGCTTCAAGCCGCAGGAGTTTCAGGAGGAGATGCAGCAGCTGGAGCAGTTCCTGAAATAGTCTATCGTAATTCGTAAATATAACCAGGGTGATACACTTAAAAGACATCCACAAAACCTATCAGGGTGCTCAGCCGCTGCATGTGCTGAAGGGCATCACCCTCGACATCGGGAAGGGCGAGTTTGTCAGCATCATGGGTGCCTCAGGCTCGGGCAAATCTACCTTATTAAATATATTAGGCATTCTCGACAACTACGACTCGGGCAGCTACGAGCTGGCCGGTGTGCCCATCCGTAACCTCAGCGAGTCGAAGGCCGCCGAGTACCGCAACCGGCTGATAGGCTTCATCTTCCAGTCGTTCAACCTCATCTCGTTCAAGACGGCTGTCGAGAACGTTGAGCTGCCGCTGTTCTACCAGGGGGTGGCGCGCCGCAAGCGTCATGCGCTGGCCTTGGAATACCTGGAGCGATTGGGACTCTTGGACTGGGCCGAGCACTATCCCAACGAACTTTCCGGCGGCCAGCGGCAGCGTGTGGCCATAGCCCGTGCGCTGATTACCAAGCCGCAGATTATTCTTGCCGACGAGCCGACGGGTGCCCTCGACTCGAAGACGTCCATTGAGGTGATGCAACTGCTGAAACAGCTGAACGCCGACGAGGGCATCACCCAGATCATCGTCACCCACGACCCGGGGGTGGCGGAAAAGACCAACCGCATCATCCGCATCAAAGATGGAGTTATTGAATGAGATATGGCAGACCGCCCGTCGCAACAAGCTGCGCACGGCCTTGACCGGCTTTGCCGTGGCGTGGGGCATCTTCATGCTCATCGTGCTGCTCGGTGCCGGCAACGGTCTCATCAATGCGCAGCTGCATCAGTCGGAGCGCTTCCTGTCCAACTCGATGGTCGTCTTCGGAGGGCGCACCTCCATGGCCTACCAGGGACTGAAGGAGGGGCGGCGCATCAACCTGCAGACACGCGATGTGGCGACCACCGGGTCTGAGTTCCGGCATGTCATCGACGAGGTGGGTGCTACCTACGATGCGTCTGTCACCATTACCCACGGTCAGGAGTACATCAGTACGACGGTTGTCGGCGTTTATCCGAATCATACGAAGGTCGATAAGATGGAAATGCTGTATGGGCGTTTTATCAACGAGATAGACCTGAAGGAGAAGCGCAAGGTGTTGGTGCTCAGTAGCAAGCAGGCCAAGGAACTGGAGCAGAAAGACATCACGACACTGCTTGGACACTATGTCAAGGTGGGAAGCTTTGCCTTCAAGGTGGTTGGCATCTATAAGGACGACGAGAACGGACAGTCTGATGCCTATTCCTCCTACTCTGCCATTAAGGGTATTTTCGGAGCCAATACGGATAATGCCGGAGTCATCGAGTTCACTTTCCACGGACTGCCCACAGAAAAGGCCAACGAGGATTTCGAGCACGACTACCGTCAGCGCATCAATGCCAACCACCAGGCGCACCCCGAGGACGAGAGCAGCATCTGGCTCTGGAACCGTTACACCGACAATATGCAGATGCAGACGGGCATCGGCATCATACGCACCGCCCTCTGGATAGTGGGCCTCTTCACGCTGCTCAGCGGCATCGTCGGTGTGTCGAACATCATGCTCATTACCGTCAAGGAGCGCACCCACGAGTTCGGCATCCGCAAGGCCATCGGTGCCAAGCCGTGGAGCATTCTGCGGCTCATCATCGTCGAGAGTGTCATCATCACCACCTTCTTCGGCTACATCGGCATGGTGCTTGGCGTGATGGCCAACGAATACATGGATGCCACCCTGGGCCACGACACCATCGACACGGGACTCTTCCAGGCCACCATGTTTGTCAATCCCACCGTCGGACTGGATGTCTGCTTCGAGGCAACGATGGTGATGGTCGTGGCAGGCACCATAGCCGGACTCATTCCCGCCTTCAAGGCCAGCCGCATCCGTCCGATAGAAGCATTGAGAGCAGACTGAAAAGCCCCACCTAAGCCCTCGCGACGGGAGGGGTGGTTAGAATGATATAGTAATGAAGACAATGACGAATAATAATAGCAGTGGTAACCGAAAGCCCCTCTCGTGGCGAGGTGCCGGAGTGGGCTTCGACCTTGACTCCTACCGCGAGATTCTCGACACGCTGACCCGCAACAAGTCGCGCTCGCTGCTCACAGGCTTCGGCGTCTTCTGGGGGGTCTTCATGCTCGTGGCACTCATGGGCGGCGGACAGGGCCTGAAGGAACTGTTAGAGCAGAACTTCGAAGGCTTCGCACAGAACACGGCGATGATATGGGCGCAGCAGACCACCAAGCCCTACAAGGGGTTCCGCAAGGGACGCTGGTGGGCCATGGAGTATCGGGACATCGAGCGGCTGCGCCAGCGCGTGCCCGAGCTGGATGTCATCGCTCCGGTACTCTTCGGCAGCTGGGGCACCACGAACACGGCCTACTATGGCGACCAGAAGACGCAGCCCCACATACAGGGTGTCACGCCCGACTATGCCGACATCGTGGCTCCCCGCATGTACTATGGCCGCTATATCAACAGTATGGACATGCGCGAGCACCGCAAGGTCTGCGTCTTGGGCAAGAAAGTCTATAAAGACCTCTTCCGCGAGGGCGGCGACCCCTGCGGCAAGTCCATCCGCATCGACTCCACCTGGTATCAGGTCATCGGTGTCGATTATAACGCCAGCGGCGGCATGAACTTCAACGGACGGGCAGAGGAGAAAATCACCCTGCCGCTGACCTTGGTGCAACAGACCTACAACCGTGGCCACGAGGTAGATATGATAGCCGTCACCGGCCGTCAGGGGGTGGTGATGAGCACGCTGGCACCGCGCATCCGCGAGACCATTGCCCGCAGCCACTATATCGACCCTACCGACGAGCAGGGCGTGATGGTGTTCAACACCGAGGTGCTGTTCCAGTTGCTCGACAACCTCTTCCGGGGTGTCAACTTCCTCATCTGGCTCGTCGGCTTGGGCACACTCCTGGCCGGGGCCATCGGCGTGTCGAACATCATGATGGTCACCGTGCGCGAGCGTACCACCGAGATAGGCATCCGCCGTGCCATCGGGGCCACGCCGCGCATGATTCTGTCGCAAATCATTGCTGAGAGCATTGTGCTCACCCTCGTGGCAGGCATGTCGGGCATCCTCTTCGCCGTGCTCATCCTGCAGATGCTGGAGATGGGCAATATGGAGGACGGCATCGTCACCGCCCATTTCCAGGTGGGCTTCTGGACGGCTCTCTTTGCTGCCCTCGTCGTGTCGGTCATGGGTGTGCTGGCGGGGCTGGCTCCTGCCGCCCGAGCCATGTCCATCAAGCCTGTCGATGCCATGCGCGACGAGTAGTAACATCGAAATCCCGAAACATCGAAATCCCGAAATCCCGAAATCCCGTTATCCCGTAATTCCGTAACACCGTTATCCCGTAATCCCGAAATCCCGAAAAAAGAGAAAATATGAAACAGTACAAAAAGCTTATCATTGCCGTCATCATCGCCTTGATTTTCATCGGCACGTTCGTCTTCCTCTGGCAGAAAGGCCAGCCTAAGGAGGTGGCTTATCAGGAGTTCACGCCCGCCGTCAACGATGTGCGCAAGACCACCATTATTACCGGAAAGATAGAGCCGCGCAACGAGGTGAACGTGAAGCCTCAGATCAGTGGCATCATCACCCAGCTGCTGAAAGAGCCCGGCCAGCATGTCGAGCAGGGCGAGGTGATAGCCAAGGTGAAGGTGATTCCCGATATGGGTCAGTTGTCGAATGCTGAGGCCCGTGTGCGTCTGGCAGACATCAACCTGGCGCAGGCACAGACCGACTACGACCGCGAGAAGGCCCTCTTCGACAGACAGCTGGTGTCGGCCGACGAATATGAAAAAGTTCGCCAGCGGCTGCGCCAGGCCCGCGAGGAGGTGGCTGCTGCCCAGGATGTGCTGCAGGTGGTGCGCGACGGTGTGTCGAAGTCTAACGCCTCGGCGTCTTCTACGCTTGTCCGCTCCACCATCAGCGGTGTCATTCTCGACATCCCCGTCAAGGTGGGCAACAGCGTCATCTTGGCCAACACCTTCAACGACGGTACCACCATTGCCACCGTGGCCAACATGAACGACCTCATCTTCCGTGGCAACATCGACGAAACCGAGGTGGGCCGCCTCGTACAGGGCATGCCGATGAAAATCACCATCGGCGCCCTGCAAGACCTGAGCTTCGATGCCGCCCTGGAGTATATCTCGCCCAAGGCCACCGAGAGCAACGGTGCCAACCAGTTCGAAATCAAGGCCGCCGTCCATGTTCCCGACGTGTCAACGTCGGGAAAAGCCCCCACCGCTTCAGCGTCGGACCATCCCGGCACTCTCCGCTCCGGCTATAGCGCCAACGCCGAGATTGTGCTGCAGGAGGTGAAGCAGGCCCTCACCATCCCCGAGAGTGCCATTGAGTTCAGCGGCGACTCTACCTTTGTCTATCTGCTCACCGGTCCGTCGGGCGACAAGACCTACGAGCGTCGCCCCGTGGTGACCGGTCTCTCCGACGGTGTGAACATAGAAATCAAGAAGGGCCTCACCACCAAGGATAAGGTGCGAGGCCCCGAAATCATTGCCGACGAGCAATAGTTCTTCTATAGGCGACTGTGCTTAGTCGTCGGGGAATGTCTATTTCATCACGACTTTCCGTCCGCCATTGACGTAGATGCCCTTCTGTGTCGGCTTGCCGGTCAGCCGGCGTCCGTCAATGGTGTACCAGTGGTCGTCCTGCTGGGCGGCAGCATCAGCCTTGACGGCCTCGATGCCAGTAGAGCTGGGATTGAAGTTCTTCAGCTCATAGAGAGCCTGCTGGGCCTTGCCGGTCTGGTTGTTGAAGAGGCTGGCGTTATACCATTTGTCCGTTACGCGCTTGGTGTTCCAGTCCAGGCCGAACTCGTTGCCCTCGGGGAACCACCAGTACAGACCGTCCACATTGTCATACTTCTTCAGTGCATTGATCAGGTCTTTTGTGAACTGCAGCTGGCCGGCATCGGTAGCTTTCCAGGTGGGGAAGTTGGAGGCGATGTCAAATTTGGCATCCTCGGGATAGTAGTTATGGAAGAATCCCGTCTCTACCAGTTGTATCTTCTTGTTGGGATAAGTGGTCTGAAGGGTTGCCAGCAGCGATGTCAGGTTGGTCAGCGGTCCGTGGTAGTGGGGGTAGTACGACAGTCCGATGACATCGTAGTCGTCGGTATAGCTTTTCAGCGTGTTGTAGAAGTTGGTGACATTCACGGCCTTGCTCATCTCCGTCTGGATCACCACCTTGGCCTGAGGTGTCACTTCGCGGATGGCCTTGATGCCTGCCTTCAGGTATTTGGCAAAGTTGGCAAACGTGCCGGTGCCATAGTTCCCGCCGTTAGGATAGCAGTGCCCGGTGGGCCACATCATGCCGTAGGTAATCTCGTTGCCGGGTTGTACGAAGTCGGGCTTGGCACCGGCGGCTATCAGCTGGTTCAGGCAGTCTTTGGTATATTCGTACACCGTGTTGGCCAGCACTTCGGGGTCGCTGCTGGTCCATGCGCTCGGTGTTGAGTGCTGGCCGGGGTCGGTCCAGGTGTCGCTATAGTGGAAGTCGAGCATGAAGCTCAGTCCGGCATCCTTGATTTGCTTGCCCAGTGCCTTCACGTAGGCGAGATCCTGCCGTACACCTTCTCCTTTATCGTCTGTCGGAGCCTTCGACGGGTCCACAAACAGGCGCACACGCATGGCGTTCCAGCCCTGTGCCTTGAAATAATTGATCATGCCGCCCGTGATGGTCTTTCCGTCTTTGTCAAGATACTTGGCGCCGTTGGCCTCGTAGCTGGGCAGCAGCGAGATGTCGCCACCCACAAACTTTTGTGCTGTTGCTGCCAGTGTAGTGGTCAGCAGTGTGATGATGAGTAGTAGTGTTTTCTTCATTAGTCTTAATGTTTTGGTTATTGTTCTGTTGTTTCTGTTGTTTATTTCTTATGCCTGTTGGCGCGCTGCTCGCGGTATTTGGCTTTCTGCTTGGCAGAGCCGCTGCCGTGGGCACCGGTAATGTATTTCTTCTTCTTGGCCTTGGTCTTCACCTTGTCCTCTTTCGGGCGCGGACCGCCGCCGCGCCCGAAGGATATGCCGTTGACGAGGATGTCCTCGAAGTCGCTTTCTTTGCTCATCTTTTTAATGCTTAATTCTTAATGCTTAATTCTTAATGCTTAATGTTTGTTTTGGGATGTCTTGATGATTGTCATTAATAGTTTAATCAGTTCAATACAGTCATTGAGTAAGCTCTGTGCTGTCAATTAAGCATTAAACATTAAGCATTAAGCATTGAAATTAATGATGGAACAGCCGCACGCCGGTGAATGCCATGGCGATGCCGTACTTGTCGCACGTCATGATGACATGGTCGTCGCGCACCGAGCCGCCAGCCTGTGCGATATACTCCACACCGCTCTTGTGGGCCCGCTCGATGTTGTCTCCGAAGGGGAAGAAGGCGTCGCTGCCCAGCGCCACGCGCGTGTTCTGTGCTATCCATGCTTTCTTCTCTTCCCGTGTCAGCACCTCTGGCTGGCGGGTGAAGAACTGCTGCCAGGCCCCATCGCGCAGCACGTCGTCGTGCTCGTCTTCCGAGATATACACGTCGATGGTGTTGTCACGGTCGGCACGCCGTATGCCCTCCTTGAAGGGCAGGCTCATCACCTTCGGGTGCTGGCGCAGCCACCAGATGTCGGCCTTGTTGCCCGCCAACCGGGTGCAGTGTATGCGGCTCTGCTGTCCGGCGCCGATGCCGATGGCCTGTCCGTCCTTCACGTAGCAGACGCTGTTCGACTGCGTATATTTCAGCGTGATGAGCGCGATGATGAGGTCGCGCCGTGCCTCGGCCGTAAAGGTCTTGTTCTGGGTGGGGATATTTTCAAACAGCGCGGGGTCGTCCAGTTTGATTTCGTTGCGCCCCTGCTCGAAGGTCACGCCGAAGCACTGCTTGCGCTCTATCGGCTCCGGCTTGTACGCGGGGTCTATCTTGATGACGTTGTACGTACCCTTGCGCTTCTCCTTCAGTATCTCGATGGCCTCGGCGGTATAGTCGGGGGCTATCACGCCGTCGCTCACCTCGCGCTTCAGCAGCAGGGCGGTGGTCTTGTCGCACGTGTCGCTCAGCGCCACGAAGTCGCCGTAGCTCGACATGCGGTCGGCACCGCGGGCACGGGCGTAGGCACAGGCCACGGGCGACTGGTCCAGGCCCTCGACGTCATCGACGAAATAAATCTTCTTCAGCGTGTCCGTCAGCGGCAGTCCGACGGCGGCACCGGCCGGCGACACATGCTTGAACGAGGCGGCGGCGCAGAGCCCTGTGGCCTCTTTCAGTTCTTTCACCAACTGCCATGCGTTCAGGGCGTCGAGGAAATTGATATAGCCCGGGCGGCCGTTAATCACTTCAATAGGCAACTCGCCTTCCTGCATGAAGATGCGTGAGGGCTTCTGGTTCGGGTTGCATCCGTACTTGAGCTGTAGTTCTTTCATATATTATAAGGTGAATGTTTCTTTCTGCCTGCAAAGTTACGAAAAAACATTGACACTTCGTTCACTTTTCATAAGATTAACGCAGTTCAGTCTTAAAATGGGTGCAATACGTGCACAAAGAATGGTGCGGCGCATAAGTGAAATCCAAAAAAGATTATCCGGAACGGATAAAACGTGCAAGAACAGCCCCACCGCTTAGCGTTCACAGGGCGGTGGGGCTGTCGATAAATCGAGACGGTTAGCGGTCAGTGCTCCAAGAGCCAGATGGCCTCCAGACCCTCCAGGCCCTCCAGCCCGGGGGCTGCCGCCGGCTGGTTCGGCTCGCCGGGGGCTATCACGCTGGCTGTGAGCAACTGCTGCTGGTGGCGCAGGGCCATCACGCGTAGGACGGGCTGCTGATAGGTTGTCTTTTTCATTGTCATATCATCCATCCGTTTTTACTTGACTATTACTTTGCGCCCGTTCCTGATGTACAGGCCCTTCTTAGGCTGTTCCACCTTACGGCCATCCAGCGAATACCAAGCCTCACCCCCGGCCCCTCTCCGAGTGGAGAGGGGAGTGGTTACTCCCAGCGTTGAATCGTCGTCATCGAAGAAGCGGATGGTGGGAGCGTAGGCTGCCGGCGACGAGCCGCCGAACTTGCTCGCCTTGCGCATAATCCAGCGGAAGGCACCCACCGTTACCGTGCCGTTGTTGCCCAGGCTCATGGTGCCGCTGGTGTTAATGTAGTAGAACGGGTCGTCGGCCGTTGGCGTCGTGGGTTCGTAGGTGCCGAAGATGGTGTAGGTGTCCTCCATGGTCTGCATGGTAGCTATTTCATCTGTCTGCTTCGCCTTCATCACAGTATTCTCGGTGGTGAACGCATAGTCCGTCACGGCCTCCTTCGGTTTATATACATAGGGCATGTTGGCATGCAGCACGGTGCCTGCGTCCACCTTCTTCAGGAACACCCAGATGTCGTCGGTGGCATCGGTGCTCGGGTCTGGAGCATTGGCTATCATGTTGATCTTGTAGAACGAGAACTTCTCCGTATCCTCAGCCTTGATGGTGTAGTCGAAGGGCACGAACCATGCCTGGTGCTTGCCCACGCGGTCCTCGCCGAGCGTCTTCTGATAGGTGACAGAGTTGGCTGCGTAATTCGATGTGGCAGTATAAGTGTCATTGTCGGTCAGCGTCATGACATCCACGATATAGGGTACGATTTTCTGGCCACCCATATTGCTACTGGTAGCTTTAGTGTCTGTGCCACTGAGCAGGAAGTCCTTGCCAAAGGTGATGCTGGGCATTGAGTAGGTGTTGCTATAGATGAAGTCCGTGGGGTTGGTCCAGTCAAGCGTCAGCGTACCGCTGGCAGTTCCATCACAGCCAGGCCCGATACCAGGGGCATCTGAGCCACCCGTGACAGTCACGTTACCGCCATTAATGATAATGTCGCCACACTTTCCATATTCACCTTGCCAGTCGTTGGCTCCGCCGCCGATACCTGCGCCGTCCTCTCCGCCAGTGACATTCACCACACCGCCGTTAATGATGATGGTGCCACCTGTGTTATTATGAACGCTGCCACCGATACCTGCGCCGCTCTCTCCGCCAGTGACGTTGAGGGTTCCACCGTCGATGACGAGTGTTCCCACATTATAGGCACCGATGCCCGAATTGTTATCATCGCAGCCGTTGATGGTCAGCGCACCTGTGCCGTTAATAGTCAGCTTGTTGCCGCTGCTCAGTTCGATGCCCTTCGGGACGGTGAGCGTGGTGCCTTCGCCGAGATTCAGCACGACATCGCCCGTGATGGTGATGCGCGACGGGATGGTCGTGTCGAGATAAACCTTATACGTACCTGATGTCATCGTGGTCGTTCCGCTGGTGACGTTTTGAGGGTCTCCGTCGCCTAATACTACAAACCGGATAACTTTCTCACCGACGTAGTCACCTGTACCCGTCAGCGTCAGCGTGTAATAGCCCTTCGTGCCGATGCTGATGGGGAACGCGGTTACGGCTGCATCATTCAGCTTAGCCGCATATTGCGTGCCTAAGGCCAGGGGGGTCTCGCCGTCCTTCACGGCGGGCGTGATGCTGACTCCGGCTCCCAACGTGTAATAGGTATCAACGTCGCTGACAGGGCAGGTCCTGCCATAGACAGCCGTGCCGCAAATCGTTGCTAATAAGCCTGTGCAGATTTCACCACCGTAGGCAACGTAGGCCTGCGTACCGTATGAACCCGCACTGGTGGTTTTGTAGCAACGCTCCACAGCCAGGGTGCCGTTGTTATTTACCATATCGAGATTACCGGTATTCTGTCCGTCGGCCATGACGTAGAGACAGTCGGTGACAGTCCAGTTGCCGCTGTCACCCCAGCCGACAAAGACACCCTTGAAAGTGCCGCCGCCCGTCAGCAAGCCACTGAACACACAGTCCGTGATGCTGATATTGCTGCTAAGGGCATGTCCCACGATGCCACCGATATGCGAGCCGCCGCTCACGTTGGCTGTCACGGTGCAGTTCTGTATCTTGTTGTCCACACCCTTCGAGAAGCCCACCAGGGCGGCTGCGTGCATATCGCCGCTGACGGCACCTGCCAGGGTGAGGTCCTTGATGGTGGCATTGTTGACATAGCAGAAGAGGGCTGTGCCGCTGTTGCTGTTGTCGGTAATCGTTGCGGTGATGGTATGGTCGTTGCCGTCGAACGTACCGCTGAAGGGATTCACCTGCGTGCTGCCCGACACCGTGCCTACCTTCTGGCTGACGCTGATGTTGGCAGTCAGCTTCACCGTCTGTCCGGCGAAGTTGTTTGTGCCGTCGTTCACGGCTTCGGCGAACGCGTTCCATTCTGCTTCGTTGCTGATGTAAGTAGTGCTGGTTGCAGGGTCGCCGGTAGCAGTGATGATGATGGTCTTCGTCCCAGTATATTTGCCCGTACCGGTGAGCACCAATGTGTGGCTGCCCGCCGTGCTGATGTTGACGGGAAGATACTGCGCAGCGTTTCCGTCCAGCGTGACTGTGAAGTCAGTGCCGAAGGTGAGGGCTGCTGCCAGAGGGTCTGTCGGCACTGGGGTGATGAATACGGAACCATTATCCAAATTGTATGATGCGTCCACACCGCTGACAGTGCAGGCATCCGTATAGACCGTAGTGCCGTTAATCGTTATCGGCCTGTAGATTTCACCTTCAGGAGCTGTGGCAATCACCTTCATACCCTGATTCGTGGGCAGGTTGTCGGTGGCTACAAAGTAGCAGTCTTCGATAGTGACGGTGCCATCGGTGGAGCCTGTGAAAGTGTTACTAATCATGCCAGCAGACACGCTGCTGGGCATCATGAGCGAGCTCGTGATGTTTGTCGTCGAGCTTTCGTTAGTCTTTCCCACGAATCCGCCACAATATGTAGTCTGGTTTGTATGTGCAGCCTTTGCGGCAAAGAAACCGTCGAACTTGCAGTTTCTGATTGTTAACGTTCCATTATTCTCGGCGACAAAACCGCCATGATAGTCAATGTCCGTTCTGTAGCTGGTAATCCAAACCGAACTGCAACAGTCTGTAAGGTACAGTTGACCGTATGATTTAGCCACGATGCCGGCGGAATACTTATTGTCGGTGTAGAGGGCACCGTTGACCCTCAGGTTCTCGATTCTGGCGTTCTTGACATGGCGGAACGGTGCGCAATAGTCTTCGCTAATAGGGTCGGCAGTACCCTGATTATTCGTCATCGTATAGCCATTGCCGTCGAAGACACCCTGGAACGAGTAGGTCTCGTCCGTTCCCGCCATCGCTTGCAATGTGGAAATCCAGTTGTCCGTCAGCTTCACATACTTGTCGCTGAAGGTGTCACCATTGTTCACTGCGGCGCAGAATGCGTTCCAATCGCTTTGGCTGCCGATTTCATAGACCGTAAGCAAGTTGAATGCAAGACAAGCACGAACCATACATTGAGCATCGGTACCATGGTCTGCCCAATCTCCTTTAGCAATACCGCATTTCCATGCATATCCTTGCGAGCCAGGTGTACTCGACCAATGATCACTGCCACTTATATTTGTACCGCCAACGTTGCTGAACTGCCAAAGCAGTCGCTCGTTGTTGCCTATAGTAGCAAAAAGCATGCTGCTCCATTCGTCTTTACTGGCCAGTTTCCAAGTGGCGCCTAAGACGGGCAGGCTTGTGTTCTTGGCGTTGCAAACTTCTATACCACGTAGCTGGTTCATATACCCCTCATCTTGCAGTGCCAGAGCGAGGCCCTTCTTGTTCTCCTCGTCCACGACAAAAATCATGGCCACAGCCGTCTTGCCGTCAGCCGTTGCTGCCGCCACGTTGTCATAAATGGTGCCGTCGGTGCATACCACGCGCCCTTTGTCGCTGGGCGTACACAGGATGCCGTCCACTGCCCACATTCCCTGTACGACGGTGCAGAGCAGGGCGAGCATCAATAATAGTCTCTGTTTCATACTTTTGTCTGGTTTTGTATAATAATCGCAATTTGGTTGCAAAGTTACGCATTTTCCCACAAATTATCAATAGGCGGCACATACTTTCTTTCAGATTTTGCGATTCTGAAACGCTTTTTGTTAATTCTGTAACGCTGTTTGTCGATTTCAATGTCTTGTCACCACATCGGGTAAATGGTTCTTTCCAGCCAAAACCGGCAAAAATTGCACTACGATAGTGCATTTTCTGCAAAATATTGCACTGTTTTAGTGCAATTTTCGTATCTTTGCATCGGTAAAGCAACTTTAAAGCTCATGGATTATCCCAAACGGATAAAACGTGCAAGAACAGCCCCACCGCTTAGCGTTCACAGGGCGGTGGGGCTGTCGATAAATCGAGACGGTTAGCGGTCAGTGCTCCAAGAGCCAGATGGCCTCCAGACCCTCCAGGCCCTCCAGCCCGGGGGCTGCCGCCGGCTGGTTCGGCTCGCCGGGGGCTATCACGCTGGCTGTGAGCAACTGCTGCTGGTGGCGCAGGGCCATCACGCGTAGGACGGGCTGCTGATAGGTTGTCTTTTTCATTGTCATGTCCTCCATCCGTTTTTACTTGACTATTACTTTGCGCCCATTCCTGATGTACAGGCCCTTCTTAGGCTGTTCCACCTTACGGCCCTGAAGGTCGTAATAGGCTGATGAACCATTCGCCGTCACCTCTGAACCATTCACCGAATCGATGCCCGTCGCGCCGTTCTCGTCGCCGTCGAAGAAGCGGATGGTGGGAGCGTAGGTTGCCGACGACGAGCCGCCGAACTTGCTCGCCTTGCGCATGATCCAGCGGAAGGCACCCACCGTTACCGTGCCGTCGTTGCCCAGGCTCATGGTGCCGCTGGTGTTAATGTAGTAGAACGGGTCGTCGGCCGTTGCCGTCGTGGGTTCGTAGGTGCCGTAGAGGGTGTAGGTGTCCTCGGCGGTCATCATGGTCAGGCGGACATCGGTGGCCTTCGCCTTCAGCGTGGCATTCTCGGTGGTGAACGCGTAGTCCGTCACGGCCTCCTTTGGTTTATAGACGTAAGGCATGTTGGCATGCAGCATGGTGCCGGCGTCCACCTTCTTCAGGAACACCCAGATGTCGTCGGTGGCATCCGTCTGTGCGTTGGGAGCATTGGCTATCATGTTGATCTTGTAGAAGTCAAACTTCTCCGTGTCGGCTTTCTTGATGGTGTAGTCGAACGGCACGAACCATGCCTGGTGCTTGCCCACGTGGTCCTCGCCGAGCGTCTTCCTATAGGTGGCAGAGGCGACGTTCACGTCTGCTTTGAAGCTATAGGTGCCTGCATCGGTCAATGTGACAGCTTCAGTGGAAGATGGCATCAACGTGATGTAGAAGCTCTTCTCGCCTGCGTAGTCACCCGCGCCGGTGAGGATGAGCGTATATGTGCCCATCTTGTTGGGGCTGACGGGGAACGACGCCACAGTCTGTCCGTCCAGTGTGGCCGTGTAGTCGGTGCCAAATGCGAGGGACGTTTCGTTGTATTTCACGACTGGCCTTATTTCAACATCGTTCAGACTGTAGGATTCCTCTATGCCGCTGACGGTGCATACAGGCATTATGTACACCGCAGTGTTGCAAATGGTTGCTGCCTTGCAGATTTCGTTCTCGGGGATAGTGGCATAGACCTGCGTGCCCTGTGCCGTACCCATCGCCTCGGTGTAATAACAGGTGGAACCTTCTGCTGGGCTGCCACCACGCACGAAGGTAGCGCAACTGGTAGCAATGGCTACCTCGTTGTCTGCCGGTGCAATATTGGGATTGGGAGCATAGAGCGAATTGGTGATATTGAACGTTTTGTTATTATGCCAGCCTATGAAGCCGCCGCATTGGTCAGTACCATAGCTGGTAAACATGCGACCGTCGTACACGCAGTTAGAGAAGTTTACATCGCCTTCTGGAAGGGCAATAAAGCCACCGTGCGTGCCGTCACTACCGACGCTGCTATGGATGACGGTGCTAACGTGGCAGTTAGTGATGTTCGTCGTTCCGTAATTATGAGCAATAAGTCCTGCGCCAAACTTCTGAGCGGTGTAGATTTCGCCCTCCACCTTCAGGTTTTGGATGGTGGCACCATCGGTGTAGCGGAAAGGAGCGCAGTATTGCTCGCCAAAAGCGCTCTGTGCAGTACCATGTGTGAAGGTCAGCGTGTAGTCGCCGCCGCCCAGGAAGGTACCCTTGAACTTATTGTCGCTTGTGCCCACCATCGTGGATGCGCTGATGTTGGCATCCAGCTTCACGAACTCACCGTTGTAGCTCGTGCCGTTGTTGACGTAATAGGCGAACGTTATCCATTGGTCATCATTGCTGATAAGGTAAGGATTGCCCTCGGTGCCAAGACCGCTTAGTGGAGACAATTCGAAGGGCACAATTTTCTTGCCGCTGATGGTGTTGATGGTGGCGAGCGTCTTCGTGCCGTCAAAGAGGAATATTTTTCCATCAGCAAAGGAAACATGATCTAAATTGAATGTGCTATTGAAAAAGTCAGTGAGCTTGGTCCAGCCAATTTTCAGCGAGCCACTGCTTCTTGCACCATTAACACCAGGGCCAATGCCGCATGCACCATTTCCGCCTCCTATGGCAGTCACCTGACCACCATTGATGGTGATGTTGCAGCAAAAGCCACGATCACTATAAGCGGTAGCACTAAAATGACCGCCACCGATGCCTGCGGCCCAATATCCACCTGTGGCGTTGACCACGCCACCGTTGATAATAATGGTGCCACCTTCAAAGTTTTGAAAACTTCCACCGATGCCAGCTGAAAATTTTCCACCCGTGACGTTGATAGTACCTCCGTTGATGGTTAGCGTGCCCACTTCTTGGGCACCGATGCCCGACTTTTCTTGATCGCAGTTATCGATGGTCAGTGCGCCCGGGCCTTCAATGGTCAGGCTGTTTCCATTGCTCAGCTCGATGCCCTTGGGGGCGTGGAGCGTGGTGCCCTCGCCGAGGAAGAGTGTGACGTCACCGCTGATTTTGATGCGCGACGTGATTTCTAAATCCTGAAATACCCCATATTTCTCTGAAGCCAGCGTGGTCATTTCGCTGTTGATGGGATAATATTCATCTGAGCCTAACACCCTTATATTGCAGGTCTTTGTGCCCGTGTAGCTGCCGATGCCGGTGAAGGTGAGCGTGTAGCTGCCAGCCTCCTGCACGGGGGTAGAGCTGAGAGTGTAGGTGTAGTCGGTACCCTCCGTGAGCGCTGGGCCGTTGATGCTGCCGGCAGTTACGGAAGGTACGATGGCGATGGCCGAGCCTGTGTACCTATAATATTCTTTTACATTGCTGACGATGAGAATTATGTAGTAAGTGTTGTTGTCAGCAGCCGTAATGGACTGGTAGACTACTCCATCGACGGGAGCGGTGGAACTGACCAGCGTGCCCTGTGAGCCTGCGCTGGTGGTCTTGTAGAGGCGTTTCATCGTCAGTGTGCCGCCTTCCTTCACGAGGTCGAAATTACTGGTACTCTGCCCGTCGGCCATGACGTAGAGGCAGTCGGTGACGCTTCTGGTGCCGCTGTCGCCCCAGCCGATGAATACACGTGTGCAATTGCCGCCGCCTGTCATCAGGCCGCTGTACACGCAGTCGCTGATGCTGATGTCGCTGTCGGTGCAGTGTCCCACGATGCCGCCAACGTACCCTTTGCCGCTGACGTTAGCCGATACCGTGCAGTTCTGGATGCTGTTGCCTGTACCTTTCGAGAAACCCACAAGACCTGCGGTGTGGTATTGATTGGAGGCAATGGTGCCCGTCACGTTCAGGTCCTTGATGGTGGCACCGTTGATGTAGCAGAAGAGGGCGGTGCCCTGATTATTGTTATCGGTAATGTTGGCGGTGATGGTGTTGCCGCCGCCGTCGAAGGTGCCGCTGAAAGCGTTCACCTGCGTACTGCCCGACACGGTGCCCACCTTCTGTGTCACGCTGATGTCATGCGTCAGCTTCACAAACTTACCGCTGTAGTTGTCGGTGCCGTTGTTGACGTTATAGGCGAACGCGTTCCACTCGTCTGCGCTGCTGATGAGGTAGGGGTTGCCCACTGTGCCGTCGCCGCTAAGGGTGGTATAAACGTCGAACGAGAGGCTCTTGGAGCCGACATAGCTGCCCTTGCCCGTGACGGTGAGCGTATAGCTGCCCGGTGTACTGATGTTGATAGGGAACGATGCCACATTGTTACCGTTCAGCGTAGCGGTGTAGTGGGTACCAAGCTCGAGGTTCGTTCCGCTACAATCTTTTACGACTGGCGAGATACCGGATGACAAAGGCAACTCATAATCAGGATTAACGTTGCTGATGGCGCCGAAGCAAAGATCGGGGGAAGTGCCCTTGAACTGGAACAAAGAGATGTAATGACTATCGCCGCCATGGTTTTCATATAATTCTAAGCGAAAGTACTTATAGGCCGTCGTGTTGCCAGAAATGTTGAACTCGTACGGATGGCTATTCTCATTCCATGTAGGATTATCGGTCACACTGGCAAGTGTCGTCCACTCCGTATCAGACTCGTTCACCTTCGCCTTTACAGCCCAGCTTTTCGGGGTTTTGCCTGTGTTGTTTGCGCTATATGGCGCTGATGTAAAGATATAGCCTGTTGGAACAATATAGCCTGAACTATAGAACTCGACGTAGGCAGGATTACCTGGATATATATTTATCGCCGTATTTGTATTGCCGTCCACAATATTTCCGTAAGGAGTGTAATCGCTACAAGAAGAAGCGGCTGTAGCGGTAAATCCCGTGAATATGCCGTTTTCGTACGTAGTCTCTGTAGCCCACGCTCCCTGCACAACTGCGCAGAGCAGAGTGAGCATGAATAATAATTTCTGTTTCATACTTTTGTTTGGTTCTGTATAATAATTACTATTTGTTTGGTTGCAAAGTTACGCATTTTCCCACAAATTATCAATAGGCGGGCACATATTTTTTTCAGTTTTTACGATTCTGAAACGCTTTTTGTTAATTCTGTAACTCTGTTTGTCGATTATATATATGTTAGGCTAACAAAAAAAACAACCCGCACATCCCGCACATCTCGCACGTGAAAAAATTTCAACACGACATGGAGCCATCCTGTTGCTGCAACAGTTAGGTGTGGGATGGGTGTGTGGCGGTAGTTGCAAAGTGTCAGCTACGTGCGAGATAAATTGAACAAAGTGTCAGCTACGTGCGAGATAAATTGAGCAGACCGTCAGTTTACGTGCGGGATGTGCGAGATGTGCGGGATGTTTCGGAAATGAGCAATATATACGCGCACGCACGAATCAATATTACACTTTGTTGCTGGTTAGGAAAGAAATTGGAATAATTAGAATAATTCATTCAACAAATAGATATTTTCATGGAGAGGCCACTAATTTTCATGGAGAGGCTACTAATTTTCGTGGAGCAATGAGTAATTTTCGTGGAGAGGCCACTGGTGATCGTGGAGAGGCCACTGGTGATCGTGGAGA
>CAMVAI010000072.1 GCA_947165435.1 uncultured Prevotella sp.
GCAGTATAGTTAATAAAACATCTTTCATATCATAGCCATTTTCGACTACAAATATCACTTATTCTTGACGAAGAAGTCTTTCGGGCCGATGGTGTAGAGGTTGCCGAAGTTGGTGTAGTTGTAGATACCCACATGCGAGCCGAGCGTGTGCTGGGCGCAGTAGAGGTAGAGGTCACGGTAGGTGCCGTTGGGGAATTCGGTGACGTGGCCGATAAGGTTACGGCTGAATCGGTCGCACATCCACACCCCAAGCTCATTACTCCACGAGTCGGCAAACGACTGCTCGTAAGGGCCTGACGAACAGATGGCCAGCACGCCGGGGATGCCCTCAAGAGCCTGCCCCATGTTGGCCGAATAGCAGGGCTCCAGGCACACGAGCATCTGGCGGAACTGATGGGCATCCGCCATCGATTGCAGTGTCTCTGCCAGCAGGTCGGCAGTCATACCCTGACCAGCAGACAGATCTCTCCACGCCATCTCGTTGATGCCGTTGATGGCCGCGCTGCGTCCATGTCCGCTCCAGAAGAATAGGACGTTCTGCCCTGCATCAACAGGCAACACCACGGGTGTCTTGTCAGTCTTCACGCCCTTGAGTATGTTGCAGATGTCCTGCGGCGTGAGGTCGGCATTCCGGTAGTCGATCACCGCGCCTTGGCGCAGGTTCTTGCCATTAGGGTCGGTACGCACGGTACCCGCATCTTTGTTTTCTGGTGCGTTGGCACAGTCGTCAGCGGTAATCAGTATGATATGGTCATCGCTGTAGCCGTTAGCCTTCAGCATCTGGTAGATGCTCAGCACGTCGGCCTCGTGGCGGTAGTTGCTCCAGCCGTTGCTGCCCTGCACCAGCACGGCATACTGACTGGTGAGGTCTGGATAAGTCATGGGAACAATGGTCTTACTGTAGTTGTTGTCGAACTTCTTTTCGGCATCCTTCACCAAATAATTCCACGATGCTAATGTTTGCCCCGTCTGAGCATTGCCCGAAGAACTGTAATAGCCTCGATGATATATCTTCCCTTCATTGAAGTACCAGTTGACATAGGTGGTATTAAGGGCCGCTGTGTAGCACTGACTGTCAAACTGTACGGGACCCGAAGCGCCTTTGAAGCCGAGCAGTTCTCCTTGTTCGAGCGCTGAAAGATAGAGCTCCATGCCTGCCTCACTCCAGGCGTGACCAGAAAGCAGGTTGTCTGTCGTACAGATGTCGATGATGGCATTGTTCAGGTTATCGACATTCGTGTGGTGCTCCATATAACTGGAGGCAAAGGCTGCCAACAGTAGCGCATCGTAGAACTTACACTCGGCAAAGGTGGGCTTTGTGTTGTAACGTGCCTCGTAGCTCATCTCGAAACCCGTCATCGGGTCGGCGTATGGTGAGAACCCCTGATACTCGTCAGTCATAATACTGCCAAGAGGACCAAGGTTGGCAATGGCCTCATCGGTAATATTGGGAAGAACGTAAAAAACTGGCGACCAAATGACGATGAGTGGCTTTATGCCGTCATTATAGTCCTCAGGCTCAAATCCCCACCATCGACAACGGATACAGGATATATCATAGACCTGCTTCACATCTTGGACAACAAGGAACTGTGCAATATCCATACTTGCCCCTACCACGCTGCCAATATCATTGTAATACTCGCGCAAACTCTGATAGAAAGACGTGGTGTCGGCATACTGTTCGCACACTTTAAAGCCTATGCCAAGTTCGTTGGCCTGGAACGGAGCCCACTCGACAAACGTCTGACCGTATGTACCAGCAGGAGCATAGAGTGCAGCTTGCGTGGCTCCTGTACCAGATATGGTTTTCCCCCCAACCAACGTGAGATAATTGGCATAGTAAGTCATGAATAATTCTGATAGCGATACGTCGGTCTCCGTGAGCGACCATAGGAACGGCTGCTGCCCCTCGCCCGTGCTGGTAATGGCAAAGCGCCGGATGACGGTCTCGCTGGTGGCAGTGGGCAGGATAAGCGGCTTCTTGGTCTGCTGACAGTAGGGTGCCAGCTGCTCCACGTTGTCGCTGTCGAAGGGACCTATGACGGCCAACAGGTCGTCGCGGTTAGCCAGCCGTTCGCCTAATGATTTCAGGTCGTTACCGTATTCATCGTACCACTCCAGCTTCAGGTCGATGCAGAGCGTGTCGTGCAGCTGGGCGTTGTGCAGGTTCTGAAGCATCCACTCGGCGGTGCGCTCCAGGCGGGCCTTCATGATGGGGTCGTTGAGCGGTGCCACCACAGCCACCGTCTTCTTCACCCATCGGCGCGAGTCTTTATACACGATGGTATCATCCTCCGTCTTACAACTGATGAAGAGTGAACAGTGAATCGTGAATAGCGCTATGGCGCACAGCCACATCAGCCTTCTTCCATCAGCCATCTTACATCTTCCATCTTCCATCTTACTTCTCATACCTTTCTTCCTCCTTTCTGATGGCCACCTGGCGCAAACTGTCCATATCAACCTTTTCGGGGAAACGATAATAGCCTCCTTTGCCACTATAATTGTACTTTCCCCAGACAGCGCCTGTCGCTCCATCGGCGAGACCCAGCGTCTGATGTTTAGGCATCGAACCATTGAGCCATAGGCCAATATAATCAACTGTCACCTGATCGATATGCTTCACTATCGAGAAGACACAAAAGGCATCGTCATCAGTCATATCACCATCGATGCCTACATAATTGTCTGTGGATATCATTCTGGCGTGCAAGGCTCGGATGATAGTGTGCATAGCTCCTCCACATATCGGAACGAAAGTCACTTCGTTTGTGCGCTCTTCTTCCAGGAAATGCTCTTCCTCGTCGTAGATGCGCAAGGCAGTAGAGTCTGCCAAGGTAAAACCTCCCACAGGCTCGTTGCTCAGATAGCGCACATGCACCTGGACAGGAAATCTATCGTCCCAATGGGGTGAGTCGTTGTAACCCGCCAAGAACCCCTCGCCCGCCTCTCGAACGGTCTGTGTATAGGGATTGGCTAACAACACTGTGAGCAAGTCTTCAACTCCATAGTGTGCCATACAGCCGCCCATGTACATCGCGCCGTAGTAGTCGATATAGAAGGTAGAGCCCTTGCCTTCCAGCGGCGTGGTGGTCTCCATATACAGCAGGTCGGCATAGGGGTTCTTCTCCAGTCGTTTGTTGTTCTTGCGGATGAAGTCATCATACACAGGGCTGGGCATGATGAACAGCCTGCGCACGGTGTCGCTGGCGCTCTCCATCTGGCGGAACATCGTCTCCAGATAGGCCAGTCCCTGCTCCTCGCTTTCAGGTGCCAGCTGCAGGGTACGCACGCCATACTGCTTGGCAGCCATCTCGATGCCTTTGTAGATCAGGTCGCAGTACGAGCGGTCGCCCAAACTGTTGGGACCGTAGATCACGGTCACCAGCGGTGTCGTGGCGGGTTGTTCCTCGCCAGGTGTGGGCTTGTAGATCGTGTCGCCCTCCTTGGTACATGAAGTGAAGAGTAAACAATAGATAGCAAACAGTGCAGTGCACAGCCCCATCATCCATCTTCCATCTCCCATTTTACATCTTACATCATCCATCTCCCATCTTACCTCTTACATCTTCCATCTTCCATCACTCTATCGGTTGTCCTCAGTGGCACCTTCGTCCGAGATGCCGGTTCCTTGCGTACTGTTGTCACCAGCATTGCCACCCCAGGTGATAGAGGCGTCGGTGACAGAATAGTCCTTGGCGAAGGCACGGGCCAGCTGACAGTTGGCGGTGATGGCACCGAGATACTGTCCCAGACCGTCGGCATAGAACACAGCCTCCATATCGGGTGTCTTCTCAGTGGCTCCTGCGTTGAGCTGCTGACCATCCTGGTCAAGCCAGCTGTAGGCCACCTGACCTTTGGCGCTGAGGGTGTATTCCCCATCGGCCACACTACCCTTCAGCGTGGGCTGGATGTTCAGACCTGCCTTGGCTGGCAATGGGATGGTGACACGCTTCGTCCACGTGGTGGAACTCATCTGCTCCTGGGCTACCTGACCGTTCTCACCGATATAGCGCACGGTGACCGTAGCCACGTCGAGCAGATGCTGCGACACAGTAGCTGTATAGTCGACCATCAGGCTGGTCAGCACTTTCTCGGAGGGTGCAGGGGGCGTGGGGGGCGTAGGCGCATCCGTACTGTCGTCACCACCGCCACAAGCAGTAAGGCTGCCGAGGGCCAACAGACCCCCGAGCAGCAAACTCATTATCTTTATATTCTTCATAGTCGTTTATCTGTTAATAACTTTCTTACCATTGATGATGTTGATACCCTTTGCAGCGGTTGAGAGTTGGCGACCGTTCAGGTCGTAGATACGCTCTGTGCCGTCGCTGTCGATGGTGCGCAGCTGCTCGATGCCGGTAGTGCCTTCGAGCGTCATGCCGATGGCACGGGCACCTGCTACACCACGGTTCTGCAACAGATAGGCACGGAAGGGCAGGATGCGGGCGGCACGGTGATTGTCGGTGTCGGACATCACGGGATGCCACTTGCCGTCCTGCTGCAGCGTGTAGGCTCCCAGTTCGGCAGCCTCGGCATTGCTGATACCGTAGAGTGTGCCGCGCATGGAATAACCTGGTGCATTCTGCTGTTTGCCGAAGGTCATACCACCACTGGCAGGAATATTCGCATCCGCACTACTGAGTGCAGCATCATTCTGGTCGGTCCAGATGAGATAAGGCTGCAGCGCCTCAAGTGTCTCAAATGTTTCGGTGAATATCAGCTCGTTGGTGCTGCGGCCTGACAGTTTGTAAGCCTTGGCACCGTTAGGTATCTGCATGCTGTAAGGCAGACAGATGGTGTAAGGAGCTGCACTCTTGGCCAGCGTGCGGGTGTTCTCCACCTTTGCGGCATTGAACTTGTAAGGCACGTCGTAGTCCTGACCGTCAATCAGCCTGTAGGTGGCGCAGTTCATCACGCCTGCGGTATCGCCTACCACTACGTTCACCTCGTCAGTCTGTCCGTAGGCTGTTGGCAAGTAGCACAGCGTGTTCTCCGTGAGGCCCTTCTTGCGCAAGCCGCCGTTCTGGAGGTTGGCCATCATATCAATATCAAAGCAATTAGTAAAGTCGGCCCAGCGCAGGTTCTTGGCATCGCTGAAACTGTTGTCCTCAATCTGCTCCAGCATCATCGGCATACCGATACGCTCCAGCTTGGTCAGCGGCTTCATGTCGGCGGCCTTCAGCTCCGTCACCGAGGTGTTGCTCAGCAGCGAGAGGTCCTTGATATTTGGACGGTTCTTGAACCATCCGTCCACATTGTCCACGCCCTGCAGTTCCTCCTTGGTGGCGGCGGCATGGGCGGCAAAGGCGGCAAACGATTCGTCGTCCTTGAACACACCGGAAGAGATGTTTTTGGTGCGCTGCCATGACGAGCCGGTATAGGCATCGTCTGCTACATAGTCCTTGTAGAGGCTCGGGCGCACATAGAAGGCGTCGAACGTCGGGTTGTAGTTGTTGCACAAGTTGCGCCACAGCCAGTTGTCCTGGGTCATCTCAGGCTTCTTGTCTGCCAGGATGTACATACGGGTCAGCGATACGCAGTCGTCGAAGGCATCCCAGTTGATATAGTTTGTCGAATCGCCGATGACCACCGTCTCCAGAGACTCACACTCCAGCAGCGAGCGGCTGTGGATGGTCTTCAGGGTCTTCGGCAGGATGAGTTTCTTCAGCGAGTAAGCCCTCAGGAAGGCGTAGTAGGGCAGCACATTGGCCTCCTTCACGATCGACGAGTGGCTGGTTAGCACAAGCCTGTCGGGGGCTGCATACCATTCACTGGGCTCTACCGTAGCATCGTAGAGATCCAGATATTCCAGCTGGCCCAGGCAGTTGCGTGAGTCTGTCCATCCGCAATAGCCTGCCAGGTAGCGCAGCACGCTGAAGTCCTGACCGGAGATAGGACCGACCACCTTCAGCTTGCGGATATGCGAGTAGGCGCCCTCCAGCTCGTCAATGTGCATATTGCCTGTGCCGGTCTCTATCTTGGAGTGTTTCACCTTGAGCCCCAACTCCTTGGCCAGGGTGTTCTTCTCGGTGGTGGTCACCACGAGCATGTCGCTGCCCGGCGCTGCGAAGTTGTTGCCCACGATGTGGTTGGCATACTGCGGCCAGGCCTCACGATAGCGCTTCACCAGCTTCATGGGCACATTGATGCGATAGAACATGGGCAGGTCGTCGAAGGTGCCGTCTTCCAGCTGCGGGATGGTGTCGCAATAGACATAGACATCCATCAGGCTCTTGCAACCCTTGAAGCCCTGGTAGTTCATCTTCTTTAGCGATGCAGGCAGATAGACGCGCTTCAGATTGTCGCAGTCTGCCAGTGCACTGCCTAATTCAGTCATCTTGGTGAAGCCGACCAGCTCGTCGAAGGTCTCCACACCGCTGCCTGTCAGGATGCCGTCGATGTTGGTCAGCTGCATATATTCCGAAGGGAAGAAATAGCCCTTGGCAGCAAAGGCATCCAGTGCACGGTCGTCCTTGAATGCGGCGGTGATACTGCTTGCGCACTTGGTCAGGGTAGGCTCGTTGGCATATACCGGTACCAGGTTGTTGCGGCAATAGACGGCATTGATGGGCGTGTCCCATGAGTCGTAGGTCCAGAACCAGTACTGGCCGCTGCCTTCAAGGCCACCGGAGGCGTCGCTCACGGCCTTCTCGGTGGTCATGAACACCATCTCGTCGATGCCGGGCACCTGGTAGGTCACGCGGTCGTCGTAGCCTGTCACCTTGTCGCCGATGGCGAGATGCTTCAGGTTCACGGCATTGTCGAACACGTGCTCACCAATGTAAGTAGCCTCCTTAGGCAGGATGACCTTCTCAAGCTTGTTGCAGTAGTAGAACATATATTCATCCACCACGTCGTCTTTGCCGATGAAGTCGTTCACGCCATGACACTGGTAAGGATGGTCCTTGTCTTTCTTCAGGCGCGCGTTATATAAATTAAGGTAGCGCATGCGTCCGTAGGTCGGGTCGCTGTTGTTCACGTCGGCACCGCCCAGGAAGCGCAGCACACCCACATCGACACCGTTCAGCGGACCGCTCACGGTCAGCGAGTCGATGTTCCAGTAGGCACCCTTCAGGCCTGTCAGGAAGTCGCCGCTCATAATGGTCTCCAGACCTAACTTCTGTGCCAGCTGGCCCACCTCAGTGGTAGTAACGCTCTTGGGGAATGTCTGTGCATCGCTGGCAGCCACGATATAGTCCTTATAGTCGCTCCATTTCTCCTGGTAAGCGTTGACTGCTTCGGCAGGCACGTAGATCTTCAGTCCTTCAGGTTTCTCGAATACTGCTGTGCCCAACGCAGCCGGCGTGGTGCCCAGGCAGCGAATCACCTTCAGGTTTGCGTTGCCGTTGAAAGCCATCTCGTCAATCTGCGTCACTGCGGCGGGAATCTCTATCTCGCGCAGGTCGCAGTTCTGGAAGGCATAACCGCCTATCTTCTTGATGGTCGAGGGCAGCTCGATAGCTGTCAGGTTGTAGTCATTGACGAACCACGAACCACCGATGAAGTTGAGACCAGCCCATTCAAACTGCTTGAACTCGGGGAACAGCTTGATGTCGTTGTTGACAGCCAGTTTGCCGTTGAGCCATTCGAAGCCCTTGTCCTTCAGCTTGCTCATATCGATCACGTCGTCCCACGTCGATGGACTGCCCACGGCAGTGGTGTAATGCAGGTCTTTCAGGGCTTTCTTCACGCCTGCGTCAATAGGCTTCACCAGACAGGGGGTAAACTTATCCTTATACTTGGCCCATGCCGAATCGGCCTCAAACCAGCGCTGTTGCTGCTGGGTCATCTTCAGCATCAGTTTGGGTGTATTGGCAAACACACCGTTGCCTAACTGCAGCTGCGACGGATGCAGCTCCTTGGCCTTGTTGATACCGTCGGTGCAGAGATAGAGCAGGTCGAACGCCTCCAGGTTCGGGCAGTCGGCGAAGCAGGAGTCCTGCAGGGCTACATTGAAGTCGTAGTAGATGTCGCCACACCACAGCCAACCTTTGATGTCCCAGCATGAGACGTTCTTCAGGTTCTGGTTGCCGCGGAAGGCTTCCTTGCGCACATAGTCGAGCTTAAAGTTATTGTAGATGCCGATGTCGTTGAACAGACCCAGCTGGCCCTTATGGTCGTTAATCCAGCTGTCGTCGGCTCCCCAAGCCACCAGGTGCTCCACCTTGTGACCGTTTTTCATCGACACCTTCTGGGTGCTATTGCCCTCGTAGGCATAGACATATTTCACGCCGAAATCGTCTTTTCCGCCAGGATAATCCGTCGCCTCGTAGGCGAAGAAACGCTTGTACTTGCTCCACACCCCATCGTCGAGGAAGTCCTGCTTGCGGTCCTTCGCGATGATGATCTTCAGTTTGGTGGAGTCGCAGCCGGCAAAGATGTTGTCGCCGCAGAGGATGAAGTTCTCAGGTCCGAGCGCCTGTGTGGGCTTGTCGCCGGTATAGAGGCGCAGGTCGAAGCGCTCCATGCTGGTGCAGCCGGCAAATGCCGAGTCGGGGATGGCTATCGTCATGGGCACGCTCTCCTTGGTGGTGCTGCCCTTTGCCTCGTAGAAGCGTACTTCTTCCAAAGACGTGTTCCCGGCAAATACGTTCTTGCGGAACGTCATGGTGCGGGTGTCGTCGTCGACACCAGCATAGATGTTGACCTTCCTGATGTTGGTAGCGGCCTTGCTGATGTACTGGTGATACACCATATTCTTCGATGGCGTATAGATCATGTTCAGACCTATACCGGTCATGGATGCTGCATGGATATACGACAGGTTGTTGGCTATCAGACCGCTACGGAACTTGTTGCTGTTGTAATCGCTGCCCTGCATACGTGCGGTAATGAGACTTGCGCTGAGACTTGAAAGCAGAGTGCCGCCAGCCATTGTCAACAACGTATTACTCGCCCATGCAGGGAGACCCATGGAAGTTACTACTGCTGCCACTTCAGGAACAACTACTTCTGGGGCAAGTGCTGCAGTTAGTTCTGCAACAACTTTCATTACATAAGCTTTTAAAGTTGATCTTGTTATTGGTAGGGCCAAAAGTTTAGTCAGTACATCAGCAGAAGACATTACTCCTGCCGCACTACATATTCCTTCACGAGCTAACTCTGTGATTGCGTATGAGGAGAAACCAATTTCAGCC
This sequence comes from uncultured Prevotella sp., assembly GCA_947165435.1. GTDB lineage: Bacteria > Bacteroidota > Bacteroidia > Bacteroidales > Bacteroidaceae > Prevotella. The sequence goes on from CAMVAI010000072.1 coordinate 9,141, forward strand.
AAATTTTTTCCTGCTATAGCAGAAATTTGTTCAGCAGTTAAAGCCTCCGTAAATCCATAAGCAATAGCTGGAATATTTCCAGCAAATTCTTTAGCGGCTCCCAAGGTAGCCTCGCTTGCTATAGCCGTGTTAGCGTATGCTGTGACTGACTCTCTTGAGAGTTCACTTGCAGTCTCTCTTGATACTTCACTTATAGCCTCTCCAGCAGCATCTCCTGCACTAATTGCATGGGCGACACCTTTACCTATCTTATAGGCAGCATAGGCATAGAGGGCTATCTCGGCAGCAAGCACGGGCACACTCCACCACGACCAGTTCTGCGACACCACATTGTCGGTGGACAGCATACCTGCCGATGTGGACATATACTCGTAGGTCAAACCGTCCTTCACAATGGACTTCTTGGTTGTTGGCTCATAGTCGGCAGCCTCTATGAACTGGGAATACATCGCCCAGTTGGGGTCTTTGATGAACTCCAGATAACGGGCTGGTGACACTAAGATGCGGAAGTCTTTGGCACAGCTTGGCGGCAGGGCAGCTACCTGTTCTTCAGTCATGCCCTTTAGTTCCTCAGGGGTTGGCACACCAAAGATGTTATCGCCAGGGATGACATCCTTCGGACCCAGCGTCTCCCAGTGGTCTTCGCCCTTCTCTGCGAAGTAGTACAGGCGGATCTCCTTCAGGTTCTTACAGCCCCGGAAGGCACCGTTCTCGATCACCACCTTCAGGTCGCTGTACGAATTGCTGCTGCGGCCGTTGGTCTGCCAGAACTCTACTGTCTTCAGGTCCTCGCAGTTGGCAAAGGCGTCGCGGCGGATGGCGATGTTCTTGTAGTTGTAGTACGAGCCCACGTCGTTATAGACTCTCAGCACACCATTGTTTTTCTTCAGGTATTCGGTATCAGCTCCCTCGATGGTGGTGTAATACACCGTAGCGCCATTGTCGGCAGGTGCCATCAGCGAAGTAGCGTTTAAGCCCCAGTAGTCGGCATTCCACAGGCGCAGCTGCTTCATCACCTCCTCGCGCTGTTCGCCGTCGTTGGTCAGATAGGTCTTGCCGTCCTGTGCCAGCATACACTTGTAGCGGGCACCGTACTCCTTGATCTCATAGCCTGAAGGCTCGTAGCTGATGATGCGGTCCTTATGCTTTGCCCACACGCTGCTGTTGCGGTAGTCGTTGAGCACTGAGGTCGCCACACGGATCATGGCGTTGGGCGAGCCCTCAAACGCGTTGTCCCAGATGCTCTTCACCCGGTATTCGGGCATCGCCTCCTAGTGGTTGGTGCCCTTGGTGGTGTACTGCATCAGGTCCACCTTCTCCAGATACGGCGCATTGGCAAAGGCCTTGTGGCCAATGAAGAAGTGGAACTCGCTGTTGGCATTGTAGGCCTGGGCATTAGCGTCCTGGAAGTAGATGCGCTTCACCTTCGACTCGCCGGTAAAGCCCTGATCGGCCACACAGCCCAGATGGGTGTGGCTGGTGAAGTAGCCCACCAGGTCGTTGAGGATATACACCTCGCCGTTCTCTGGCACGCTCTCCTCGTCGATAGAGGCAGCGGTGATGTAGGCGCCTTCGGCATTGATAAACCAGCCGTCGCCGTCCTTATACCAGCCGTAAGTCTCAGGGGTATGCACGCTGGTGTTGAAGAACTGCGTGTAGTTGTTCTCCGAGATGTACGTGTACTTCACACCCTTGTACGTGTAGGTGTAGTCTTTGTCCGATGCACGTCGAGGCACTTGCATCGCCTTGACAGTACGGCCATCACTCATCTGCACCTGATCGGGCATACTCTCGGTACTCACGGTGCCGTCTCCCTGTGCACTTGCGCCAATGGCTGCAATTGCCAGCCAAAAGGTCAATAAGAATTTAAGTTTTTGCATATTTTCAGATAGCTTAGTTTTCTTGTTTTTAATATTTGCTGCAAAGATATATAAAATATTTGAAAAGCTGAAAGAAAACACTCCCCAAATAACTATTTTTATGAAATCAGGGCTGTCAAAAACACAGAACTCCTGACCCCGTGTGACATGAAAACAGGCACCCATACCCAGTGCCTGTCCCCATGACTATTAAACAGGTCGGAGGCTTTCGCCTTCTCCCACCCCCCCTCAAACCCTTGGAACCTCAGCCGTGGTGTCGTCTCACCCTCGGCCGGGAACAAGGAACGGGCGCAGTCCTCTAACGAACCGCTCATCTGCCCATCGGCAGCATCATATACCAGATGGTTTTCGTGGCCATCCAGTCCTTTCAGTGTTATCTCTTGTTTTGCCATAGTCTCTATTCTCCTTTCTCGTTTTCGTTATTGTCAAGCATCACAACCCAACGACCATTCTTTCGGCCACCCTCACGGCGCAGTAGGCCGAGTTTCTGAAGACAACCTATTATATATTTGGCACTGTCATCTGTTAAATCATTTATTATTTTGCACAATCCTCTGCGTGTTATTTGGGGGGTGAGGTATATTTGAGTAAGCACAAGTATCTGCTTATCAGATAGTAATGTCTTCTTTTCGCCCAAAAGATGTACAATTTCCTTTTGGGCGTTCTTTTGGGCGTTTGAATTATACGAAACGACGAATCGAAGCGAGCACAAAACGATGCTCGCATCAGTTTTGTCATGCAAAGAGGAGTAAGGCCAAAGGCCAAAGTGTTGCGTTCGTGCTATACCAATCTCCCGGACTACGATAAACGGGGGCATTTATATGGGTATCGTCAGTGGAGAGGCTTTTGGCCCTTCAACCCTTGATAATACCCTCTGTACGCCTGCTCGTCGTCGGCAGCATCGGTGGTCACCTCCAGCAGCAGCGGGCGGTCGCTGTCGGTGTGCAGCAGCCAGTCGATGCCCTGCTGCATGTCGGCCATGGTGGCGGCGTGACGATAGTCGATGGCGTTCTGGCGACAGATGCCCTCGGCTGTCGTATGGTGCTCGGCAGCCACCAGGGCGTCGCGGGCTGCGCTCTGCTCCAGTCCCGGCAGCAGGTTGAAGATGCCGCCGCGCCCGTTGTTCAGCAGCAGGATGCGGAGGTTGCCGCGCAGGCAGCGGTTCCACAGCGCGTTCTGGTCGTAGAAGAAACTGAGGTCGCCGATGACACAGCACACCGGCTCGTCGGTGACACACGAGAAACCGGCCGCCGTAGAGAGCGAGCCCTCGATGCCGTTGACACCACGGTTGCACCACATGGGCTGGCGCGAATAGATGTTAGCCAGGCGGATAGACTGCGAATTGGCATAGTGGCATGCTATGGGCGATACATATTCGGACGACAGCCGTTGCTCAAGGTATTTCACGGCAGCCATCTGTGAGAAGACGGGTTCGTAAGCCTCAGCGTATGCAGCCACCTCGGCTATCAGCGCGCGCCATTGCTCGACAAAGGGGTGCGGCTGCTGCTCCAGGAAGAAACCCACCTGGTCGGCCACCACCTCCGGGTCGCCCTGTACGACGTGTGTCAGATTCATGAAGGTATCGGTCGCCTCGCCCGTCTCGTTCACCACCCACGTCTCACGGGCCTTGCGCAGGAAGTGCTTCACACGCTTGCTGACAATGCTGCCACCGGTATAGAGCACGAAGTCGGGCACGTAGTTGTCGTCGTCTTGCACGCGATAGACGGCCTCGTCGAGATGAGGATTCCAGGGCTGTCCGCTGATGAGCATCGGGCGGTGCGCCTGCATGAACCGCCGACAGACATGGCTCAACGTGTGCGGTTCGATGGCCGACGGCTTGAGGGTGATGACTCGCTCCGTGGGCAACGAGGCGACACTGAATCCGAACAGCGGCTCACTGATAGGAATATTAATATGTACAGGCGCGTGCGAGAGCATCAAGGCCTCGTTCACCAGCCGGTTGCAGTACCACCGCTCCTCGTCGTCATGCGGCTCGGGCAGCGACACGGCACGGCGGACGAATCGCCCCAGGGCGTCGGTCTGCGGCAACGTCTGGCCGTCCTGCTGGTCTATCCACTGCTGCGGGCGGTCGGCACTGACCACAATCAGCGATCGGTGCTGATAGTAAGCCTCAGCAACAGCCGGAGCGAGGTTGAGCAGGGCCGTGCCGCTGGTGACACACACCACGACGCGCTGCCCCGTGGCCTGAGCCATGCCCAGGGCATAGAAGCCCGCCGACCGCTCGTCGGTAACGGGATGGCACTCAATATCAGGACACTCGTTGAGATTATGCACGATGGGGGCATTGCGGCTGCCCGGACAGACCACGGCATGCCGCACGCCATGCGCCACCAAGAGCGCAGTCAGTATGTTTACGTTCTCCTTATTACTATACACTGTTTGATTGTTTATCGGTTATCCTTTATGGTTCAACACATTGCGCATGGTGTCGAGCTTCGTCTCCGTCTCCTGCCATTCCTGCTCCTCGTCGCTGTCGGTCAGTATGCCGCCGCCGGCATAGAGCCGGTAGCAGTCGGCGAAGAGTTGCATGCACCGCAGGGTGACAAACAGGGCGGTGTGCCCCTCCATCAGCAGCGGACCCATGAAGCCGCTGTAGTAGCTGCGGCGGTGGTGCTCCTGTTGGAGTATAAACTGAAACGCCTCCTGCTTAGGCAGTCCACAGACCGCGGGCGTGGGATGGAGGGCCTGCAGCAGCCGTCCGATGTCACCATCCTGCCGCAAAAGGAAGCGGAAGTCACTGCGCAGATGAGCCAGATGGCCAGCCCGCGCCGTGTAAGGACCTTCCTCGTCGATGCGGTCGGCAAACTGTTCCAACTGCCGCATGATATACGTCGCCACATAGCGTTGCTCCTGACGGTTCTTGTCGCTCCACTCCAAGCGGTCGGCGTAGGGCATGGTGCCCGCCAGGGCGATGGTCTGCCACTGGCTACCGCTGCCGCCCAACAGCAGTTCGGGCGTGGCCGTGAGCCACAGTCCGCTCTGCGGGGTATAGACCAAGGCGATGAACATGCGCGGGTAGCTGCAGCAGGCCCGTTGGAACAGTTGCAGGGGCTGTAGCTGTCCGTCGGCATCGATAACGAGGCTCCGCGAGAGCACCAGCTTCTGAAACTCGCCCTGCGACAGACGGGCATGGAAGTTGGAGAAATCGATATGATAGTCCTGCCGCGACACACTCTGCCTGTCGGCTGGTGACGGCGTAGCAACCACAAAATCCGGCAACGGCGGCACCTCGTCGGCCGATGCCACCATGACCATCCGTTCGGCACCGATGACCAGCACCGGTTCGGCTGGCGACGGAGCAAAGGGAGCCAGCACAAAACCGCTCGCCCTACTGAGCGAGCTAAACGAGGCATATTCCGTCACCGCCCCCGTCACCACCGTACATGCCTCGGCATACGGCTTACGGTACACTGCAAAGCCTTGGCTGTTCACGACTTATGGGGCTTGATGACGTAGTTGGTAACACGGACGGTGGATATGAGGTCGCCCGCCGAGTTACGTATCTCGACATTCCACACATGCAGCGTGCTGCCGCCATGTGCCAGCCGACCGTATGCCGTCACCGTGTCACCTTCCGACACCGCCTGCACATGGCTGCCGCTGACCTCGATGCCCACACAGGCACAGCCGGGACAGAGGGCCGACGAACCGACACCGGCCAGATTCTCGGCCAGGGCCAGCGAAGCACCGCCACTCAGGTATCCGAAAGGCTGGCGATTGCGCTCATCGACGCGCATGCGTGCCATACAAGTATCGTCCTCGGGAGTGGAGAAAAACTCCATCCCGAGGGCTGTACTGAGATTGGGCTTTTGCGCTATGATATGGTTGATGTAATCTACGTTCATTATAAAAACAGTGAATATTCCTTGACCTGCCAGGCCAGCACCGAGGCTCCTAAGACGTCGCGCTCGCCGTCTTTCATGGAAGACACCACAATCTTGGTCTGACCCTTGATGTTATGGAACACGGTGTCGTTGAACACCTGCTCCGTGGTTTCCAGCAGCCACCGTCCGGCACGAGGGATGCTGCCCGTCAGGATGATGGCCTCGGGATTGAGTATCGAGGCATAGTTGGCCAACCCACGGCCCAGCATCTCGCCGGTGCGCCGATAGGTCTCGATGGCCAGCGCGTCGCCCTGCTCGCAGCACTCGGTGATAAGTTCCGGTGTCAGCGTCTCGTATTGTGCCATCAGCGACGGCTCTGCCGAAGCCTCCATCAGCTCCTTGGCCGTGCGGACAACACCCTTATAGGCACAGTAGGCCTCCAGGCAGCCATGATGGCCGCAGCCGCACAGCCTGCCGTCGGGCACCGCACAGTTGTGGCCTATCTCGCCGGCGAAGCCCTTCGTGCCAAGGTGCATACGGCCGTTGGAGAAGATGCAGCTGCCCATGCCGTGGCCAAGCGTGATGACGATGAAGTCCTTCATGCCATGGGCGGCTCCGAAGGCCTGCTCGCCGAGGGCCGTACACTGGGCATTATTCGTCAGTGCCACAGCCAGCCCCAGTCGGTCGCGCATCATGGCCGCCATGGGGATGACACCCTTCCACTGCAGGTTGGCGGCATTCTCAATGCACCCCGTCAGGAAATTACTACTGGGACAGCACACGCCAATGGAACGTATGCTCTCATAACCGCCGTTGGCCTCGACGAGGTTGATGATTTTCTCGCACAGCACTGCCAGATAGTTGTCCAAGTTGGGATACTCCAGCGTACTGAAATGGTCCTGGGCAATGATGTTACCCCTCAAATCGACCACAGCATAGGTGGTGACGGCCACACCGATATCGACACCTACCACGCGGCTCTTTACTTTTGTCAGTTCCATAGTATTTTTCTTCTTTATTACTTATTCCTTAAACAATGAGTATTCTTTCTCGTCCCACGCCATCACGCTGGCTCCCAAGACATTGCGCTCGCGGATGTCGAAGTTGGAGATAACCAGTTTTACACGGTTGCGGATGTTATGGAACACATGCTCCTCGAACGACTCCTGTGCCGAGGGAATCAGCCAACGGCTGGTACTCGTCAGCGAACCGGTCAGGATAATGGCCTCCGGATTCATGATGGTGGCGCAGAACGCCAGACCCAATCCGAGCATCTGCCCCGTACGGCGATAGGTTTCGATGGCCAGAGTGTCCCCCTGGTCGCAGCAGGCTCCGACGGCCATCGGCGTCAGCTCCGGCAGGTCGCGTAGCAGACTCGGCTCACTACGCTCGGCTATCACCTCGCGGGCGGTTTGTATGATGCCGCGCTCTGACACGTATTCCTCTAAACAGCCATAGCGCCCGCAGTTGCAGTGGCGCCCGTTCTCCACCATACAGCAGTGGCCCAGCTCTCCGGCAAAGCCGTCGGTGCCGAGATAGGGCTGTCCGTTGGAGAAGATGAAGCAGCCCATTCCCACTCGGCCTAACGAGACAACGACAAAATTCTGCATGCCATGTGCCGACCCGAAGGCATATTCGCCCAAGGCGGCGGCGTGCAGGTCGTTGCCCACGGCGACAGCCAGTCCGATGCGGTCGCGCAGCATGGCTGACAAGGGGATGACACCCTTCCATGGCAGGTTGCCGGCATTCTCGATGCAACCGGTCATGTAGTTGCCGCTATGCGAGCTGACACCCACCGAGCGAATGGTCTCGTAGCCGCCGTTCTGCTCGGCCAGCCTGATAATCTCTTGACTGAGTGCCTCACCGAAATTATTGACATTCGGATAGTCGGTAGTGGGGAAAGAGCTCTTGGCAATTATCTCGCCACGCAAATCAACGACCGCAACGGTAGTTTCCGTCACGTCTATATCGACGCCTATCACCCTTTTCTTGACATTTATGCTCATATCACAACCCTCCCCAGACTATTTACTTAAACAACGAGTACTCCTCAATGTCCCATGCCAAAACACTGGCGCCCAACACGTCGCGCACATCGTCGTCTATTTGCGACACGATCATCTTCACCTTATTCTTTATATTGTGGAACACATGTTCCTCGAACACCTCTGAGGCGGGGTCTAACAGCCACTTGCCTGCCTTCGACACAGAGCCAGCAAAGATAAAGGCCTCGGGATTGAGCACGGAGGCATAGTTGGCCAGTCCGAGACCCAGCATACGGCCCGTGCGGCGGTACACCTCCTGAGCCAGCCGGTCGCCCTGCTCGCAACAAGCGGTAATCTGCTCGGGGGTCAGCTGTGCGACATCGCGCATCAGCGACGGTTCACTGCTCTCTTCCAACAGCTCGCGGGCGGTCCGCACGATGCCCTTCGCCGCAGTATAGGCCTCTAAGCAGCCTTTGTTGCCACAGCCGCACTCGCGCCCGTTGACGACGGCACACGTATGGCCTATCTCGCCGGCATAGCCGCTGTAGCCCTGATGGGGCATACCGTTGCTGAAGATGCAGCTGCCCATGCCGCTGCCCAACGAAATGACCACGAAGTTGTGCATGCCATGGCCGGCACCGAAGGCATGCTCGCCTAAGGCCATGACGTAGGCATTGTTGGCCAGGGCCACCGCCAGCCCCAAGCGGTCGCGAAGCATGGCTGCCAGGGGAATGGAGCCTTTCCACGGCAGGTTGGGCGAGTTTTCTATACAACCCGTCTGTATGTTTCCGCTGGGGGCGCTGATGCCGATGGAGCGTACCTCGCTATAGCCGCCATTGGCTTCGACCAACTCCAATATCCGCTCACCAAGCACCGAGGCGTAGTCGCCGATAAACGGATGGTCATTGGTGGCGAAATCTACGGTGGCGATAATATTACCGCGAATATCTACCACGGCACATGTGGTCTTCTCCAAACTGATGTCAACACCCACCACACGCTTCTTGAAACAATCGTAATTCATAGCTATTGGTTACTTATCAGCGACAAATATAGCAAGATTTCCTCAAACTGCAAAAAAAATTGTTACTATTTTAGTATTTATTTAGTAATTATGTACACTCATGCCACAACCGAGTGATAAAAAAACATAAAAATGGCGCGTTGTCAGAATAATTTCGTACCTTTGCGGCGTAATGTGAATATATAGCAACAGAGACATGAACGTATTAGAACTCAGTGAACAAGAGATTGGCAGGCGCGAAAGCCTGCAAGAGCTGCGACAGATGGGCATCAACCCCTATCCGGCAGCCGAATATCCCACGAATGCCTTTTCAACCGCCATCCGCCAGAAAGTAGAGAGCGGTGAGTGGAATATCGACGGCGACAACCCTGACCGCCCCGAGGTATGCATAGCCGGCCGCATGATGAGCCGCCGCGTGATGGGCAAGGCCAGCTTTGCCGAGATACAGGACTCGAAGGGCCGCATCCAGGTTTACATCTCGCGCGACGACCTCTGTCCAGGCGAAGACAAAGACCTATATAATAAGGTGTTCAAGCGACTGCTTGACATCGGCGACTTCATCGGTGTGAAGGGCTTCGTGTTCCGCACCCAGACGGGTGAAATCAGCGTTCATGCACAGGAGCTGACCCTGCTGTCGAAGGCCTTGAAGCCGCTGCCCATCGTGAAATACAAGGACGGTGTGGCCTACGACAAGTTCGACGACCCGGAGCTGCGCTACCGTCAGCGCTATGTTGACCTGGTGGTCAACGAGGGTGTGAAAGACACCTTCCTGCAGCGCGCCACCGTCATACGCACATTAAGAAAGGTGCTCGACGAGGCCGGTTATACTGAGGTGGAGACACCCACGCTGCAGATGATTGCCGGCGGTGCCTCGGCCCGCCCGTTCATCACCCACTTCAACGCACTGGATCAGGATATGTACATGCGTATTGCCACGGAGCTCTATCTGAAGCGTCTCATCGTAGGCGGCTTTGAGGGGGTCTATGAGATTGGCAAGAACTTTCGCAACGAGGGTATGGACCGCAACCACAACCCGGAGTTTACGTGCATGGAGCTGTATGTGCAGTATAAGGACTACAACTGGATGATGTCGTTCACCGAGAAGTTGCTCGAAACCATCTGCATTGCTGTCAACGGCAAGCCGGAGCGCGAGATTGACGGCAACATCGTGTCGTTCAAGGCACCTTATCGCCGTCTGCCCATCCTTGAAGCCATACAGGAGAAGACGGGTTTCGACTGCAACGGCAAGACAGAGGAAGAGATACGTGCCTTCTGTCTGTCGAAGGGCATGGATGTCGATGAGACCATGGGCAAGGGCAAACTGATTGACGAGCTGTTCGGCGAGTTCTGCGAGGGAACATTCATACAACCTACGTTCATCACCGACTATCCTGTAGAGATGTCGCCGCTGACGAAGATGCACCGTTCGAAGCCCGGACTCACCGAGCGTTTCGAGCTGATGGTCAACGGCAAGGAGCTGGCCAACGCCTACTCTGAGCTGAACGACCCGATAGACCAGGAGGAGCGCTTCGTAGAACAGATGCGGCTGGCCGACAAGGGCGACGACGAGGCGATGATTATCGACCAGGACTTCTTGCGTGCCCTGCAGTATGGCATGCCGCCCACCAGCGGTATCGGCATCGGTATCGACCGTCTGGTGATGCTGATGACGGGCAAGACATTCATCCAGGAGGTGCTGTTCTTCCCCCAGATGAAGCCCGAGAAGAAGATTCCCCAGAGCACCGTGGCAGAGTGGAGCCAGATAGGCGTTGCCGAAGAGTGGGTGCCCGTGTTGCGCAAGGCCGGCTTCAATCTGGTGCAGAACATTGCCACAGAGAAGGCCCAGGGACTGCAGCAGAAGATTGGCGACATCGTCAAGAAATACAAGCTCTCGATGCAGAAGCCCTCGGTCGATGAGGTGCAGCAATGGATTAACAAAAGCAACGAATAATTATAATAAGCATCGGACTAAACGGACTGAAACAGACAAGTCCGAACGTGCAACAAACAGAAAAAGTCCGTATCAGTCCGTTAAGTCCGATGCAAAGATGCAACAAACAGAAAAAGTCCGTATCAGTCCGTTAAGTCCGATGCAAAGATGCAA
>CAMVAI010000073.1 GCA_947165435.1 uncultured Prevotella sp.
GTGGCCTCTCCACGAAAATTAGTAGCCTCTCCACGAAAATTACTCATTGCTCCACACCTCTCCGCAAGTCCCGTTTTTTTTTTGTCGGATTTTATCCGACATCCGCCTCCCCCTCGCAAAAATCCCCGATTTCATCGGGATTTTTCTGCCGTAAATATATATATATAGTGAAAAAGGAAAACATCCCGCACATCTCGCACATCTCGCACGTAACCTGACAGTCTGCTCAATTTATCTCGCACGTAGCTGACGATTTGCTCGTTTTATCCCGCACGTAGCCGACACTTTGCAACTGCCATCCTACGCACATCCCGCACCTGACTGTTGCAGCAATAGGATGGGTTCATGTCGTGTTGAAACATTTTTACGTGCGAGATGTGCGGGATGTGCGGGTTGTTTTCTGCGTTACACAAGTCACCGCCTAAAAAGCATATAAATGCCCTGTTTATCGGGTTTTCGGGAGATTGCTATAGCACGAAATGTTAAAACCGCCGAAGTCAGAAAAAGCCACGGAGTTGTCTTTATCCGTGGCTTCTTTCAGTCATGCTGTCGTAAGATTACTCTAACACGATGGGCTTGTACTTCGGCACGAGGGCCTTCATGATGCACCAGCCGATGAGGTAAGCCACGGCACAGATGCAGAACACCACCATGTAGGCTGCAGGCTTGCCGTCGAAACCGAAGAACGAGAAGGCTGCATCCTGCTCTTCAGCCCAGGTGAAGAACATACCCGAGCCCTTGTTGATGAGGAATGAACCCACACCGCCGGCCATGGAGCCGATGCCGGTGATGGTGCCGATGGTTGACTTGGGGAACATGTCGCCGACGGTCGAGAAGATGTTGGCCGACCACGACTGGTGACCGGCTCCCAGCAGACCAATCAGGATGGCAGGCCACCAGGCGCTATAGGCACCGAGGGGCTGAGCCAGCACGCCCAGCAGGGGGAAGAAGGCGAAGATGAGCATGGCGCGCATACGTCCGGCGTATGGGTTCATGCCATATTTCTCGACGAAGATCTTCGGCAGGTAACCACCGCCAAACGAGAGGATGGTGCAGATGGCGTAGAGCGTGAAGATGAGGGCGATGCCCATGCCCGAGTCGCTGGTGTAGCCGTACTGGTCGGAGAAGTAGGCGGGAGCCCAGAACAGGAAGAACCACCACACGCCGTCGGTCATGAACTTACCCACGATGAACGACCACGTCTGCTTATAGGTGAAGCACTGCCAGAAGGGGATGACCTTCTCTTCCTTGGCCTCCTGCTTGTCCTGCACCTCGGCGATGTCGGCATCCTGCTCGATGTAGTTCAGCTCGGCCTGGTTCACGCGGCTGTTCTTGGCAGGCTTCTCGTAAGCCCACATCCACAGACCCATCCAGACGTAGCCTAAGGCACCGATGATGATGAAGGCCATCTCCCAGCCCCAGGCGCGAGCCAGCAGGGGAATGGTGGCGGGAGCAGCCAGCGCGCCTACCGACGCACCGCTGTTGAACAGCGACGTGGCGAAGGCACGGTCTTTCTTCGGGAAATACTCGGCAGTCACCTTGATGGCTGCAGGGAAGTTGCCGGCCTCACCGACGGCGAGAATCAGACGGCACGAGAGGAACAGCCACACCGAGATGGTGGCAATGGCAACGGCGGCATCCGAGCCGGCCTGTACCATGCGCAGGGCCTCGATGCTGTCGTAGCCTTCAATGTTCATGGCCACCCATCCGCAGCCGGCATGCAGCACGGCACCGGTGGACCATACGAAGATGGCGATGAGGTAGCCCTTCTTGGTGCCCATCCAGTCGATGAACTTACCGGCGAAGAGGTTGGCAATGGCATAGAAGATGGAGAACCATCCGGTGATGGTACCATAATCGTTGTCATTCCAGTGGAACTCCGGTGCAATGAAGTCTTTCCAGGTGAGCGACAAGACCTGACGGTCCATGTAGTTGACGGTGGTTGCCAGGAAGAGCAACGCACAGATGACCCAACGCCAGTTGGACATCTTTGTTGTTTGAACAGGATTCATAGTAATAATATTTCGTTGTTTCGATGTTTCGTAATACCGTTATACCGTAATACCGTTATACCGTTATTTCGTTATCTCGTTATTTCGATATTCCGTTTTTCCGATATTTCGTCGCCTTATTTCAGCTGGTTAACGGGAATTTCGTCCTTGTCGTTATAATAGAGATTCTCGCCTGCCATGCCCCAGATGAAGGTGTAGTAATACGTGCCGGCAGCAGCGTGGATGCTCCATTCGGGCGACATGATGGCCTGCTCGTTGTGCAGCCAGACCACGCGGCTCTCCTGCGGCTGGCCCATGATGTGGGCGATGGTCTGCTTCTCGGGCAGGTTGAAGTAATAGTAGGCCTCGATGCGGCGTCCGTGGGTGTGGGGCGGCATAGTGTTCCATGCAGCACCGGGGTTCAGCTGGGTCAGACCGAGCTGCAGCTGGCAGGGACCTTCCTCCAGCACGTCGTTGACAATGAGCTTATAGACGGTGCGGTTGTTGCACTCCTCCAGCGAGCCGACGGGGCCCCATACGGCAGCCTTCAGCGAGCCCTTGCGCCCGTCGAGGGTAATCCACTGCGTCTTGTAGTGCTTGTGGGCGGTGGCAGAGTTGAGGTAGAACTTGGCAGGCTTCTGGGCATCCTTCGAGCGGAACTGCACCACCTTGTTCACGTCCTTGTTCTTGTCGATATGTCCGCGGCCGATGTAGAGAGCCTCCTTGGGCGAGAGGGCATACTCCTTGCCATCGACGATGACCACGCCGTCGCCCTCGCCGCAGTTCACCACGCCGAGCTCACGGTTATAGAGGAAATACTTCTCCTTGATGGTCTTGTCAACGTCCAGTCCCAGCTCCAGGAAATTCTCCAGCGAGAGCGTCTTGTTGACCGGCATGGCACCGCCGTAGATGAAACGGTCGTAGTGCGAATAGGTGAGGTGAATCTTGTCGGCCTCCATCACCTTCTCCATGACGAAGCGGTCGCGCAGCGTCTTGGTGTCGTAGTGCTTCACGTCCTCGGGGTGACAGGCCGTCTGGAATTTCACATCCTGCTGGGCCTGTGCGGAAGTGAGTGCCGTGGCCAGCAGTGCTAACGAAAGAAATGTTTTCTTGTTCATAGTCTATATACCTTATTTAATATTATATATGCGAATGGATGATGGTGCCGCTGCTCCATACGGTTTGCGAACGGATGATGCCGCTGGTCCATACGGTTTGCGAACGGACGGAGGTCTATTTGGCATCCTTGTTCTCGCGGGCGATGCGCTGGCGGTTCCACACCACCATGCCGATGGTGATGAGCGACAGCACACCGGCGCCGATATACTCTAACGAGGCCACGCACTTGTAGATGACCCATCCGAAGAGCGACGAGGCGAAGTCGAGCGCACCGCCCTCAAAGCCCTGGGGGATGTCGGCAGCCTTGTCGCCAGTCTGCTCGAATACGGTGTAGGCAGCCTGTGTGAAGGCAGGAGCCATGTCGGTGACGAAGTACAGTCCGATGGCCAGTGCCACCAGTCCGATGATGAAGGTCTTCACCACGTTGCCTTTAGTAAAGGGCAGCACCATGGGGAACAGGTAGAACATGCCGGCCAGCGAGGCCAGCGGCAGGAACTGGTTGCCGGGCAGGGCGACGGCCAGTCCTAAGGCCACGGGAATGAGCAGCAGCGAGACCACCAGCGTGGTGGGATGGCCGATGACCACGGCAGGCGACATGCCGATATACACCTTCTTGCCGTTGAATTTCTGCTTCACTACCTCCTGTGTCTTCTCGGCGATGGGCTTCAGACCCTCGATGAACAGCGACGTGATGCGTGGAATGAGCTCCATCACGGCACCCATCGTGACACCGAGGAACAGCACTTTCTTGATGTCCAGCTGGGCCAGCGCACCGATGAGGCAGCCCACGATGACACCGAGGATGAGCGGCTCGCCCATCACGCCGAACTTCTTCTTCATGCCCTCGGCGTCGATGTTCAGTTTCTCAAATCCGGGAATCATGTCGAGTGCCTTGCCGATGACGAGGGCGAAGGGCACGAAACTCTGGCAGAAGGGCTGCGGGATGGAGATGCCCTGCCACTCGGTATAATACTCCTGGAACTTGTCGGCGGTCAGGTCGGCCATGACCAGCGTGATGATGTAGCACACGATGGCTGCAAAATAGCCCCATGCCAGCGACTCGCCCATGACGAAATAGGCCACGGCCCCGATGAAGGCGAAGTGCCAGTAGTTCCACAGGTCGATGTTGACGGTACGCGTACACCCTGCAATGAGCAGTAGGAAGTTGACACCCAGGCAGATGGGGATGATGAGCGCACCCACCGCTGTGTTGTAGGCCACGGCAGCGGCGGCCGGCCATCCCATGTCGAACACCTTCAGCTGCAGGCCGTACAGCTCTGAAATCTCGCTCAGCGGTCCGCCGAAGTTGGTGGTCAGCAGGGCGGTCACAATGCCTAAGCCCACGAAACCGACACCCACATAGAGTCCGCTCTTCAGCGAGCGCCCGAACTTCAGGCCTATGGCCAGCCCGATAATCGTAAAGAGGATGGGCATCATCACCGATGCGCCCAAGCTGATAATGTAACTAAAAACTTGTTCCATTGTACTTAAAAATATCGATATTCTTTTGTTTGTTTTAGCGTAATCGACTGCAAAGATAATAAAAATTCGGAGAATAACACACTTTTCGCGGAATTTTATTAACTTTGCACCCGAAAACAAACAAAATATATCTATGAAAGTTTTGAAGCAGTGGCTGCCCGATGTGGTAGTCGTGATATTATTCGCCGCGATTTCCTTTGCCTATTTCTTCCCTGCCGATATCGAGGGGCGCATACTTTACCGCCATGACTCGTCGGCCGTTCGAGGGGCCGGCCAGGAGATGCACGAGTATGAAGTACGTACCGGCGAGCGCACGCGCTGGACCAACGCCCTCTTCGGCGGCATGCCCACCTACCAGATGGGGCCGTCGTACGACAGCACCGATGCCCTCAGTGGCGTGACCAATGCCTACCACCTGTGGCTGCCGGAGAATGTGTGGTATGTCTTTGCCTATCTCCTGGGATTCTATATCCTGCTGCGGGCCTTCGACTTCCGCTGGTATCTGGCCATGCTCGGAGCCGTGGTGTGGGCCTTCTCCAGCTATTTCTTCATCATCATTGCCGCCGGCCATATCTGGAAGGTCATGGCCCTGGCCTATCTGCCGCCGATGATAGCCGGTGTGGTGCTGGCCTATAGGGGGCGCTATCTGTTAGGGTGCGTGGTGACGGCCTTCTTTGCTGCCTTGGAGGTGCATGCCAACCATGTGCAGATGACCTATTACTACCTCTTCGTCATTGCCGCCATGGTGATAGCCTTTGCCATCGACGCCTTGCGCCGGGGCCGTTGGCAGCATCTGCTGCGGGCCACGGTGGCCTGCGTGGTAGGTGCGCTGATAGGCATCGGCATCAACATCTCGAACCTCTATCACACGTGGCAGTACGGTCAGGAGTCGATGCGCGGTAAGAGCGAATTGGTGAAGCAGAATGCCGCCAACCAGACCAGCAGCGGACTGGACCGCGACTACATCACGCAGTGGAGCTACGGCATCGACGAGACATGGACGCTGCTGGTGCCCAACGCCAAGGGTGGTGCCAGCGTGCCGCTGTCGGAGAGCAAGACGGCCATGGCGCATGCCGACGACTACTATGTCGGCATCTACCAGCAGTTAGGCCAGTATTGGGGCAACCAGCCCATGACGGCCGGTCCGGTGTATGTCGGTGCCTTTGTGCTCATGCTTTTCATCTTGGGGCTGTTCATTGTCAAGGGACCCATGAAGTGGGCACTGCTCGCCGTCACCATCTTGTCGGTGTTGCTGTCGTGGGGCCGTAACTTCATGCCATTCACCGACTTCTTCCTCGACTATGTGCCCATGTATGCCAAGTTCCGCACCGTGGCCAGCATCCTGGTCATTGCCGAGTTTACCATACCCCTCTTGGCCATGATGGCCCTGAAGCAGCTGACGGACGACCCCGACCTGCTGCGCCGCAAGCGTCGCTGGCTCGTCGTGTCGTTCGTGCTCACCGGCGGTGCAGCCCTGCTGTTCGCCCTGATGCCGAAGATGTTCTTCCCCGACTATATCAGTCTGAGCGAGATGCAGGCCATGAGCCAGATTCCCGCCGACCAGCTGGCCCCGCTGGTGCAGAATCTTACCGAGATGCGCATGGCTGTGTTCACGGCCGACTGCTGGCGGTCGTTCTGGATTATTGTCGTGGGCACGGGCTTGCTGCTGCTCTATCAGGCACGCAAGCTGCGCGCCGAGTATCTGACGGCAGCCCTCGTCGTACTCTGCCTTGTGGATATGTGGCAGGTGAACAAGCGCTACCTGAACGACGGCATGTTCGTGTCGGCGAGCGAGCGCGAACAGCCTATCGCCAAGTCGGCAGCCGTCGATCATATCCTGCAAGACAAGAGCCTCGACTTCCGTGTGCTCAACCTGGCCACATCGACCTTCAACGAGAACGAGACGTCGGCCTACCTGAAGAGCATCGGCGGATACCATGCCGCCAAGCTGCGCCGCTATCAGGAGTTGGTCGATGCCTATATCTCGCACGAAATGAATGGGGTGTTCGATGCCGTCAGCAAGGCGGGTGCCGACATGACGCTGGTGAACGGCGACTCCGTCTATCCCGTGCTGAACATGCTGAACACCAAATACTTCATTCTGCCCCTGCAGGGCGGGCAGACCGTGCCGATAGAGAACCCGTACCGCTATGGCAACGCCTGGTTCGTTGACCGCGTGCGCTATGCCGCCAATGCCAACGAGGAGCTGGAGCTGACGGGCTCGCTGTCGCTGCGCCATGAGGCGGTGGCCGATGCGAAGTTCCGCGACGTGTTGGGCGAGAGCACCGCGCAAGACACCCTCTCGGTGGTCAACATCAAGAGCTACGAGCCCAACCGGCTGGTCTATGACGTGCAGTCGGGCAAGGGTGGGGTGGTAGTCTTCTCCGAGATATACTATCCCGGTTGGACGGCCACCGTCGATGGCGTAGAGCAGGAGCTGGGGCGCGTCGATTATGTGCTGCGTGCCCTCCGCGTCGAGCCGGGCCGCCATGAGGTGGTGCTGAGCTTCTTCCCCAAGAGCATCGACCGCACAGAGACCGTCGCCTGGGTGTCGTATGCCCTGCTGTTGCTCATCGTCGCCCTTCTGGTGTGGCAGCAGGTGCAGCGGCGGCGCAACAAGGCTTAATCCTTCAGTCACGTCACATCCATAGAGAGCCTTCCCACCATCACCGGAAGGCTCTCTATGAATATAAGATAATCCGTACCTTTAGCCAAATTTCAAGTCCAACCGAGGTGGAGAGCCATCATTACCCATTCAAATTTGTCTGTCCGAATGCTGACTATCAGCAACTTATGAGTCTGAATTTGCCGTTTTCAAATTTTATCGGACAGCCATAATTGCTGACAAAGGCCTAAATTCTTCAATAAGAAAAGAAATCATCCGAAAAAGTTGACAGATTGTTTTGCTGTTTCCGGCAAAATGTATATCTTTGCAAAGTTAATATAAAGAATAAAATGGCAGAATTATTAGTGTCCATAGACGACGTGACGATGGTTCCCCGTTTGCGACGGGTCATCGGTTCGTTGCAGGGGGTGAGCAAAGTGTCAGTTCCACGAAAGAAGACAAAGAGAGGTCAGGCTTATCACCATCAACTATCCCGACTGAACGAGTTGGCCAGACTCAGTGAAGGCTGGGACGATGATGGCGCTTTGCCAATAGAACCACAGGTTATAGCTAATCTCAGGCAGATGCTTGACATGTCACCGGATGCAGCCTTGTCTTCATGGGTTCTTTTCCCAGATATCAATGGCACGCTGCTAATTAAGATGAAATCTCAACAGGCCTCCATCAGCATCGGTGAGTCTGAGTATTCTTACGCTTATAATAAAGGTGGGGAGAGCCGAAGGGCCAGTCACATGCCTTTTTCTGCTCATGCTGTCGTCCGGCTGATTAACGAGATGAATGCATGATGGATGATAAGGAAAATGTAGCCAGACTACTCAAGTCCGTGTGGGTTTGTGATGGAGAATTATCACCAGCGGCATTCAACTTGCGACCTCATATGCGTGAGACGTATATTTCAGTCTTGCGTGAGTCGTGTGATTCTTTTCCGGATGACGTAAAGACTGTGGCTCATGGAAAGTATCCAGCTTTATATGCTCGGCTTAACGTTGGAGAGCTTAGAAGATTGGAGGTTGAATCTTTGGAAGACGAGGTGTGTTTCGATGTTAAAGAGGTTGATAATGCATATTTGATGTCTCACGCTGGTGTTTTTATTTATATAAACAAACAGCAAATAGTTGGAGGAGAGCCTTTTGAGTCTTATGAACTTAAGCATGGAATTTCTGCTGACAGCATCCTTCTCTCTATACGTGAAGTCCTGGCTGAATATGCGAAGAATAAAATAGTGAAGAATTTTAAGGATAACAATATTTGATGATGTTTTTTGAGAAAACTTTCCGAAATCCGTCACTATTGGTGTAGTCGCCGCAGACTGTAGGGCGTCTTGCTTGTCAAACACCGTCCAAGGAATGATGTCGTGGGCGGCGTTAGACAAGCTAAACGCCCTACAATAGACAGGGATGTTCCGTAATATGCTTGGAAGATCTCTACTTCATCATCGTTTTCCTTACCGTGCCGTCGCTCATGCGCACGATGTTCAACCCGTGCCGCAGACCCTGCTGCAGTTGACCGTTCAGGTCGTAGATGCTCTCGATGGCTTTCGCGTCGGCATTCTTCGTCACGCTATCAATACCCGTTGCTTCGCCGTCGATGTTGTAGAAGTCCTTCCATTCGTTGGCAGCCTTGTAGGCATCAACGCTGCCTTCGGGAACAGACAGCCTGCAGGTGGACTTGTTGATGTCGTTAAAAGTGGCTCCCGTGCAATAAGGAGGCACAGTTGCAAGGCTGGTGATATGGGAGAGAGCACTTCCAAAAAAAACATTGCTCCCTATTTTAGATACGCTGCTTCCGATAGTGAGAGAGGTAAGGCTCTCACATCTATTGAATGCATCATTCTCAATTTCCGTCACACTATTAGGAATGGTTACTGAGCTGAGGCTTGTGCAGCGGCTAAATGCACTGGATCCAATGCTCGTAACACAGTTGCCAATCGTAACAGTCGTAAGGCCACTGCAGTCAGAAAAGGTATACTGTCCAGTGCTTGTTAAACCGTTGCCAATGGTAACGTCTTTGAGCCCGATGCATTTTGAGAATACAGAGTTGCCAATGGTAGTCACGCTGTTGGGGATTACAACAGAATTAAGGGTGCTGCAATCAGCGAATGCATAGTTTCCGATAGACGTTACGCTGTTCGGTATTGTCACGGAGGTGAGGCTGTTACAATTCTGAAACGTTTGGTTTTCGATAGTTGTTACGCTGTTGGGTATTATGATGGAGGTGAGGCTACTGCAATTATAGAACGCACCGACTCCGATGTTCGTAACACTGGTGGGAATGGTGATGGAAGTGAGGCCGGTGCAACCACTGAATGCCCCAGCATCAATACTTGTCACGCTATTGGGGATGGTGATAGTGGTGAGGCCGGTGCAACCACTGAACGATGCATCACCAATTGTGGTTACACTGTTGGGAATGATGGTGCCTTTGCACCCAAGGAATAACCTGTTAGAAGAAGTTAAGATAATTGCATTGCAATTGTCTCTGGAGTCTATTAACGGATTCCCCGGTTCAACAATAATGGTCGTTAGACTGGTACAACCATCGAATACACCATAATAAAAGTCTGTCACACTGTTGGGTATAACAATGGAGGTAAGCATACTGCAGTCCTGAAACGCACGGGCTCCGATTCTTGTTACACTGTTAGGTATAACAATGGAAGTGAGACTGCTGCATTTACTAAACGCTCCATCTCCGATGTTTGTTACACTATTTGGAATATCAATGGAGGTAATACCGATATTATGAAATGCTGCGTATCCTATTTCCACAACGCCGTTGGGAATAATAGTGCTTTTGCATCCAGAGATTAAAATGTTAGCGGAGGTCTCTATAATAGCGTTACAATTATCTCTTGAGTCAAATACTGGATTCCCTGGCTCTACAGCAATGGAGGATAGTGCATTACAGCCCCCGAACGCAGTACCTCCTATGGTTGCCACGCTTTTGGGAATAGTAATAGAAGTGAGGGCACTGCAACCATTAAATGCAGCAGTTCCTATGGTTGCCACATTGTTGCCGAATACGACAGAAGCCAGACGGTCACAGCTCTCGAAAGCCTCGTTAGCGATGGTAGTTACACTGTTGGGAATGGTAACTGAGGTAAGGTTGTCGCATCCGCGGAACGCCATATATTCTATATTCGTCACGCTGTTGCCAATCGTGACTGATTTGATCTCAGTTCTATAGAATGCATACCTCCCAATACGCTTCACAGTGTTAGGAATGACGATAGATGTCAAACCATAGCATTTAGAAAACGCTTCATTTCCGATAGCCGTTACGCTGAAAACGGTTCCGTCATAGTTGACCGTTTCTGGAATAACAATATCGCCAGAATACCGCCTGTTATAGGGTGCTACCTCTACCTCATTTCCAGAAGTAACGTTGTAATTGATTCCTCCTACCACGAAGGTTTGGGCGAACGATTTTGCTCCTGCCATACTCAAAAGCACGGTGAGCAGGAATGTAAAATTAATGTGTTTCATCTTAGCACACAGTTTTTGCTTGCCTACGCGCTTCTCCCTGCCTCGGCAGTTAATAATTAAGTGTTTACGGAAACGAAAAGGGCGCGGGAGAAACTTTCCGTCGCTCATCCCGCGCTCTGGCTCTCGCATTGCCTTAAACTCAAGGATAAGCAACTCAGCCAGCCCACGCCATCGCGTATTATAAATTAAGGTATAGAGCCAATGATGGCTGCCATACACCGGGATATAATACACCTAACATGGACGCTTCGTTGCGGTATCTTCATGAGTTAATCGGATTTGCGAGATCTGAGCGCAGAAGATAACGTTCTGAAAACGTCCTTTCGAGACCAGGCCCTACAAGTGGTTTGGTGGCCTCTGTTCCATCGATGTCTTGACCCGCCCTGCCACATGGGGTGGCCGGCTTAGTCGGGCGCAAAGATAGCGATTATTTCTGAGACGGCAAAGAAAACAAGTGGTTTTCTGCCTGGTTGCTTGAATAATTGTCGTGATTTGGTAGTAGGGCAAATGTGCAAAATCGTGCGAAATCGGTATAAAAGTCGTGGTTTCCGCCCAAAATATTTGGAAGTTTGAAAGAAAATCCGTACATTTGGCCAAATTTTAAGTTCAACTTTAAATTTATCCAACCTATGAGCAAGCAATTAATAAACAGAACGTTAGCATCGTACATTTTTGACGTATTATGCGCTCTGCTTGTCGTTTTCCCCTTAACTCTCTAACATAATAGCCGTTTCGATATGAACAGGACATACATCACACAATCTATCAGCCGTGCATTACATTCGTTAGGTATGCCCATAGACGCACGCCTTTATGGCATTGAGGCACGCGGAGAGGCACGGATAGACTCTGACATCGACTTGCTGATACTCGTTGACCAGCCAACCGTCACCGACCGCGACGAGGATCGCATTTTTGCACCACTCTACCAAATTGAGTTGGAAACGGGTGTGCTCATCAACCCCATTATTATGCCCAAGCAGGAATGGGGTCGTCGCGTCAGCCCGTTTTACCTGAACGTTGAAAACGAAGGAGTAAGGCTATGAGCAAACGCACACTGACCGACGAGCAGCGACGCGACATTGATACACTCATTTTGCAGCTTGAAGAGTGGTTAGTTGATTAACAAGCGATATTTGTACAATAAAATAACCGCATGATTCACTGGTTCATGATGTAGTGGCGGACGTAGGCGCGATGGCCGTACCAGGCGATGAGGCCTAAGCAGACGAAGGGAATGATGAGCGAAATGTTGGTGCTGGGCAGTCCGAAGAGGGTGGCGCGGCTCTGGATGATGGCCGCCTGGATGGGCGGGAAGAACGAGCCGCCGAGAATGGCCATGATCAGTCCGGCACCGGCTATCTTGACATTCCCGCCGATGCCGTGCAGGGCGATGCCATAGATGGTGGGGAACATCAGCGAGAGACAGCCGCTGACCGCCACCAGACAGTACAGTCCGCTGCGGTCGGTGAAGCAGATGGCCCCCAGCATGGCCCCCATGCCGATGATGGCCAGGACTGACAGCATGCGCGCCGGAGCAAACCACCGCATGAGCCAGGTGCAGACGAAGCGGCTGACGGCAAAGAGCGCCAAGGCCAGGATGTTGTATTTCTGCGACAGCACCTCGGCCTGCTGCTCGGTCATGCCCTCAGCCAGGAAGATACGCGTACCATATTGTATGATGAACATCCAGCAGGCAGCCTGCACGCCGACGTAGAGGAACTCGGCCACGACACCTTCGCGGTAGTTGCGGTGCTGCAGCAACTCCTTGATGATGTCCGTGAAACGCTTGTCGGTGTCGGTGTCGGTCATCTGCGGCAGCTTGCGCAGGGCGATGATGACCAGCATGATGACGACGACGGCCCCGATAAAGATGTAGGGCTGTATGAGTATGCCCAGGTCATGGTTTTTGATAATGTCGAACTGCGGGGTGGGCAGGCTCATGCGCAGCTGCCGCTCCATGGGACTCATGTGCGAGTGGACCGACATGGCCACGAACATGCCGCCCAGAGAGCCGAGTGCATTGAACGCCTGTGCGGCATTGAGGCGCTGGATGGCCGTCTCTTCGCGCCCCATGCAGTAGATGTAGGGATTGCAGCAGGTCTCCAGGAACGACAGTCCGCAGGTCAGTATGAAGTAGGCTCCCAGGAAGGGGAAGAAATCCCCGATGGCCTTGGCGGGAATGAACAGCAGGGCACCGACGGCATAGAGGCCCAGTCCCACCAGTACGCCCCACTTGAACGAGTAGCGCTGGATGAGGATGGCCGCCGGGAACGCCATGCAGAAATAGCCGAGGTTGAACACCACCGGCACGAGCGAGGCCTCGGTGGTGGTGACGCGGAATATCTTGGAGAATGCTGCCACCATGGGCGCGGTGACATTGTTGGCGAAGCCCCACAGGGCAAAACAGGCGGTAATGAGCAGGAAGGCCGTCAGTGCGTCGCGCCCTTTAAGGCTGAAAATCTCTATGTTTTTGTTCAGTTCCATTGGTCAGTAGTGCTTATTTGCCGCCAAAGTTACGAAATATTTCATAATTACTCGCTCATAATTCACAATTATTTTCTATCTTTGCCAAGAAATTCACGGTTATGATTAAAAAACTGCTATCTATACCGCCCAATCTCGTGGATTGTTTCCACGATGTGACGGGCCTTTCGCGTGACGAGTTCTTCTGTAGTTGCGACCCTATAGGCCATCGGTTAGGCTCCGGTGGCGGCACGGCGTGGCTGTTGCATCAGGGGCGCGAGTGGCTGGACGGCGAGCGCTGCATCATCGTGCATGCCGGCGGCCAGAGCCGAAGGTTGCCGGCCTACGCTGCCAGTGGCAAGATACTGACCCCCATACCGGTGTTCCGGTGGGAGCGCGGCCAGCGATTGTCGCAGACGCTGCTCGACCTGCAGCTGCCGCTCTACGAACGGATGATGGAGCAGGCCCCGCAGCGGCTGACCACCATGATTGTGAGCGGCGACGTGTATATCCGTGCCGCCGAGCGCATCGGCGACATTCCCGATGCCGACGTGGTGTGCTATGGTCTGTGGCTCGACGCCTCGATAGCCACGAACCACGGCGTGTTCGTCAGCGACCGTCGTACCCCCACGGTGCTGAAGCAGATGTTGCAGAAACCCTCGGTGGCACAGTTGGCCGATGTACAGAAAGACCACTTCTACCTGACCGACATCGGCATCTGGCTGCTCAGCGACAAGGCCGTGCGGCTGCTCAACAAGCGGAGCATGGCTACGGCGGGAATGGCTGGCGAGGCGGGATTGCCCGAAGAGGTAGGCTCGGCTTTCACGGAGTACGACCTCTACTCGCAGTTCGGTTGCGCCCTGGGCACCGACCCCACTATTGACGACGACGAGCTGCGCCAGCTCACGGTGGCCATCGTGCCGTTGCCCGGTGGCGAGTTCTACCATTTCGGTACGTCGCGCGAGATGATTTCATCGACGGTAGCCATACAGAACCTGGTGAACGACCAGCGCGACATCATGCACCACGACCGCAAGCCGCATCCCAGCATATTCACCCAGAACGCCGTGACGCAATACCGGTTTACTGCCGACAACCACCATATATGGATAGAGAACAGCTATATAGGACCGCGATGGACGCTGACGCACGACAACATTGTGACCGGTGTGCCCGAAAACGACTGGGAGATACACCTGGCTCCCGGCGAGTGTATCGATGTGGCCCCGGTGGGCGAGGACGAATACGAGGTGCGCCGCTACCGCATTGACGAGGCGGTGAACAGCAACGAACTGGCCGAGCGGATTAATCTGCGACGGCTCTTCGCACAGCGCCGGCAGATGCGGGCTGCCGTTTGGGGGAAATTGGCCTCCAACTGGCAGCACAGCGTGTTCTATCAGCTTGACTTGGAAGATGCCGCCCGTGAATTCCGGGAGATGCAGCTGCCCATGCCCGAAGCACTTGGCGACGACGCGCCGCTGATGACCCGCATACACGATGCCATGTTCCGTGGCGACAGCCAGCGGGCCTTCGGACTCTTGCGCGAGGGACTCACAGAATGGGCTTTGGCCTCGCGGCAGCAGCCCCGCCGGTCGGTATATCCCGACCAGATAGTATGGGGGCGGTCGCCGGTACGCATCGACCTGGCTGGCGGGTGGACCGACACGCCGCCCTACTGCTTGATGGAGGGCGGCACGGTGGTGAACATCGCCATCGAACTGAACGGACAGCCGCCCTTGCAGGCGTATGTAAAGCCCTGCCGCGAGCCGCACATCGTGTTGCGCAGCATCGATCTCGGAGCCATGGAGGTGGTTGACACCTACGAGCAGTTGGCAGCATATAATAAGGTAGGTTCGCCCTTCTCTATTCCCAAGGCAGCACTGGTGCTGGCTGGTTTCCTGCCGGGCTTTTCGGTAGAAAGCTATCCCTCGTTGCGGGCGCAGTTGGAAGACTTCGGCTGCGGCATCGAGCTGACGCTGCTCTCGGCAGTACCGGCGGGCAGCGGACTGGGCACCAGTTCCATTCTTGCCGCCACTGTGCTGGGAGCCGTCAGCGACTTCTGCTCGCTGGCGTGGGACAAGACCGAGATTGGTCGGCGCACGCTGGTGTTGGAACAGCTGCTCACCACCGGCGGCGGATGGCAAGACCAGTTCGGCGGTGTGCTGGGGGGCATCAAACTGCTGGAGACCCGGCGCGGATTCGACCAGAACCCGCTGGTGCGCTGGTTGCCCGACGACATCTATACGCGGCCAGAGTATGCCCAGTGCCACCTGCTCTACTATACTGGCATTACCCGTACGGCGAAAAAGATACTGGCCGAAATCGTGCGCCGCATGTTCTTGAACCATAGCGGCGAACTGCGACAGCTGCGTGCCATGAAGGCCCATGCACAAGACTTGTATGAGGCCATCCAGCGGCAGGACTTCCAGACGATGGGCCAGCTTATCGGCAAGACGTGGCAGCAGAACCAGTTCATCGACAGCGGGACGAATCCGGAGGGCGTGCAGCGCATCACCCGTCTGGTGGACGACCTCTGCCTGGGTTATAAACTGCCCGGGGCTGGCGGTGGCGGCTACCTCTACATGGTGGCGAAGGACCCGGAGGCTGCCGTGCGCATCAGGCAGATGCTGACGGCATCGCCCACCAATGCCAATGCCCGCTTCGTGGATATGACGCTGTCGAAGAATGGCCTGCAGGTGAGCAGGAGCTGAGCAGGCACACACATTTCTTATGGCGATGGGTATGAGGGCGGTAGTTGACAGCTGTAACGATGGAGTTTAGGGCGGTAGTAGATTTCTTGTAGCGATGGAGTTTCGGACGGTAGTTGATATTCGTAAGCAGTGCTTCGAAATTGAACCCTGCGAGCGGATGCTCTTTGTGGGGTCGTGCTTTGCCGACAGCATAGGGCGGCGATTCCGTGATGAGGGATTCCCGGTGACGGTGAATCCCTACGGCACCATGTATAACCCGGTGAGCATTCTGCATACGGTGACACGGTGGATAGCGGAACAGCCGGGCGACGTGACGTGGCCGCACACCGTGTTCTTTACCCTGGGCACCAATCATGTCTATCGGTTGAAGGAGACAGACGAGATAGTAGATAACTGTCAGAAACGACCGGCAGCCCTCTTCCAGGAAGAGCAGCTGTCGGTGGAGCAGTGTGCCGACGCACTGAAGCAGGCCATCGACCATTTGCGGCGGAGGCAGCCGTATGTGCAGGTGGTGCTGACGGTGAGCCCCATCCGCTATCGTAAGTACGGGTATCATGAGAGTCAGCTGTCGAAAGCCACGTTGTTGTTGGCGGCAGAGCGGGTGGTGAGCGACGACAGCCACGACCGGCAGTACGCACCGGGCAGCACGCAGCGTGTAGCCTATTTCCCCTCATACGAAATCGTGATGGACGAATTGCGCGACTATCGCTTCTATGCCGCCGACATGCTGCACCCCTCCGAACAGGCCGTTGACTATATCTGGGAGCGGCTGGTGGAGGCTTGCTTCTCGCAAGACGCCAAAACGTTTCTCGACGAGTGGCATCCTGTAAAGCAGGCTTTAGGACACCGGCCCTTCCATCCTGACAGCGACGACTATCGTGCGCTGATGGATAAAACTATGTTAAAATTAGCTGCACTTCGGAAGAAATATCCTACCTTTGCATTATGAATTACACCATAGAGAAAATTACCACGCTCATAGGAGCGCGCCGCATCGGTACGGCCGATGCAAGAATAGGATGGCTGTTGACCGACAGCCGTTCACTGTGTTTCCCGGAAGAAACCTTGTTTT
This sequence comes from uncultured Prevotella sp., assembly GCA_947165435.1. Taxonomy (GTDB): domain Bacteria; phylum Bacteroidota; class Bacteroidia; order Bacteroidales; family Bacteroidaceae; genus Prevotella. The sequence continues at coordinate 16,953 of CAMVAI010000073.1, forward strand.
TCGCGCTGAAGACTCCGCGTAACGACGGTCATCGGTACATCGGCGACCTCTACCGCCGTGGAGTGAGAAATTTTGTGGTCAGCAGCCAATGGCCGGTGGAAGAGGCCGACTATCCACAGGCCAATTTCCTGGCTGTTCCCTCGCCGTTGGCAGCCTTGCAGCGGCTGGCCGAGCGGCATCGCGACGAGTTCGACATCCCCGTCATCGGCATCACCGGGTCTAACGGCAAGACGATGGTGAAGGAGTGGCTCAACCAGTTGCTGTCGCCGCAGTTCACCGTAGCCCGCTCGCCCAAGAGCTACAACTCACAGATAGGTGTTCCCCTCAGCGTCTGGCTGTTGAACGAACAGTCGCAGGTGGGCATCTTCGAGGCAGGCATCAGTCAGCCGGGCGAGATGGAGGCGTTGCACGACATCATACAGCCTACCATCGGCATACTGACCTCGCTGGGGTCGGCCCATCAGGAGAATTTCCGCTCGTTGGAAGAGAAGTGCATGGAGAAGCTGCAGCTCTTTCGCGATGCCAAGGTGCTGGCCTACAATAGCGACGACGACGTGGTGTCACGCTGTATTCGACGCTCGGGCTATAAGGGCGAGAAGATAGGGTGGAGCCGGGAAAACATCTCGTCGCCGCTGTATATCGCGCAGGTCACCGGGGGCGATGGAGCAGGTACCGTCGTGCATTATATATATAAAGGTACGCGTGGCCTGTATCATCTGCCGTTCTTCGACGAGGCATCGCTGCAGTGCTCGTTTGCCTGTGCCGCCATAGCCCTTTGCTTGGGTGTCGCCCCCGATGTGCTGGATACGCGCATGTCGCACCTGGAGCCTGTTGCCATGCGGCTGGAGGTCAAGGAGGGACAGCACGGCTGTCTGATCATCAACGACTCGTATAACTCCGACATCAACTCGCTGGATATTGCCATCGACTTCATGGTACGCCGCGATGTGCCCAATAGTCTTCACCCGCAGTCGAACACCGTCATATTGAGCGACATCCTGCAGAGCAGCAAGAGCGATGCCGAGCTTTACGCCGAGGTGAATGCCCTTTGCTTGAAGCGCGGAATAGACCGATTCATAGGCATCGGACCGCGCATCATGGCACAGCAGGCGGTGTTCTCGGTGGAAAAGACAGCCTTCTTTGCCACCACCGACGACTTCCTGCAGAGCGACAGTTTCCGCTCGCTGCACGATGCGGTGGTGCTCATTAAGGGAGCGCGCACCTTCGGCTTCGACCGTATCACCGAGAGCCTGGAGCAGAAGGTTCACGAGACCATCCTGGAGGTAAACCTCAACGCGCTGGTGGACAACCTGAACTACTACCGCTCGTTCATGAAGCCCGAAACCAAGCTGGTGTGCATGGTGAAGGCCGATGCCTATGGAGCTGGTGCCGTAGAGGTGGCCAAGACGCTGCAAGACCATCGCGTGGATTATCTGGCGGTGGCGGTGGCCGACGAGGGCGTCACCCTGCGCCGCAACGGTATCACGCAGAACATCATGATCATGAACCCGGAGATGACGGCCTTCAAGACCATGTTCGACTACGACCTCGAACCGGAGGTGTATTCGTTCCGTATGATGGATGCCTTGATACGTGCCGCCGAGAAACAGGGCATCACCGGATGGCCCGTACACATCAAGCTCGACACGGGCATGCACCGCTTGGGCTTCGACCCCGTGCGCGACATCGACGAGGTGATAAGTCGGCTGAAGAGCCAGAACGCCATCATACCCCGTTCCGTGTTCAGCCATTTCGTGGGTAGCGACAGCGACGACTTCGACAACTTTTCTGCCGAACAGTTCCGTAAGTTCGACGTGGCCAGCCAACAGCTGCAGGCTGCCTTCGACCATAAGATACTGCGCCATATCTGCAATTCGGCAGGCATTGAACACTTCCCTGAGCGCCACCTCGACATGTGCCGCTTGGGACTGGGGCTCTACGGCATCGACCCTATGGACAACCGGCAACTGCACACCGTCAGTACGCTGAAGACCACCATCCTGCAGCTGCGCCATGTGCCGAAAGACGAGACCGTGGGCTACAGCCGCAAGGGGGTGCTGACGCGCGACAGCCTCATTGCCGCCATCCCCATCGGCTATGCCGACGGACTGAGCCGCCACTTGGGCCGTGGGGCCGCCTACTGCCTGGTACACGGACAGAAGGCTCCCTACGTGGGTAACATCTGTATGGATGTGGCCATGATTGACGTGACCGACATTCCCTGTAGCGAGGGCGACGCGGTGGAAATCTTTGGCGAGCACCTGCCTGTCACGGTGCTCTCCGATGTCCTCGACACCATTCCGTATGAAATCATGACCGCCATCAGCGGTCGTGTCAAGAAAGTGTATTTCCAAGACTAATAATTCAGTCTTGGAAATACGCTTTCCATCTTTCACAGAACTTTTTTTCCCTCCTTTTTTTTCTTTTGTTTATACCTTCACCCTTCACTTGAAATCCTTTCATGTTGATTGACAGGTGATTACAGCAGAAATTTATAATTTAAACATTCACCAAAATTCACCTTTTTGGCAGAAATTAGTAGGCTCTTGGCGGAAATTAGTAGGCTTCTGGTGAAAATTAGTAGGCTCTTGGTGGAAATTTACTTCTATTGCCCGAAATCTGAAGTCGATGGGGCTCCCAGTCGCAGATATCGTTCAAGCCACCGGCCTCGCGGTAGAGAAGATAGCGGCACTGTAGGTCTATAGCAGCCCTTTTATTGACATCAATCAAAAATAAATCCCGAAATGCTTTGGCGTTTCGGGATTTTTGCGTACTTTTGCAGCGAAAGAAAAAACTACACT
>CAMVAI010000074.1 GCA_947165435.1 uncultured Prevotella sp.
CTCTACAGACTATCTATGATTTATGCTTACCCCCACTAAATTTCGCTTGAGCCATATTACCGAACTTTATACCGAACTCTTCACCGAACTTTATACCGAACTCTTTGTCGATAGGATTAGAGTTAGAATTAAGAGGCAAAGACTCTCACTGATGCGCCTTCAGCGTCTTGAATATCTCGTTCAGCATGAAGTCGATAAACGGCCCTGACTGCCCAGCAGTGGTGCTGACGGTGATGGCATCATAATATGCTTGCTGATTGGCATACACCATATTCTCCACAGGCAGATGCTCGAACAGCGGATGCAACTTGCCCAGAATCAGCGACTGCCACAGTCGCCCCGTACGCCCGTTGCCGTCAATAAACGGGTGGATAAACTCAAACTCATAGTGAAACACACACGAGCGGATAAGCAGATGGTCTTTTGACTCCTTCAACCAGCCAAATAAATCGTCCATTAACATCGGTACGCGGTCAGCAGGAGGAGCCATGTGAACGAGACCATGCTCTGAGAACACACCCACGCCAGAACGACGGAACTTACCTGCATCGTCAACCAAAGCCTGCATCATCACACCATGAGCCTTCAGCAGGTCTTTCACGCTGAACGGATTCAGTTTCGGATATAGTTCGTAGGTGGCGATAGCGTTCTTTACCTCCTGAATCTGTTTGATAGGAGCCACCACGTTCTTGCCGTCGATGATGTCGCGCACTTCATCCTCGGTCAACGTATTGCCCTCGATGGCCAGCGACGAATGGATGGTCTTGATGCGGTTTGCCTTACGCAGACGCAGACCGTCTTCCTGTTCCAGCCTAATGGCATAGCGCTCTATCTGGCCTGAAATCTCTGCTATCAAGTTGATAGCTTCTGCGGAAACTGTGAATGGTGGTATATACATACGATTTGCTCTCCTGTTCTTTGTTCTTATTCCGATTATGATATAGTATAGTTCAAAACTCAGTCTCGGGCGGTCGCTCCAATATAAGAGGCCGCACGCTCGCAGATTAATACACACTTCTCATCGTCTGTCATCATTCCAACTCTACCAGTAGTCGCTCCATCTTTAACCATTAGAACATCACCTTTATGCGGGCGGCATCCTTGAGACTCTAACGTGTTATAATCTTCCATTCTGATTCTCATGGCATTATTATAATCAATGCCTTTTCCTCTTATATCACCTGCTGTTATATAAGGCATACCTTCAGATTGTCTTTCAGGTGAGAAATGAGAACCATCAGTTATTGATATACACATATTTTTGATGTCTGTAATCAACCACCCTTCAGGAATCTTCCCAATCCACTCTATCCCGCTGTCTTTGAATTGTCTCATGCCTCTTCCTCCTTTGATTTTTTCAGGCTTTCTATTTCCTGCTGTTGCTGCGTATATGCTTTGAGCGCACGCTGTTTCAAGTCTTCGTATGCCGCTTTCCAATGGGCAGCCTCCTCTTGTGTCTTCACCAACTGCTGCTGTAGAGCAGGAACAGCCTGTTCCAGTTCTGCAAGACGCTTATCTTGCTGTTGCCGGTAGCCGGTACGTGCCTGATGCATGCGCTCCTTGATGCCCCCTTCGGCTACAAAACGCTGCTGCATAGACAAAAGAAGTTTGTGAAGTAGTGTGATGGCTTGATGAACCAACGTGATGCAAAGGTTGGCTATCTCCTCGTCGGTCATTTGCTGAATCTTGGCAGCATAAGTGCGCTGGAAATCCTCGCTGCGGGCGTAAAGCCTCATTTTCTCATACCGTGGATGCAGGTTGCCCCACTGCTGCAGGTTCCTGACGCGCAGATAGTCTTCATAATCATCCAGCAGCTCCTCCAGACTGGCCTTGGCAACATTGGTCAGCTTAATCTCCGTCTCGCTGGAAGTGGCCGCTGCCTGATTGCCTTCGGCAATGTTTTGTTTACCGCTTCTGGCGGCCTGCACCATCTGGTCTATAGTACGGTCTCCCCGGCCAAGATAGTGCTGGGTGAAGTAATAGGTGATATCATAAATAATCTCCGAAACCTGATAGGCCCTCAAATGGCGGTAGTGGCCGTGTTGAGGGAGAAATGTGGGGATTTTCGGAGTATTCTGAATGCTCTGATTATTCTGATTACTCTGAAAAATCTGATTATTCTGATTATTCTGAGAACTCTGATTGTTCCGATTACTCTGAGAACTCTGATTGTTCTGATTACTCTGAGAACTCTGATTGTTCTGATTACTCTGAGAACTCTGATTGTTCTGATTATTCTGATCCATAAGTTATCAATGCAATATCTTGTTCATAATCTCTGCCTCCTGCTGTTCGAGGGCCTTCAGTTCCTCGAAGATGTCGGCAGAGGGCTTCAGCGGAGTATATTTGTAGAACTCGCGGGTGAATGGAATCTCATAGCCTATCTTCGTTTTCTTCTCGTCAACGATGAAGTCGGGAGAGTATGGAGCCACATTCTTCTGCAGGTATTCGTTGCGGTCGGTCAGCCAGGGGATAATCTCGGTGTCATTAAGTGACTTGTCAATGACGGGGCGCCCTTTGCTGTCACGCTTCACGTTGCCGGTTTCATCACGCTCTGGATTCATGATGAACAGTTTGCTGTATTTGAAGTAGTCGTTCTCGCGCACCTTGCTCTCCACACGAATCTCCGTGCCGTCAGCAGCAGTCTGTGTCATGACATATCTCCAGCAGGCGGTCGCTCATGCAACCCAACATCTGACTGGTGCCCATCGCCATATCGTAGATGGTGGCGGTGATGCCCTCTTCCTCCAGGCGCTCCTCGTCTTCACCCACGAGCAGTTCCGTCATCAGGTTGATGATGTCGCGGGCAGTGAAGTTGCCGTATTCGTGAGGCTTATATACTCCCACCAGTTTGTCGGCAATCGCCCAAATCAGGTTGGCTTTCTCCTGCACATTCACGGTGGTCTGCTTCTGTCTTTCTTCTATACTCATATTTCGTTTTGTTTTATTCGCGTACAAAAATACTATTTATTGACTCACTCAAATTAAGCCTATTGATAATTTTTCAGGTTTTCTTTCAGATTTTCTACAATATCCTCCTTCAAATGTTGTGGCGTTATCACCTTCATCCGCTTCCCATAGGAAAGTATCTGCTGCACCGTTCTTCTGCCCCTTGTCTGCAAACAGCGGTCGATGACATTTTCCCTTATCGATGCGTTCTTTACGTTAGCCATAATATCGTCAGTTTTAAATCATTGCATACAGATGTACGCGGTCATCATAAAGTTGAGAGCAAAGGTACAAAATATTCGCTTATTTTAACCGAATTGTGCCGAAAAAATAACTAACTAACCCACTATTTTTGTAAAAAAGCCAAGATTTGCACAATCTGGCTGCGTCAATTCACGTTATTTGTCGAGACTGCAACAGACAAAGAACGGTACTATGGGTATCTGGAACTGGCAGACCGCCTTCAGATGCCTTGGAAAATGAATGGTGACGTGATGGAACTCGTCTTATTGTAAATTTCCATTCTCCCTTCACGCTATTGTTAACGTGCTTATATTCAGCATATTACGGTGAAGGCAGCGTAATACCTTCGACTGTATAGGCCAATAGGTTCTTAATAGGTTTCATCATAGCACACGAAGCCGCCTATTGACCGTCGGCATGTGTGCCAGCATCTGCCGACGAAGGTCGGCAGTATTGCCGACCTACGTCGGCAATACTGCTGACGAACGTCGGCAATACTGCTGACGAACGTCGGCAGATGATAAACCTGCAACTCGCCTTGAATACTTGCTACTCTGCCCCTCGATGGTTAAGACAGCAACCGAGAAAGGAGGTGGGGAAGGAAAAACGGATGAAGAAATCTGCCAAATATCCTTGGATGAAAGGGCAACAAAAAACTCCCTTCACCGTAACACGCTAATCACCAGAGTGTTAGCACTACGGTGAAAGGAGAAAGAAGTCTTGCATCCCCTTTATCACATTAACATTGACTGGTAAACTTTTGGTACATCTTGAACAACTGCGCCACTATCATCTGAGATAGGTATCATTAGTGACAGCAAGTATAAGAGCTATTGCATCCACAAGAATCAGGATGAGTCGCTGAAAAAGTATGTGGAAGAAAGCCTCTATAAGGAAGAGTTCTCTACAAAGTTCGTAACGATGGTGTATGCCGCTGCAGCCAAGGACTTGATTAGCACCTCCAAGGCAGCAAGCCTGCTGCATTCGTCAATCAGTGATGTCCGTAAACACCTTCATGTGGTTTGATGAAAAGGATTGTAGTCAACGATACAACATTATTACTTTAACCCCAACGTCAAGTTCAAGTAATATACAAGCAAACAGACCGTCATTTCAATCTTGGTAATGACGGCCTGTTTTTGCACTTCTTCATTTTGTCAGTTCTTTATACATCTTGAACTCTACTTTATTCGTCCATCAGGAAGAGGGGGTCTTCGGGCATCACCATGATGGGCTTCTGCTCGTAGTCGCGCAGCAGCTTGTCGCTGACATACTGCTTGTTGACCACCAGACGGAACATGTATTCGCGGAACCAGCGGGCAGTCATGATGAGACAGCCCTGCTGGCCCCACGACGAGCCCCACGAGTTTTCCACCTTCCACTTCAGCGGCTGGCCAGCGGCATCGAGATCGACGGCAGTGAGCGTCATGGCATGCGTAGAGCCGCTGTCGAAGGTGGAGATACGGTCGGCCTTCGACATGGAGAACGTGGTGCCGAAGAGCGAGCCGTAGTCGAAATTCTCGGTGTCGGCAAAGCCGCGCTTGCGGTCGAGCTGCTTGCCTACGTCGTAGCTGCTGTAGAGCTTGCGGCCGTCGCGGAGCGAGGCGATGGCGAGGGCCTCGATATCCTCCATGGGCAGGTTGAGGTATTTCCAGTTGTGGCCGTCGTAGGTGTGGCGGTCCAGCTCCACCTCGTAGGTCTTGTAGTAGGGGCGGCGCGGGTCGTTCATAACCATGATGAAGGTACCGTTGATGGGGCCGCCGACAATCTCGCGGTAGAACTCCTGCGGGGTGTAGCGGCGGGCGGGTGTCTGCGCCTTGCCGTTCTTGTCGCGGAAGGCGTAGGTGAACTCGCTGACGGGCTGGCCGAGGGTGATGACCAGCATGCGGTAGATGTCGCCCAGCATCTCGGTCTTGCGCTTCTGCACGTCCTTGGCCTTCTTGCCGTCGGCTATCATGCGGCGCAGCTCAAGGCCCTGTTCGCGCAGCTTCGACTTGAGCAGGGCGGCCATCTTCGACGTGTTCTCGGCAGAGTAGGTCTCGGGCTGCACGTCGGCAGGCACCAGTCCGTACTTCTCGGCCAGGTCGGCCACGCCGCAGAAGGTGCCTCCGTCGCTGACGGGATGGTGGAAGAAGAACTGCACGCGCTGGGCGTCGATAGGCTCCTTGGCGGTATCGATGACTCCCTGCAGCATGAGGTTGGCCTTCTCCAGCTGGTCGTAGAAGAAGAGATAGTCTTGCGAGAGCGAGACGGTGAGCGAGTCGGTACGGCGGGCAAAGTTGGAGCGCAGCACATTCAGTCCGCTGAACATCCAGCAGCGCCCGCTCGACTTCTGGTCGGTGATAGACTGTTTCTTCGTCTCCACACTGAAATAGGTGTTCAGTGCTCCGGCATTGGCCTGGTTCTTGGCCAGCTGGTCGATGGCATTGGAGGCCAGCGCATTGCGCAGGGCACGGTCGGAAGCCGTGGGAGCCTGCTGCTGGCGTATCTGCTGCAGCATCTCGGGGGAGATGCCGCCGCCGTTGGTCTGAGCAGCTGCGGTGAGGCAGAGTGCTGCCGCGAGGATGGTGAGTTGATGTTTCATAGCTTATTTGGATTTGATGTGAATAGATGTCATCAGCTTATTTCGACTTGATATGGATCGTCTTCATCGGTTTCTTGGAAGCAGGGCTTGTCTTGGCAGATTTCTTAGACGTGACAGACTTACCCGATGCCGGAACGGAAGCAGGTGCTACGCCTCCCTGGTAATACTGCAGGGCTTCGGGCATCCAACCTTGTATCTGCTGGATGCGGGTGGCATCGCTGGGGTGCGTGCTGAGCCACGACGTAGAGCCGCCACCCGTGGCCTGCGACATGCGCTGCCAGAAGCCGACAGCCACCTGCGGGTCGTAGCCTGCCATAGCGGCGAAGATGATGCCGAGATGGTCGGCCTCGCTCTCATGGTTGCGCGAATACTTGGCACTGGCGCCCTTGGCTCCCAAACCGAACACGGTGCCGGCAATGCTCTGCAGGTTGGAGCTGGCTCCAGCTCCGGCGAGCACCATGCTCAGGGCCTGTGCGCCATACTGCTGTTTGATGGCGGTGGACATCTGCTCGGCAGAGTGCTTGGCTACGGCGTGGGCTATCTCATGACCCAGGACAATGGCCAGCGACGGCTCATCGCGGGTGACGGGCAGGATGCCTTCATAGACCACTATCTTGCCGCCGGGCATGCAGAAGGCGTTCACCTGCTGGTCTTGCACCAGATTGAACTCCCAGCGGTAGTTGGCCACCTCGCTCTGCAGACCGTGGCTGTTCATATAGCCCTCCACGGCACTGGCCAGCCGCTGCCCTACCCGCTTCACCATGGCTGTATTGGCGGCATTCGTAGAAGGCTTGGCGGTCTTCATATACTCTTGATACTGCTGATTGCTCAGGCTGAGCACCTGCTGGTCGCTGACCATCAGGCTTTGCTTGCGCCCCGTGATGGGCACGGTAGATGTGGTGCCGCAACTGGTGAACACGGCAACGGCGACAAGAAGGAAAATCCATTTAATTGTTCTCATTGCTCTCTATTTCTTTTTTAATATTTAAACACGATTTGAACGGAATGTATGAATGTTTACTGCCTACAAAAGTACACAGAATAATTGGAATAGACAAAAAAACTGGCAATAATTTAAGGGAACCGACCTCCAACAGCGTGGAGCGGCTCCCTTTTTCTGCTTTTTGCGATGCCGGCAAACAGCGGTTTTCCGCAACTTTGCCGACATGGGGTGTTTAGACCCATGCGGACCCGTCGGCGATTACGCCAGTCCGAGCAGCGGTTTCAGCTGGTCTTCCTTATGTAGGATCCATGCCGAAGTGACAATGAACGCGAGGAAGAGGAACACAAGCACTATCTTGGCACGGCCCGGGCCGCTCTTCTTCACGGGAACGGTGGCACTCTGCAGGGTGGTGAACGACGGGGTCTCTTCCTGCACCTTAGCCTCAGCGGCAGTGAGCTGCTGGGCTACGGTGTTGAAGGCGTTATACTTCAACTGCATGTCGTTCTCCAGGTCGATGAGCTTCGTGCGGGCACTCTGCAGCACCATGTCCTGGTTGGCATCGGCATAGTCGGCATACAGGCGGCGGGCCTTCTCGTAGCGGGCCTTGGCTTCCTTGTATAGCTTGCGGTTGAATTCAAGATCTACGCGGGCCTTCTTGGTGCGGTAGTCGGTGATGAACTCCTGCAGACGTGTACGCACGGTGTCGGCCATGGCAGCGGCAATATACGGATCCTGGTCCATGACACTGATGGTGATGACGAGCGTCTTGTTGTCCACTTCGCAGACAATCCTCTTGTCGAGGGCCTTCACGATACGATCCTGCGGCTTGGTGAGCCGGAAGGGATCGACGGTCTTGATTTCCTCCTTCTTTTCGGTGAACAGGCTGAAGATAAACTTCAGGGTACCACCGATGGCGGCACTCCACCACGTCGTCTTCTGGTCGTTTTTCAGATAGTCGTAATACGTGGTGACGCGGGTGCTGTCCATCTTGTGTACAGGAACTTTGAAAAGGCTCACCTTGAAGTCGGTAGAGCTGACCAACTCAGGATACAGCGTGGGATAGAGGGCTTCAGAGTTGCCCATGATGCCCGAACCCATCTTCAGTCCGAACTGCATGGCCAGCGCGCTGAGCGAGCTGCTGCTGCGACTGGTGCTCAGCTCGGGAGCCAGCTTCACCTCGCAGGTGTAGTAGTTGTGCAGCGAGAGCGTATAGATGCAGCTCACGACAAAGGTGATGGCAAGCACCTTGTAGTAGAGCTTCTTATGCTTCAGCAAGGCATCGAAGATGGCTTTGAAGTCGATGCTGCTCTCCTCTTCCTGCTCGATGTATTGCGGTTTATTCTGATTGTTTTCTGTCATATCGTTCTCTACGTTTGAAGGATTATTTCTTGGTCATGTAGGCAATAGCCGTCACGATGGATGCCAGACCAGTGAGCGAGGAGATACCGGCCAGAATCTCGCTGACACGCCAAGGCTGCTTCGGACGCTTGCTGGGCACCACGATTTCGCAGCCCGGCTCAATCTTCGTACCAGCCTTGCAGCGGGCCATCATGCCATTCTGATAGACGACGAACGCCTTGCTCTTGCGGGCCGTCTCGGTGAAACCGCCTGCCTTGTTGACATACCACTTATAGCCCTTGTCGCCGGCAAAGGTGACGGTGTTGGGGAACTGCACGTCGCCGGAAATCTTCACCGTTCCGTTATATTCGGGCACGTTGATCCGGTCGTTCTCACGCAGCACGATATCGTATTCGCCGCCGGGATTGGCCAGGGCCTTGTCCAGCTCGATACCGATGACGTAGCTGTTGCCCATCTCCATCTTGTCCCAAGCCACGGAGTCCTTGCGGTTCAGCGAGCTGCGCAGGGCATCGAGCACGGCCTGACGGCGGGAGCGCTCCTCGTCGTTCATCTGGCGGACCAGACGGGCACCCTTGATATAGGCATCGGGGGTCACGCCACCGGCCATCTGGATGGCATCGGTGAGGCGCAGGTTTTTCTTCTCAATAGTGAACGAGCCTTCGTAGTTCACCTCACCCGTAACGGTGATGTTGCGAGGCATCACATAGCCCGGGCTGCGGCGCACATGCACCACATCGTAGGGCTGGAGGAAGAAATTGCGCTCGCTGCCGATGACCAGTCCGTCTTTCAGGTCGAAGGTGAACGTCTCGGCTATCTCGCGGGTCTTCACCGTAGAATAGGGATTGTTGATGCGGCGGCTCACATCGACACGGGCCAGCGAGGCTCCGTCGCGCAGACCACCGGCCTGGATAATCAGGTCTTCGATGGTGGTATTGTCGGCATACTCGAAAGTGCCGGGGTTCATCACTTCACCCGTAATGGTGAACGAACGCTCCTTGCGCATCTCCTCCTGGGTGGGAATGAAGAGCACGTCCTCGTTCTGCAGGGGGACATCGGCCACGCTGCCCATCATGATACCCTTCACATCGACGGGCACGATTTCCAGCGAGCGGTCGGCCTTCAGACGGTGGATGATGGCATGGTCGGGATAGGAGTCTTCCGTCAAGCCCTCGGCAGCCTCCACCAGTCCGCGGACGGTGGTGACATTGCCGCTCAGGTTGAACTGGCCCGGACGGAACACGGCACCCTTGATTTCTACCATGTTCTCGTAGCGGTTCAGAATACCATCGACGCTGACAGCATCGCCATCGTCTAACTTGAAGGTGTTGAAGTCGAACTCCTCGACATTGTGTACGGTATAGCGCTCACCGGTCTGGCGCACCAAGCGTACCGACTTCTTGAAGGCATCGCCCGTAAAACCGCCGGCATATTCGAGCAGCGTGCCTACGCTCTCGTTCTTACGCATCTCGTAGAACATGGGGCGCTTCACATTGCCCGTGATACCCACCAGACTCTCGTAGGGACCTACCTGGATGACATCGTTGTCCTGCAGGTTGATGCTACCTGCCAACCTACCCTTCAGAATATACTCGTAAATATCGACAACGGTAACCAGACGGCCACCGCGATAAACCTTGATATTACGCAACGTACCTAAAGAATTGATGCCACCGGCCATATAGAGGGCATGAAACACGGTGGCAAAAGCCGACAGATGGTAGGTGCCGGGCTGGCTGACCTCACCCATGATGTTCACCATGATGGTACGCATCTGGCCAAGCGTCAGGCGCACATTGCTGCCGCTGTAGTGAGAACCCACCTTCTGGCGAATTTTCTGCTGGGCGGCGGCCACGCTCAGTCCACTCACCTGCACAGGGCCTACGCCGCTGACGGTGATAGTGCCTTCGGGCGAGATGGTGTGTACCAACGTCTTCTGCGAGTCGCCGTAGATGTCAATCACCAACTGGTCGCCGGGACCCAGCACATAATTCTGCGGAGTAGGCATGTTCATGTTGGGCTCGAACGAGAGGCGGCGCGTATTGAAGATGTCGCGGCCGAAAACGCGCTTGCCGGCTGTCTCGCCAGCCACGTTCTGCGTCGATTGCACGTCGCGCTCGGCAGCGGCATGCTCCTCGGCGGCATCGGCGTAGGCCTGCCCCGTGGTGCCGCGACGACCCGTGGTCACCTCCTGCGACGTGGTGCCGTCGCTGTTGGCCTTCATGCGCTCGGCAGCCATTGACACTGCGCCGTCGGCTGCTCCCTGCAGCCCACGGCTCTTAATTTGCGAATCGTACTGATTGCGAATGCGGCGAATCTGGTCGATCTTCACGCCACGCTGCACCAGTCGAGTGACTATCTGCGAATGGCTGGTGCCGGCCTTGGCTTCTCGCGCCACAAAATCCATCACCTGCTGGTCGGACATCTGGGCAAAAGAGCTCAGCGATGTCGCGACAAGACAAGCGGTTGCTACTAAAAAGCGTTTCATTTTCTACATTTATGTTTATTAAATTTCACCTCTGTTGGGAGCGATACAGCACCTTGTCCCGCTTCTGACACGAGCCGAAAGGCACTAATCGGCTGCAAAGTTACAATTTAAAGGTGAAATAAACAAATTTTCAAGGTTTTTTAAGAATACAATATCAATACAAAAGTCACAATAGTCAAGTCAACGCCCTCCAAAACCAATAAAAACAGCGGAAAGAAAAGTCACCGCCCTCCGAATCAGCGCAAAAGCAGCGAAAAGAAAAGTCACCGCCCTCCGAATCAACACAAAAGCAGCGGAAAGAAAAGTCACCGCCCTCTTGGAAAGAGAACGGTGACCGTTGCTTTTTAAATGGTTCTTTAATCGCGTTTCTTCATGCTTACTTAATGCCTCGATTGACAAGCGTCACGTTCAGCAGCATGCGATACTTACGCATCTGGTCGTTGTTCAGGATGTAGCTCATGTAGAGCAGATCCTTGGCAATGGCCTTATCTACACGCTTGGCGCATTCGTCCTTGCCATACTGGGCGGCGAACATCATCTCGGCGCAGAAGGTCTTGTGAATCTCCTCGACTCCCTCTACCTGGTCTTTCGACAGGTTAAGAGCCATACCGAGCTTGTTCATGTTGACAGTCATGTTGTAAGCCTCTGTAGTATGGAGGCTTGCTGTCTCCTCATTCTCTGCAAACGTAGCCGTCATGCTAACCATGGCTACAAGCATCAAAATCATTCTTTTCATTGTGTTACCCTTTCTTACTTTTTAAATCTTTTTACTATAATGTTATCCTTACTGTCAAACGGCTTTGTTTCCGAATGACGATGCAAAGATAAGGCGAAAAAGCACAAGTTCCAAGTTTTTTGCCCTGTTTGTTTCCGCACACAGCCCAATTCTTGACCTTCGTCAAATAATGCACCGCTTACGTAGCCACATGATGCAAGGCAGTTGCCCGTTATCTGTTTGGCAACTGTTATTATATATAATAAGGTGTAATTGACGGCCCAAGCGACATGGAACCACCCCGATTGAATGCCGATGGAGCATGATAATCGGCTTTGAACAACATAAAGTTTGACGAAAAGTGACATAAAGTTAGCAAAAAACTTGGATTTTCCAGAAATAATGACTACCTTTGCATCGACAAAATCCCGCCCGCTTCCCACAGGAACAGCGCACCCAGCGGGGCGTTTTTGTATATAGACATGAGATAAACCTATTCATATTTGAAACAATGATGGAAGAAAACAACAACAAGTACATTGCCGTTCAATACCGCCTGTATGTAGATGGCGAGGATGGCAGGGAACTGGTGGAACAGACATCCGTAGGAAAGCCGTTCGACTTTATCAGCGGCTTCGGCATCGCCCTCGATGCTTTCGAGGCACAGCTCATCGGTCTGCAGCAAGGACAGGCTTTCGCGTTCTCGCTGCCAAAAGAGCAGGCCTACGGCGAATACTACAAGGAGCGTGTCATCGAAATGAATCGCGAGTCTTTCTACATCGACGGCAAGTTCGACCATGCACACATCTACCCTGGAGCCATTATTCCCCTGCAGAACGAAGAGGGCACTCAGTTCTACGGACGCGTGAAGGAGGTAAGCCCTGAAAAGGTGACGATTGACCTGAACCACCCGCTGGCTGGCGAGACGCTACACTTTGAAGGTATCGTGTTGGAGCATCGCGATGCCACGAAGGAAGAGATTGACAACCTGATAGCCCGACTGACCGGAGGCTGCAAGGGCTGTCATGGAGGTTGCGGCGGCGACTGCGAAGGCGGTTGCGGCACAGACGGATGCGAAGGTGGAGACTGTCAGCACCATGGGAAGGAACAAGGCGGATACGGTCACTGCCATTAATCGATAAACAATCCGAACAGACACAATGAACTCAACAGGACGAATATTCAGACTTACCACCTTCGGCGAGAGCCACGGCGAGGCTATCGGAGGGGTGGTAGATGGTATGCCAGCAGGCATTGCCATCGATAATGACTTCATTCAGCACGAGTTGAACCGCCGCCGTCCAGGCCAGAGCAGCATCACCACCGCACGACAGGAAGCCGACCGCGTGGAACTGCTGAGTGGTGTGTTCGAGGGAAAATCGACTGGGACCCCCATCGGCTTCATCGTGCGCAACACCAACCAGCACTCCCACGACTATGACAACCTGCGCGAGGTGTTCCGACCGTCGCATGCCGACTATACCTACCAGATGAAGTACGGTACGCGCGACCACCGCGGCGGAGGGCGTTCGTCGGCACGCATCACCATCAGCCGCTGTGTGGCAGGCGCCCTGGCCAAGCTGGCCCTCCGGCAGATAGGCATCAGCATCACGGCATACACCTCGCAGGTGGGGGCCATCCGCCTGGAGCACGACTACCATCACTACGACCTGGCACAAGCCGAGGCCAACAGCGTAAGGTGTCCCGACAACGAGCGGGCGGCAGCCATGATTCGCCTCATAGAACAGGTGAAAGCGGAAGGAGACACTATCGGCGGCGTGATAACATGTGTCGTCAAGGGTTGTCCGGCAGGCTTAGGCGAACCGGAGTTTGGCAAGCTGCACGCCCAACTGGGTGCCGCCATGCTGAGCATCAATGCCGTGAAAGGATTTGAATACGGTGAGGGATTCGCCGGTGTGACGGCACGCGGCTCAGAGCAGAACGATGCTTTCCGGATCGAAGAGGGACGCATCACCACAGCCACTAACCACAGCGGGGGCATACAAGGCGGCATCTCCAACGGACAAGACATCTACTTCCGTGTGGCATTTAAGCCCGTCGCTACCCTACTCCGCGAACAGATCACCGTCAACAGCCAAGGCGAAGAGACAACCTTGACGGCTCGCGGGCGTCACGACCCTTGCGTCTTGCCACGAGCTGTCCCTGTCGTTGAAGCCATGACGGCAATGGTCATTTTGGACGCTTTTCTGCTCAACAAAACGGTTAAAATGTAGTTTTTATCGAATGTTCATGCAAAAAAGATAGAAAAATTTGGTAGTTTAAAATAATTATACTACCTTTGCAAGTGCTATTCAGGGTTTGTGAAAATCCTAATATGCTTTAGTTAAGTCTAGTTTAGTTTTTGTGTTGGTTGAGGGCGGCCGTTTGGCCGCCCTCAAATTTTTCTTATATACCCAAGGTGAAGAAGAATCAGAGTTTTGTAGATAAATCTTGGCAATCAGTAGATAATTCATAGGAATCAGTAGATAACAAAGCTACTCTCCCGACGAATCCTACAAGAACCCTACAAGAACCCTACAGGCACCCTATAATCTCGCCAACAGCGGCACAACCATGTGCGTCGAGCCAAGCATTGAGGCCGTCGCGCACCTTGATGGTGACAGCAGGGTCCAGAAAATTGGCTGTACCGATTTCTATCGCCGTGGCTCCGGCCATCAGAAACTCGATGGCATCCTCGGCGGTGGCTATGCCCCCCAAGCCTACCACAGGAATCTTGACGGCCTTGGCCACCTGCCACACCATCCGCAGGGCCACAGGCTTCACGGCAGGCCCGCTCAGGCCTCCCGTGCCAATGCTGAGTACGGGACGGCGGCGCTCTATATCGATAGCCATTCCCATCAGCGTGTTGATAAGCGACACGGAGTCGGCTCCCTGGGCCTCGCAGGCAAGGGCAATATCGGCAATATTCGTCACGTTAGGCGACAGTTTGACAATGAGTGTCTTGTGATAACGCTGCCTTACAGCCTTGACGACACTCTCGGCACCAGCACACGTGACACCGAAAGCCATACCTCCGTCCTTGACATTCGGACACGAGATGTTCAATTCGATGGCGGGAATATGCTCCAATGCGTCAATGCGGGCAGCACACTCGGCATAGTCCTCCGGCGACGATCCGCTGACATTCACTATCATATTCGTATCAATGTCCTTAATCTGCGGATAGATATGCTCGCAGAAATAATCAACACCCTTGTTCTGTAGCCCTACACAGTTCAGCATTCCCTGTGCCGTTTCAGCCATACGCGGATAGTCGTTGCCTTGCCGAGGCTTCAACGTGGTGCCTTTCACAATGATGCCACCCAAGCCGTCGAGGGGTATGAAATCCTGAAACTCCAGGCCGTATCCAAACGTGCCCGAGGCGGTCATCACGGGGTTTTTCAGTGCCAAAGCACCAATATTTACTTTTAAGTCTGACATCTTTTTTCGAATTACAAATTAACGGTATTACGATTAACGGTATAACGGTAGGTATAACGATATTACGGTATAACGATATTACGGAATACCGAAATCACGAATTTACTTCCACAACAGCCGCTTGATATTAAATACAGGCCCTTCCTTGCACACGCAGAGATTCCCCTCCGTGGTCTTCTCCACACAACAAAGACAGGCCCCCAGCCCGCAAGCCATCATATTCTCCAACGAAGCCTCACAGTCTATGCCCTTCTGCCGAGCATAACGGGCCACAGCCTTCATCATGGGCGTAGGTCCGCAAGTGGCGATATGGTCAAACGGTTCCTCTAACACCGAGTGGTTGGTGACAAAGCCACGTTCACCAGCCGTTCCGTCTTCTGTAGTCACACATACGCGCCCGTACCTCTTGAAATATTCTAATTCCAACAGATCCTTCGCGCTGCGCCCGCCCAAGAGGAACGTTGGTTCCCCCCCCCTGTCGCGCAGCGTTGCCCCCAAATACAGCAAGGGGGCGACACCTACTCCGCCGCCCACCAAGAGCACGCGACGCTTACGTCCTTCGACATCCGCCGCAGGGAGCGTCCAGCCGTTACCCAAGGGCAGCACCCCGTTCAGCGTGTCACCGGGCCGCAGACTGCCTAACCGGCGAGTCCCTTCACCCACCATAGCCACCATGAGCCACAGTTCATTGGCATCGCGGTCAACGAAATTGATAGAGATAGGGCGGCGCAGAAAGGTGTTTTCAGCACCATCCACGCGCACTTCCACAAACTGGCCTGCCTGCATCTCTGGCAGTCGCTGTTCGCTTGTCAACCTGATTAAAACATGCTTCGCCGAGAGATGCTCAACGGCACGAACGCTTAAGTCAACGATATATTTTTTCATAAGCTGTTGTTGATTTCCACTTGCAAAGGTACGAAATATAGCCCTTTTTTCAACTACATCGTTATGAATTATAACAATTATTAGGAAATATATTTGGAAATAAATTTGGAAAATTCAGAATAATATATTACATTTGCAACATCTTATGGACAGAATCCTATTTTTCAACCTTTTAATAGCGCTATTCTGCACGCTGTTTATCGTGCTCAACGGCATCAGGTTGCTTCCAGAATCAACAAGCAACCCTGCCGCTAAGGCTGTATGCCGGATAGCCCATATAACCAACATTTATCCTTTGCAGAACTACTCGTTCGTTGAGCAAATCTGCCTCGATAGGCCACACCTCACTTGCCAGCACACACGTGCCGGAACACCCTATAAACCATTGAATATCAAGCCAAAAAGCAACTAACAGATGGTTTTTCTCCTATGAAGTGATACTTCATGGGCTACGTTGCTCTTGCCTTCCCACTAATGGCTCTCACTTCTTTGCAGGCACAAAGGTCTCGTATGTCTGGTCGTCGTAATAGACCCGGATTTCGGTGACTTTACGGGGTGTTCTCTCTACCATTTTCACCTCCTCACCGGCATATTCCTGATGCCTGGACTTCACACCCGGCTGAACAGACGGCACGCCAGCCGCCTGAGGCACCGCATACTCACTGTGCAGAGCACCCTGTAGTGTACCATGAAAAGTATTTTGCGGTGTACTTTGACCCATATCGCCTTCTTCAAACGGTAGCAACATGTCCTGCCTTTCACCGTTATTGCCCGATATGGCAGCTTGCGCAGACTCCATAGGCTGAGAAAACATCTCACCCGTACCATAAAGCAGCCATTCTATACTGATATTCGGAATCTTGGCCTTGATGGCATCCACTATATTCAGGGTAGGACGGGTTCTACCATTGAAAATACTGCTCAGTGTGGCTGGCGACTGCTGAAGGAAGTCGGCAAAGACTTGCTGGGTCATGTGCTGACTTTCCATAATCTGTTTGATTCTGTCTTTTGTGTCCATCGTTGTTATGTTCTCCCTCCAATAAAGGGCATTTTTCGCTATTTTCCTTAGCGTTTACAAAGGTAAAGCATTTTTTTGACATACACAAGAAATCTAAAGGAAATTTTGTATTCTGAATTGTAAATTATAAACCTGTGCTTTGTAAATCAAAATTCAGAAACGTGTTTTTACTCCCACGATTCGGGATTTGTAAATGTAAATGCCCATTTTTAGGCTAAAGCTTTTATGTGTCATTATTTCATATATTATTGGGTTCTAATGGCTTATACTATCCTTATTTGTGTGTATAACAAATCTAAATCACGCATATCCGCTATACATCACAAAAGAATTGAACCATTTTATAGATTTTACTACATAAACACTTGGTTTTAAAAGATATATACCTATAAATAAAGAAAGAATATATATAAATATACAAAACAAAACTAATCGGTTTACATTTGCGTTTTTATGTTTACTGTTTGTTATTTTAGTTTTGTAAACCAAATCCGATGTTTAGACTGCCGAATAAATTACAGAAATACTATTGATTTACATTTTACGATTCAGAAAACAAAATACAAACATTTGTTAAACCTAAATTTTTAAGTTTTTTTTACGAAGGTTTTTCCGTTTTTCCCCACTTTCCGCACGGTGGTAAAAACGGCTGAAAATTCGCGAGTTTTGAAGGGGGTATTTTTGGGTTCCTCCCCTTTATACATCGGCATTGGACGGCAAGATTTACTGTCAGAAAAAACTGAGATTATAGAAAAAAAAAACACCCCATTCGGGATGTCTGTCACTCTCTTTCGCTCTATCAGCACCGACCGATGGGCACTCCCCATCACCTAATGAAAGACGAAAAACAGCAATTCTTTCATTAGTTCACCCGGCGGCGTATTCGGATTGTCCAGACCCTTGCTCTTGGCATCCATCTCCCTGATTTTCGCGATAATCTGCATCACTTTCATTCCTGTGTAGTTCTGCATGCCCGTCATATAGTCGCGGGCTGCCCAGGGCGACCTCAGCTCCAACCAAGCAGCCAGAGCCTCCTGACTCCCCTTCTGCGGACAGTAGTACGCAATCATCAGATTCTGGAAATAATTGAACAGCATGGGCAGAAACGAGTAGATGCTGCCCGCTTTGGGATTGTCGTCGAAATATTTCACGATCTGGTTTGCCTTGAATATATTTCTGTTCACGATGGCATCGCGCAGCTCGAAGGCATTAAAGTCCTTGCTCACCCCTATCTGGTCCTCTACCACCTGTGGTGTCACTCTCCTGTCCTGCTCAGACAGCGACAGCAGCACCTTGTCCATCTCACCGGTCAAACGGCTCAGATCAGCCCCTATCGAGTCGGCTATCATCTGTATTGCTTTCGGCTCAATGGTAGCATTCTTGGCCTTCAGATACCTCTCTATAAACGACGGCAGGTCACGCTCACGCAATTTCTTACTCTCGAAGAGCACTCCGGTCTGCTGAATGGTCTTCACATACTCACGCCTCCGCCCGTCAATGGTGCCGTTCTTATGGCACATCACTAATACGGTTGATGCCATAGGGTTCTTCAAGTACCGCTCTATGGGCTCCGTGTTCTTGATGTTCTGTGCCTCCTTTACTATCACCACCTGGCGTTCGGCCATCATCGGGTAGCGGCGCGCTGCATCGGCTATCTGCGATGCGTTCACGTCCGAGCCGAAGAGCACCGTCTGGTTGAAGTCGCGCTCCTCGGGCTGCAGCACGTTGTCGGCTATCCAGTCGCTTATCTTGTCGATAAAATACGGTTCGTCGCCCATCAAGTAATAGATGGGCTTGAACTTGCGCTCTTTCAGGTCGTGCATCACGCTCTCGTAGGTTACTGTTTGCTGAGCCATGCTGCAAAGTTACTAATTCGCAGGCTAAAAAACAAATTTATCGCCTGTTTTGTCACTCGTTTGCCACTAATTTTGTAATTTTGCCACCGAAATGCAACAGTTGAATCTACCTGCCTGCCCCATCTCTGTAAGGGGAACGCGCGAAAAGCCCGAGATCTTCGACTTCCTTCGCCGCCGTTACGTGTCGCTTACCCCCGAAGAGTGGGTACGCCAGCACTTCACCCATTTCCTCGTTGAGCACAAGGGTTACCCCAAGGGGCTTTTAGGCAACGAAATCGAATTACGCTGCGGCGAGAAGCGTCTGCGCTGCGACTCCATCCTCTACGACCTGTCGGCTCGTCCGCGCATGATTATCGAGTACAAGGCTCCCACGGTTTCGCTGACCCAGCGGGTGTTCCGCCAGATTTCCATCTACAACCTGTTGCTTCGTGTCGACTACTTAATGGTCAGCAACGGTATGCAGCACTACTGCTGCCTCATGGACTACGAGCAACAATCCTACCGGTTCTTGGATCATATCCCTGACTATAACCAGTTGGTTACACCTCCTTCATGTCGGTAAATTCAGTGAATTTACACCTACGACACCTAAGCCAACGAGATGTTGAAAGATTTTCAGGTGTTGTAGGTGTCGTAGGTGTTGGGGATTATTTTTTTCGACAATATATATATATATTTACGGTAGAAAATCCCGATGAAATCGCGGTTTTTTGCGAGGGGAGGGCGGATGTCGGATGAGGAGGGCGGATGTCGGATTAGAAATCATGAGCGGTAGAAAGATGTCTTAGGCATCGTTTGTGCTTATCCGCTATTCC
>CAMVAI010000075.1 GCA_947165435.1 uncultured Prevotella sp.
GTGATCGTGGAGAGGCCACTAATTTTCGTGGAGAGGCTCCTGGTGATCGTGGAGAAGCCACTAATGAGGAGACCAGGGGGCGTTGAAATTTAGGGCACTTATCGCCACATTGACTAAGACTGGCAGCACGTAAATGTTGTGCTACCAGTCTCTCTTTCAGAATAATCAGTCGAGGTGACAGGACTCGAACCTGCGACAGCCTGGTCCCAAACCAGGAACGCTACCAACTGCGCTACACCTCGGAAAAAAGGGATGATTTTCCCCCAAAAAGGATGGTCTCTCCCACCCTGCTCGTCAGTAATGGCTTACTTGATGATTCCCTGTTCTACGAAAATCTTCTTCAGCGCCTTCACCGAACGTTCCACCTGCTCTTCGGTGTGCGTGGCCATCAAGGCGTACCGCACCAGCGTGTCTTGCGGGGCACAGGCGGGCGGTATGACGGGATTGATGAACACACCGGCCTTGAATGCCAATGCCGTCACCAGGAATGTTTTTTCGACATCGCGCACGTAAAGCGGGATGATAGGACTCTCGGTATCGCCAATCTCGAAGCCCTCTTCTTTGAAGCGCTGCAGGGCATATCTCGTCACCTTCCACAGGGCCTCGATGCGCTCGGGTTCTTTCTGCAGGATGTGCAGGGCCTCAAGAGCTGCCGCCGTAGCCGCTGGCGTGTTGGAAGCCGAGAAGATATAGGTACGGCACGTGTGGCGCAGGAAATTGATGGTGTCCCAGTCGGAGGCTATAAAGCCACCGATAGATGCCAGCGACTTGGAGAAGGTACCCATGATGAGGTCTATCTCGTCGGTCAGCCCGAAGTAATCGCATACGCCGCGCCCGTGGTCGCCGAACACACCGATGCCGTGAGCCTCGTCCACCATGATGGAGCAGTTATACTTATGCTTCAGCTCCACAATCTCAGGCAGTTTGGCCAAGTCACCCTCCATCGAGAACACGCCGTCAACGACAATGAGCTTGATAGCCTCATGAGGCAGGCGCTGCAGCACGCGCTCCAAATCGTCCATATCGTTGTGCTTGTAGTGCAGCTGCTTGGCAAAGGCCAGCCGGCGCCCATCGACGATAGAGGCGTGGTCGCGGTCGTCGCAGATGACATAGTCATCCTTGCTGAGCACAGCCGGAATGACGCCCTGATTGACGGAGAAGCCTGTGGAAAAGCACAGACATTCGTCTTTATGCACGAATTCGGCTATTTCTTTCTCCAGCTGGATGTGCAAGTCGAGCGTACCGTTAAGGAAACGGCTGCCGGCACAACCGGAGCCATACTTGTCTAACGCAGCCTTGGCGGCATCAATGATGCGCTGGTCGCCGGTAAGACCAGTATAGGCGTTCGAACCGAACATCAACACCTTATGGCCACCCATTTCGACTTCCGTTCCCTGCTTTCCCTCAATGGCGCGGAAATAGGGATAGACATCGGCCTCCATATACTTCTGTGGCTCGCGATAATGCTTATATCTCTCTTGTAGTTGTCCCATGTCTGTTAACTTAGCTGTAGCTATGCTTTTTCGTTTCAGGGTGCAAATTTACACAATTTTATTCAAACCATGAAAAAAAAACGCATAAATTGTACTTTATGACAAAATTTTTTCGTTTTATTCCTGCTTTTCGACAATTTATTTGTATTTTTGCACAATTATGAGTGAAAAAAGACACATCGCATTCATCGTTAATCCCATTTCGGGTACGCAGAGCAAGGAGCACTTCCCTGCGCGGGTGGACGAATCGATAGACAAGAGCCGGTTCGACTACCGGATATGCCATACCGAGTATCGCGGGCATGCCTCTGAAATGGCACGCCACCTTGCTGCCGAGGGCACCGACATCGTGGTGGCCGTAGGTGGCGACGGCACCGTGAACGAGGTGGCCCGCTCGCTGGTACACACCGACACGGCGCTTGGAGTCATACCCTGCGGCTCGGGCAACGGGCTGGCGCGCCACCTCTGCATCCCGTTAGACATGTCGCGGGCCCTGAGTATCATCAACCGCTGCAACATCGAGGCGTTCGACTATGGTGTCATCAACGGACTGCCCTTCTTCTGCACCTGCGGCATGGGCTTCGACGCCTTCATATCGCTGAAGTTTGCCGAGGCGGGCAAGCGCGGCCCCATCACCTACGTGGAGAATGTGCTGAAGGAGGGGCTGAAGTACCAGCCGGAGACCTACGAGATTATCGACGAAAACGGCGTCATGCGCTACAAGGCCTTCCTCATAGCCTGTGCCAACGCCTCGCAATACGGCAACAACGCCTATATCGCCCCCGGTGCCACGATGCGCGACGGCAAGATGGACGTCATCATCATGGAGCCCTTCGACGCGCTGGAAGCCCCCCAGATAGCTGCCGATCTTTTTATGAAGACACTGGGTAACAACTCGAAGATCAAAACCTTCCGCACGGAGCGCATCCACATACGGCGCGCCAGTGAGGGCGCCATCCACTACGACGGCGACCCCATCATGACGGGCACTGACATCGATGTACACATAGAGCACCTAGGCATCAAGATACTGACGAACCCCGACGCGCCGGAAGATCAGGCGCAGCCCAACCAGCTGCTGAACGCTTTCAGCGACTTCTTTAATAATATAAATAATGTACGCGAGGACATAGGGCGCGACATAGGCAAGCAGGGACGCCGCATACAGGCCATCAACAAGGTGTTGCTCAGAAAGCTGAAAAACTGAAACCGCCGCGTAAGCATGATGACGATAAATGCCGAGAACATACTGGTAGCAGCAGTCCTTGCGGCAGTCCTGTGGTATGCAGGAAGGCAGCTTTTGGAGGTATTGAGGGGTCGCCGAAGCCCTTGTGACAGCTGTGAGTTGAAAAAAAACTGCAAAAAATTTTGTGAATTCAAATAAATGTATTACCTTTGCAGCCGCAAACATGACAAGGTGCCTTGGATGAGTGGCTTAGTCAACGGT
Organism: uncultured Prevotella sp.; assembly: GCA_947165435.1. Classification (GTDB taxonomy): domain Bacteria; phylum Bacteroidota; class Bacteroidia; order Bacteroidales; family Bacteroidaceae; genus Prevotella. The sequence continues at coordinate 2,941 of CAMVAI010000075.1, forward strand.
CTGCAAAACCGTCTACAGCAGTTCGAATCTGCTAGGCACCTCAGAAGAAAAGAAGCGACTCGCACAAACGGGTCGCTTTTTTTTCTGACAAAATGAAGCGGCTCGCAATCGGGCCGCTCCTTTTTTGTTCTTTACAAGAGGTTCAACGAGATTTGTGTTGGTAAGTTCTGTCACTTTACTGATGCTGTTCGCGCAGCAAGTCGTTGACCGTCTTCACAGGATTGAATGTAGAGAGGGGAACCTCTACGAAAACGGTGGACCAGTCGCTCATAGCACCATTCCACAGACCGGGCAGCTCCAGTGCCTGCAGTTCCTTGCCCGACTTCGACTTCTGCGAAATAAAGCCCGTGGTGGGGTCAACATACTTGGGCAGGTCAAAGGCGTTGCCCTTATAGTCCTTGACAGCGCAAACAAGGTCAACAGGATTGAAATGGGTGCCCTTGGTGAACATCTCCATATACTCCTTGTTCGACTTGTCTATCTGGCTCGACTCCAGAATCTGCAGGCTTACCGTACCATCCTGGTTGTACGTCAGGAACGGGCCGCCGCCAGGCTCGCCGACATTTTTCACCACACCACAGACGCGCATGGGGCGGTTCAGCTTCTTGTGCAGATAGATGACGAGTTCGGCATCCTCAAGCTGCTTGATGTCGGCCTTGCGGCAGCAGAGGTCCTGCTGTACGAAGCGGATAATCTCTTCTATCTGCTCGTGGGTGTACTTGCCCGTGTCGAGCAGGCGCAGATAGTCGAAAGCCTTCTGCTGCAGGGTGACAAGCACGCCGGCGATAATCTGCTTCCACTCTACGGTGTCGGCCTTCAGGCGGTCAGGCACCACGTTGTCGATATTCTTCACAAAGATGACGTCGGCATCTATCTCGTTCAGATTCTCAATGAGTGCACCGTGACCGCCGGGACGGAACAGCAGGCTTCCGTCAGCATTGCGGAACGGCGTGCCGTCGGGGTTGGCGGCTATGGTGTCTGTCGAAGGCTTCTGCTCGGAGAACGTGATGTCGTAGCGAATGCCGTACTTCTGGGCGTAGAAGTCGGCCTTCTGGGCAACCTTCTGCTTGAAGAAATCCATGTGCTCGTGCGACACCGTGAAGTGTACGTGAGCCTCGCCGTTCGAGGCAGCATAGAGTGCCCCCTCTACCAGGTGTTCCTCCATAGGCGTGCGCGGACCCTCCGCATAGCTGTGGAACAGCAGCAGGCCCTTGGGCAGCTGTCCGTAGTTCAGCCCATCAGCCTTCAGCATGTTGGCAGCGACAGCCTTGTACTGACCGGCTGCCATGAGTTCCTTGATGCCCTTGCCTTCGTTCTTACGGCAGACGGCGTCCAGCTCGCCGTAAAAGGCGAACTTCTCGATGTTGTCGAAATACTTCTTCTCGAAGTCGGTGGTGGGCACGTCGTAGTCGGCATCGACAAAGGCAAACATGTCCTTGAACATACGGCTGGCAGCACCCGATGCGGGCACGAACTTCACCACCTTCCGTCCGGCAGCCTTGTACTGCTGCCAAGCCTCGACATAGCTCTTGCGCGATGCCTCGTCGGGGGCTACGATGCCCTTGCCAATAGCAGCGGCGGCTTCAAGCTTAAGGAAGGGGAATCCGGTTTTGAACTGTCCTAACTGGGTCTCAATCTGCTGCTCAGAAATACCTTTCTGGGCAAGTTGTTTCAGGTCTTGTTGTGTTAACATTTCGTAATAGTTTTATGATAAGTAAGTCCTAATTGTGCAAAATTACGAACTTTTTCTGAAACTTCGTAATTTTTTCTTGTTTTTTTCGCAAGAAAATGAAGATATGGTTTGGCGAGGTGGATAAATCTTCGTAACTTTGGCACCTCAAAAGACGAATAGACATGACAAAACATCCCATAGCTAAAATCAATCTCGGCCTGAACATCGTGGAAAAGCGGGCTGACGGTTACCACAATCTAGAGACGGTGTTCTATCCGGTTGCCATCTGCGACGCGCTGGAAGTACAGCCTATGTCGGAGGATTTCCCCTCCGCTACCGACTGCGACCTGAAGGTAACCAACCTGCAAATAGACGGCGACGAACAGCGCAACCTCGTGGTGCGTGCCTACACGATGCTGAAAGCAGACTTCCCCACCCTGCCCCGACTGCACATACACCTGTGGAAGGGAATACCCATGCAGGCCGGTATGGGCGGCGGGTCGAGCGACGGTGCCTACATGATACTGCTGCTCAACGAAATGTTTGCGCTGGGGATGACGCAGCAGCAGATGGCGGCATACGCTGCCCGCCTGGGTGCCGACTGTGCCTTCTTCATCTACGGACAGCCCAGCTATGCCGAGGGCATCGGCGAGAGGCTGCGCCCCATCAGCCTCGACCTGACAGGATGGCACATCGCGGTGGTACGTCCCGACATCCCCGTGCCCACCAGGGAGGCTTTCTCGCTGATACACCCCCACCGTCCAGCTGTCTGCTGTGCCGAGGTGGTGATGCAGCCTGTGGAAACATGGCGCGACACGCTGACGAACGACTTCGAGGACAGTGTCTTTGCCCTGCACCCTGAAATCGGGCAGGTCAAGGCCCGGCTCTACGAAATGGGCGCCACCTATGCCTCGATGTCAGGCTCAGGCAGCGCCCTGTATGGGCTTTTCCGTGAGCAGCCGCCTTCGCTGGAAGCTGCTTTCCCCGGTATGTTTACGTGGCAGTCTGTGCTCTAATCGTCGGGCACGAGCCGCTCGGCATGTCAAGTCGGTACGCTAATCGTCGAGCAGGGCCGACGTGCGGACACGGCTCAGCGTCTCGGGTGTCATCTGCAGATAGCTGGCGATATACACCAGCGGGGCGCGCAGCACCAGCTGCGGCGAACGCTTCACCAGCTTGGCATAACGCTCCTGGGCCGACTCAAAGCGCAGCATGTCGGCATGTACCTGCGAGATGATGAGCGACTCTTCCAGAATCTTACGATACAACATCTGGATGTTCACGTTCCTGACGGCCTCGCGCTCCAGGGCAGCCTTGGGCAGTGCATAGAGGATGCTGGGTTCGAGGGCTACCATCTGCTGGCGCGAGGGTTCTTCCTTGAAGAGGCTCTCGATACTCATGCAGATGGTGTTCTCGGTAGCCATATACTCCGTCAGCTCCTTGCCGTTCTTGTAATAGAACTGGCGGATAAGTCCCTTGGCCACCCAGTAGATAGCCTTACACACCTCGCCTTCTTTCACAATCACCTCGCCCTTCTGGTATTTCAGCGGCACAAGAATACTCTCCAGTACGTCCAGCTCGTCGTGGGTCATGGTACTGTATCGGCGTGCTAACTCTCTTGCCACATCTCGCGTTGTCAGTCCTATCGTAGTCATAATAGTATATAAAAGATTTTCAGTTTTTGATTTGTTGTTATAGTCCGAATGTGTTGTCAATCCAATTTCAGCACGGCCAGGAAGGCCTTTTGCGGCACCTCCACATTGCCTATCTGCTTCATGCGTTTCTTGCCGCGCTTCTGCTTCTCCAGCAGTTTGCGCTTACGGCTCACGTCGCCGCCGTAGCATTTGGCCGTCACGTCCTTGCGCACCTGCTTCACCGTCTCGCGGGCTATGATCTTGGCACCGATGGCCGCCTGTATGGCGATGTCGAACTGCTGGCGCGGAATGAGTTCCTTCAGCTTCTCGCACATGCGGCGCCCGAAGGTGACTGCATTATCCTGGTGCGTCAGCGTGCTGAGTGCATCGACCGGCTCGCCGTTCAGCAGGATGTCCAGCTTGGCCAGCTTCGAGGGTCGGAACGAATCGATATGATAGTCGAACGACGCATAGCCCTTCGAGATACTCTTCAGCTTGTCGTAGAAGTCGATGACTATCTCGCCCAACGGCAACATGAAGCGCAGCTCCACGCGATTGCCACTGACGTATTGCTGGTCTATCAGCTCGCCACGCTTGTCGAGGCACAGCGTCATGATGGGGCCGATATAGTCGGCTGCGGTGATGATGCTCGCCTTGATATAGGGTTCCTCGATATGGTCTATCATCGTCTGGTCGGGCAGCCCCGAGGGGTTGTGTACCTCTTTCTGCTCGCCCTGCTTGGTGTAGCACATATAGGTGACGTTGGGCACGGTGGTGATAACGTCCATATCGAACTCGCGGTCCAGCCGCTCCTGAACGATTTCCATGTGCAGCAGCCCCAGGAATCCGCAGCGGAAGCCGAAGCCCAGCGCAATGGATGTCTCAGGCGTGAAGGTCAGCGAGGCGTCGTTCAGTTGCAACTTCTCCAGCGAAGCCCTGAGGTTCTCGTAGTCTGTCGGGTCGATGGGATAGACACCGGCAAAGACCATCGGCTTCACCTCCTGGAATCCCTCGATGGCCTTCGAGCAAGGGTTGGCGATATGGGTGATGGTGTCGCCCACCTTCACCTCTTTGGCATTCTTGATGCCGCTGATGATATAGCCCACCTCGCCGGTGCGCAGCTCCTTGCGGGGAATCATGTCCATCTTCAGCACGCCCACCTCGTCGGCCACATACTCCATACCGGTATTGAAGAACTTCACCTTGTCGCCCTGTCTGATGACGCCGTTGGTTATCTTGAAATAGGCTATGATGCCGCGAAACGAGTTGAACACCGAGTCGAAGATGAGAGCCTGCAGCGGAGCAGTCTCGTCGCCCTGCGGATGGGGAATGCGCTCAACGACGGCATTCAGGATGTCTTCGACACCCTCTCCCGTCTTGCCCGAGGCACGGATGATGTCGCTGCGGTCGCAGCCTATGAGCTCTACGATTTCGTCCTCCACCTCTTCCGGCATCGCGTTGGGCATGTCTATCTTGTTGATGACGGGAATAATCTCCAGGTCGTTGTCAATAGCCATATAGAGGTTCGAGATGGTCTGCGCCTGCACGCCTTGTGTGGCATCTACCACCAGCAAGGCCCCCTCGCAGGCAGCTATGGAGCGCGACACCTCGTAAGAGAAATCGACATGTCCCGGGGTGTCTATGAGGTTGAGCAGATACTTCTCGCCCTCACGGATGTACTCCATCTGTATGGCATGACTCTTGATGGTGATGCCGCGTTCGCGCTCCAGGTCCATATCGTCAAGCATCTGCCCTTCCGTCACCTGAATAGTCTTGGTGTATTCCAGTAAGCGATCGGCCAGCGTTGACTTTCCGTGGTCTATATGTGCGATGATGCAGAAGTTCCTTATATGGTCCATTTGTAGGGTAAAAATTTTTTAGACTGCAAAGATAAGGAAAAATTCCGATTAAATGCCAATTATTTTGATTTTTTTGCAACATCTGCCCTACTTTTATGTTAGGCAATACCGTTTGTACCGTTTTGAAGGCTTCTTAGGCGGCATCACCTTGTTCCTGTCGCGCACGTTCATTATTATATTTATTAAGGGTTGACAGACGTGTGTATGGTGAGTTACAGACCCCACACGCGAAAACGCATCGCAGCCGTTTTTCATAGCCGCATCATCGAAATTTTAGCCGTTTCACGCCGTAAAAATGTCAAAAAAGCAGCGGAAAGCTATGAAAAATAAACATTTTAAGAAAAAAAAGGCTGTAAAATTTCCATATACCACTGAAAAACAGTATCTTTGCAGTCCGAAAACAGAAATACAAACTTTACAGAGATGACAAAAGCAGATATTATCAACAAAATTGTTGACGACACAGGGCTCCCGAAGAAGGATGTAGCAGCTACCGTGGAAGCCTTTATGGAAGAAATACGCAACAGTATGGCGAACAACAAGGAGAACGTCTATTTGCGTGGTTTCGGAACATTCACCGTGAAGCATCGTGCCAAGAAGACCGCTCGTAACATTTCGAAGAATACGACGCTGATTATCGATGCTCACGACTATCCTTCCTTCAAGCCGGCTAAGAGCTTTATAGCCAAGATGAAATAATTCACAATTTAAATATTTATCATTATGCCAAACGGAAAAAAGAAGAAGGGCCACAAGATGGCAACCCACAAGCGTAAGAAGAGACTGCGCAAGAATCGTCATAAGAGCAAGTAAGCCCGCCAAAGCGGCCCATATTGACCGACGAAACAAAGAAATGGAAGGAGTGTACCGGGGAGAGCATCTTTTACGGTACGCTCCTTTTCAGTTAAGAACCATTAAAACGGTTCAGTAAGAATCATCATTATGGTTCAGTAAGAATCATCAAAACAACAAAGTGTATCAAGAATGACAAGTGAAGTAATCATCGATGTCCAGCCGAAGGAAATCTCTATCGCCCTGCTCGAGGACAAGAACCTGGTGGAATACCAGAACGAGAAGCGCGAAGAGGCCAGCTACTCGGTAGGCAACATCTATCTGGGCCGAGTGAAAAAACTCATGCCCGGCCTGAATGCCTGCTTTGTGGACGTTGGCTCCGAGCGCGATGCTTTCCTGCACTATCTTGACTTGGGCACTCAATTCAGCTCTTACGAGAAGTATCTTAAACAGGTACAAAGCGACAAGAAGAAACTATACCCCATCGCCAAGGCCACACGGCTGCCCGACCTACCGAAGGAAGGCAGTGTGCAGACTACGCTGAAACAAGGCCAGGAGATTCTGGTGCAGGTGGTAAAGGAACCCATCAACACGAAGGGTCCCCGCCTGACCTGCGAGCTGAGCTTTGCAGGCCGCTACATGGTGCTGATGCCTTTTGGCGACAAGGTGTCTGTATCTTCGAAAATCAAGAAAGGTGAGGAGCGCACACGCCTGAAGCAGCTCGTCCAGAGCATCCGTCCGAAGAACTTCGGCGTCATCGTACGCACGTCGGCAGAAGGCAAGCGTGTGGCCGAACTGGATTCAGAGATGAAAGTGCTGCTGAAGCGATGGGAAGATACCATCACCCGTGCGCAGAAAGCCACCAAGGCGCCCCAGCTGGCCTTCGAAGAGACGGGACGTGCCGTAGCGATGCTCCGCGACCTGTTCGACCCCACCTACGACGGCATCTACGTCAACGACAACGACATCTTCCACCAGGTGAGCGACTACATAGGACTCATCGCACCGGAAAAGAAAAACATCGTCAAGCAGTACACGGGAACGGTTCCCATTTTCGACAATTTCAACGTCACCAAACAGCTCAAGTCGTCGTTTGGACGGACGGTCAACTACAAGCGCGGTGCCTACCTGATAATACAGCACACAGAGGCCATGCACGTGGTTGACGTCAACTCGGGCAACAGGACGCGCGCCGAGAACGGGCAGGAAGCCAACGCCTTGGAGGTGAACCTTGGAGCTGCCGACGAACTGGCCCGCCAGCTGCGCCTGCGCGACATGGGTGGCATCATCGTCGTTGACTTCATCGACATGAATCTGGCCGAAGACCGCCAGATGCTTTACGAGCGCATGTGCAAGAACATGCAGAAAGACAGGGCACGCCACAACATTCTGCCACTGTCGAAGTTCGGACTGATGCAGATTACCCGCCAGCGCGTGCGCCCGGCTATGGACGTCAACGTGGAAGAGACCTGCCCCACGTGCTTTGGAAAGGGGAAAATCAAGTCGTCCATCCTGTTTACAGACCAATTAGAGAGCAAGATTGACCGCCTTGTCAACAAGATAGGCATCCGCAAATTCTACCTGCACGTCCATCCCTACGTGGCAGCCTATATCAATCAGGGCTTCCTGTCGCTGAAGCGCCAGTGGCAGATGAAATACGGAATGGGAGTACGTGTCGTAGCATCACAGAAACTAGCCTTCCTGCAATACGAGTTTTACGACAAAGACCGTCAGTATATTGACATGCAGGAGGAAATTGAGACCAATTCTTAGCAGAACAAAAAACACACGAGGAGGAACCGTTATGACAGCAGTGAAAATCATATTCTGGATATGTGCGTTCATCGTTTTCTACACATACATCGGCTATGGCATGCTGTTATGGTTGCTCGTCACCATCAAGCGAATCGTCAGGGGCAGGGCGGCATCACCCGTTCTGCCCCCCGACGACCAGCTGCCCGACGTCACCTTCCTGGTATGCGCCTACAACGAGCAAGACGTGGTGGACATGAAGGTTGACAACACGCTGCAGATAGACTATCCCAAAGACAAGCTTCACCTGATGTGGGTGACCGACGGCTCTACCGACGACACCAACCTCCTGCTAAGCCGCTATCCTGAGGTGGAAGTGGTTTACAGCCCTGAGCGACGCGGCAAGACGGCAGCACTGAACCACGGACTGAGCCTGGTGAAAAGTGAAATTACGGTGATGACCGATGCCAACACGCTGGTGAACCAAGAGGCCATCCGCGAAATTGTGCGCTGCATGCAGGACCCCAAGGTGGCCTGCGTGGCCGGCGAGAAGCGTGTCATGCCCCGCTACGAGGGGCACGCTGCCGCCGACGGCGAGGGCCTCTACTGGAAATACGAAAGCACCCTGAAGCGGTGGGACAGCGAGCTGTATTCCGCGATGGGTGCTGCCGGCGAGCTGAACGCCATCCGTACTCGCCTTTACCAGCCCATGCCCGAAGAAGCACTGCTCGACGATTTCGTCATGTCCATGCGTACCGTTGACCGGGGCTACCGCATCGCCTATACCTCCAAAGCCTACGCGATGGAGTACGGCTCGGCCAATCTCCTGGAGGAATCGAAGCGCAAGCGGCGCATCGCCGCCGGAGGCTTGCAGAGCTGCTGGTGGCTGCGCGGCATGATGAACCCCTTCCGCCGCTTCATCGTGGCCTTCCAGTTTGTGTCGCACCGTGTGCTGCGCTGGACCGTCACCCCCATCGCCCTGCTGGCACTCATCCCGCTGAACGTGATGCTCATCATGATGAAGGCCGGATGGATATACATTGTCATCTGGCTGCTGCAAATCGCGTTCTATCTCACGGCATACACCGGCTATCAGGCCGAGCGTTCTGGACACCACAACCGGCTGCTCTACATCCCCTACTATTTCCTTTTCATGAACATGAACGTGTTCCAGGGAATGCGCTATTTACACAACCATCAGGGAGGCGGCACATGGGAAAAAGCCAAAAGAGGCTAAAAAAAATGCTGCAAAATGCTGCGTAATTGAAAATTTTTTCCTAATTTTGCAGCGATTTATGTATATACTGAAAGGAATGCAGAAAGTATGAATCAAGACGAACGCGAGATTCTCATACAGAAAATAGCTGAGGCCAATGCCAAACGGCAGGCTGCAGAGCAACAGCTCTCTGCAGCCAACGCCAAGCTGGATCAATATGAAGACAAGGCCCAGAAGGCCGAGAATGCCAGCCGCATGAAGTCGCTCTTTCTCGCCAACATGAGCCACGAGATACGCACCCCGCTGAACGCCATCGAGGGGTTTGCACGCATTATGGCCGAAACCGACAACCCCGATGACCGCATGAAATACATGGAAATCATCGAGAGCAACAACAGCCGCCTGCTGGCCCTCATCGACGAAATCCTGGATCTCTCGCGCGTCGAGGCCGGCGAGGTAACCGTCAAGCGGGCTATGACCGACCTGAACGAGCTGTGCAAGAACCTGCAGTTCGTATTCAAGTTCCGTTGCACAGAGGATGTCAAGCTGGTATGGACCAAGCCCACGATGAACGTGATGCTGAATACCGACCAGAACCGCGTCACGCAGGTGTTCTCCAACCTCATCAGCAATGCCCTCAAGCACACTTCCAAGGGCACCATCACTTACGGATACCGTCTGATCAACGACGGACAGGATGTCGAGTTCTACGTCTCAGACACCGGTTCGGGCATCGCCCCCGAAGACCTCGACAGCATCTTCCAGCTCTATATGTCACGCGACGCTGAAACCCAGAACGGATACGGCCTCGGTCTGGCGCTCTGCAAGATCATCGTCGAGAAACTGGGCGGCACCATCAGTGTCACATCACATATAGGCCAAGGCTCCACGTTCCGCTTCGTGCTGCCCTTTGAAGGCACCATCGGCGGCATGTCTAAGAACAGCCGCATCACCACCAATTCGCGTACCATCCGTGTCAGCACGAAGACCGATGTGCAGCATGCCCCCTTGATACTGGTGGCAGAAGACGAAGACAGCAACTACGAACTGGTGCGTATCGTGCTCACCAAGCGCTATCGGCTCATCCGTGCCGTCAACGGCATCGAGGCCGTCAGTTTTGCCGAAGAGGAGCACCCAGACCTGGTGCTGATGGACATCCGCATGCCCGACATGAACGGACTCGACGCCACGCGTATTATAAAAGAGGTGAACCACGACATGCCTGTCATCGCCCTCAGTGCCTACGCCTTCGAGGAGAACATCCGCGAAGCCAAGGCCGCCGGCTGCGACGAGTTCCTGGCCAAGCCCTTCCGTGTGGAAGACCTCTTGGACCTGGTACAGAAATACATTAATAAATAAAAAAACGCAACACGCTACACATAGCTTATGGGAAGATTAGCAGTTTACAAATACGTTGCCATGATGTTCCTCACGGCACAGATGATTATTTCCGTCATGACTTTCATGGGGCTCTACGGAGGCGATGTCAGCCCCATAGGCCATACCGCAGGGGCCATGCTGGTCTATATCCTGCCCGTGCTCATCCTGGCCAACTCCGTGCTGCTGGTCTATTGGCTGGTGCGCCGACGCTGGCTCTTCGCCATCATTCCCGTCGTCACTCTGCTGTGCTGCATACCCTACATCGGCACACTCGTCCAGTTCCGCTCGCTTGATAAGAAGGCCGACGCACAGGCGGGGCTGAAGATAGCCTCGTACAACGTCGCCATGTTCGGCCGTGAGACATCGGGATTCATGGCCCAGGACATCCTGGCCGAGATGCGCCGCCAGAAGGTCGATATCCTCTGCATGCAGGAGTACAACGAGACCAGCGGCGACAAGAAGAACTCGGAGAGCTACAAGGAGTATTTCCCCTATATGGCGGTAGGCCGCAACGATATGGTCATCTACAGCCGCTACCCCATCAAGGCCAGCAAGGCCATCCTCTTCGACTATACCAACAACAGCGCCCAGTGGGCCGACATCGAGGTGAAGGGCCATGAGATACGCGTCTTCAACGTTCACCTGCAGACCACCGGCATCAGCGGCACGCTGCATCAGGCCGACAAGCTGCGCATACAGAACTACGAGGTGGAGAACAGCCGCCTCTTGAGTGCCATCTTCGGCAACTACACGCTGGGCATGATGTTCCGCGCCACGCAAGCCATCACCGTAGCCAACGAGAAGCGCAGCTGCGAGAAGCCTGTCGTTCTCTGCGGCGACTTCAACGACGTGCCCTACTCCTTTGTCTATAACACGCTGTTAGGCCACATGGTCGATGGCTTCAAGGAGTGCGGCAGCGGTTACATGTACACCTTCCGTGGCAAGAAAGCCGTCCGCATCGACTATATCTTCCACGACCCTGTGCTCAAGGGGCTCACTTACTACCGGTCAGACCTCACCTACTCCGACCACTATCCCGTATTCATGAAGATAGCCCTCTGAAAAAGCCCCCTACACAGCAAAGCAACAGAACATTCACCCAAACACAACAATACACAGACTACAGAATATGCCCGAAATATCAGTACGCGGCTTGGAAATGCCGGAGTCGCCCATTAGGAAACTGGCTCCCCTGGCTGCCGCCGCCAAGAAGCGCGGCACGAAAGTGTATCACCTGAACATAGGACAGCCCGACCTGCCCACACCGCAGGTAGGGCTCGATGCGCTGAAAACCATCGACCGCACCATCCTTGAATACTCGCCGTCGCAGGGCTATCTCGCCTACCGCGAGAAGCTGGTCGGCTATTACGCGAAATACAACATCAACGTCACTGCCGACGACATCATCATCACCAGCGGCGGCTCCGAGGCGGTGCTCTTCGCCTTCCTGTCGTGCCTGAACCCTGGCGACGAAATCATTGTACCCGAACCGGCCTACGCCAACTACATGGCCTTTGCCATCTCGGCAGGAGCGAAGATACGCACCATCGCCACCACCATCGACGAAGGCTTCTCGCTGCCGAAGGTCGAGAAGTTCGAAGAGCTTATCAACGACCGCACGCGCGCCATCATGATCTGTAACCCCAACAACCCCACGGGCTATCTCTATACGCGCCGCGAGATGAACCAGATACGCGACCTGGTAAAGAAATACGACCTCTACCTGTTCAGCGACGAGGTGTATCGCGAATACATCTATACCGGCTCGCCCTATATCTCGGCCTGCCATCTGGAGGGCATCGAGCAGAACGTGATACTCATCGACTCCGTGTCGAAGCGCTATTCTGAATGCGGCATACGCATTGGTGCCCTCATCACCAAGAATGCCGACGTGCGACGGGCTGTCATGAAGTTCTGCCAGGCGCGCCTCTCGCCGCCACTCATCGGACAGATAGTGGCAGAGGCATCGCTCGACGCTCCTGAAGACTACTACCGCGACGTCTATGACGAGTACGTGGAGCGCCGCAAGTGTCTCATCGACGGACTGAACCGCATACCCGGCGTCTATTCGCCCATTCCCATGGGAGCCTTCTATACGGTGGCCAAGTTGCCCGTTGACGATGCCGAGAAGTTCTGCCGCTGGTGCCTGTCCGACTTCCAGTACGAGGGCGAGACGGTGATGATGGCCCCTGCTGCCGGATTCTACACCACACCGGGTGCCGGCATTGACCAGGTGCGCATAGCCTACGTGCTCAAGAAAGAAGACTTGGAGCGGGCGCTCGTCGTGCTGCGCAAAGCCCTCGAAGCTTATCCTGGGAGAGTTTGATGTTTGATGTTTGAAGTTTATGATTTTACGTTTGACATTTAACGTTTGACATTTGACGTTTGACATTTGACGTTTGATATTTGATATTTGAAGCTTGAACCTACCGTATTTTCTTGCGCGACGCATATACCGCTCTGACAGCGGACAACACACCGTCAGCCGCCCTGCCGTGAGGATAGCCACAGCCGGCGTAGCCGTCGGACTGGCCGTCATGATTGTCACCGTGTCGGTCATTCTCGGCTTCAAACACACCATCCGCGACAAGGTGGTGGGCTTCGGCAGCCATATCCGCATCGAGAACTTCCTGGCACAGCAAGCCGCACAGCCGCTGCCCGTCGCCGTCAGCGACTCGCTGCTGCGCGCCATACGCAGCGTGCAGGGAGTCAGCCGCGTAGCACGCTACACGCAGGCACAGGGCATCCTGAAGACCGACTCCGACTTCCTCGGCCTCGTGTTCAAGGGCATTGGCAAAGACTACGACGTCAGCTTCCTGCGCCAGCACCTCGTCGAGGGCAGCCTACCGTCCTTCGGCGCGGGCAACGACTATCCGTTGCTGCTCTCGCGGCATACGGCGCTGAAGCTGCAGCTGCATGTCGGCGACCGCATATCAGCCTATTTCTTCGGCAATGACCGCCTGCGGGTGCGCCGCTTCACGGTCAGCGGCATCTACCAGACCGATATGGCGCAGTTCGACCAGACGCTCTGTTTCACCCACTACCGTGTGCCGCAGCGGCTAAACGAGTGGACGGCTGACCAGTGCAGCGGTATGGAGGTGACAGTCAGCGACTTCTCACGCATCGACCAGACCGCTGAGCGTCTGTGGCCCGTCGTCAGCCACTATACCGACCCGCAGGGGCAGTCGCTCTCGGCACAGACCATCCAGGAGGCCTATCCGCAGATATTCTCCTGGCTCTCGCTACTCGATGTCAACGTATGGGTCATCTTGGTGCTGATGGTTTGTGTGGCAGGCTTCACCATGATTAGCGGGCTGCTTATCATCATTCTCGAACGCACACAGATGATAGGCACGCTGAAAGCCCTCGGCGCTGCCAACCTCATGCTGCGCCGCACGTTCCTCTGGCTGGCCACGTTCATCATTGGCCGCGGAATGCTGGCAGGCAACCTCATCGCCATAGCCCTCATCGTCGTACAGCAGCACACGGGCTTCATACGCCTCGACCCTGCCAACTACTATGTCGATACGGCTCCTATGGAGCTCAACGTACCCGTGCTTCTGCTGCTCAATGCCGGCACGCTGCTGGTCACGCTCTTCGTGCTCATCGCCCCCAGCCTCTTCGTGTCGCACATCAGTCCGGCGCGCACCATGCACTTCGAATAAAAAGAGGGAAGTCGGTCAGGCGCGCACCATGCACTTCAAAAAAGGGGGAAAAATCAGTCTATTTCTTCGTCAGGCTCGTAGCCACCCATCTCGCGGATGGCATTCTTCAGCATCGTATGCTGGCGGAAGAGGTGGTTCACCGCTTCCTCGCCCTGCGTATAGTCGTGCATGGGCGACTTCAGGAAGAACGACAGGAATCGCTGTATGCCGTAGCGCCCTGCCCGCTGTGCCAGGTCGATGAGCAGGCACAGGTCGAGACACACGGGGGCTGCCAGTATCGAGTCGCGGCAGAGGAAGTTGATCTTCACCTGCATCGGATATCCCATCCATCCGCGAATGTCCACGCTGTCCCACGACTCCTTGTTGTCGTTGCGCGGCGGGTAGTAGTTGATGCGCACCTGATGGCAATAGTCTGTATAGAGGTCGGGCTGCTCGTCGGCCTTCAGGATGGTTTCCAGCGTCGAGAGCTTCGACACCTCCTTCGTGCGGAAGTTCTGCGGCTCGTCCAGCACCAGCCCGTCGCGGTTGCCCAGGATATTGGTAGAGAACCACCCCTCCAAGGCCAGGCAGCGCGTGGAGATAATCGGTGCAAAACCGCTCTTCACCAGCGTCTGCCCCGTCTTGAAGTCCTTGCCGGCAATGGGCATCTGCGTGCGCTCGGCCAACTGCCACATGGCGGGAATATCCACCGTGGTGTTCGGCGCACCCATCACGAAGGGGCAGCCCTCGGCCAGTGCGGCGTAGGCATAGCACATCGACGGGGCCACATGCTCGCGGTCGTCGCACTTCATGGCGGCCTCCAGGGCTTCAAGGGTACCGTGGTATTGCATGTCAACGGGTACGAAGATTTCGGTAGATGCCGCCCAGAGCACCACCACCCGGCTTACGCCCTTGTCCTCCTTGAACTGCCGGATGTCCTGGCGCAGCATCTCTACCATCTGCCACCTTGTGGGCATTGGCTTTTGATGTTTGACGTTTGAAGTTTGACCTTCGCCCTCTGCCCATTTCACGTTGTCGCCGTCCAGCCGCTTGGCATAGTTTCTGTCGAAGGCTGCGGGCATGGGCACTATCCGCTCCAATTCTTCGCGCACCGGCTCGATGTCGTCGCGCTTCAGCACATCGGCATAGACGGCGGCCTGGTAGGCGTTTTGCGGATAGACGTCCCAGCAGCCGAACTCAATGTCCTCCAGGCGTGCCAGCGGCACGATGTCAGCATAGCGCACATAGCGTCGCTGCTCGCCGCGCCCCACGCGAATACGGTCGTATTGGGTCATCGCACCGATGGGTTTGGCCAGTCCCTTGCGCACCATCAGCACGCCGGTCATGAATGTCGTAGCCACTGCGCCGTTGCCGACGATGAGTATTCCTAACTTGCCCTCTGCAGGCTTTACTGTTGCTTCTGTTTTCATCGGTGCAAAGGTAGTGCTTTTATTTGAAATATGTTAAATTTAGAAAGAATAAATTCAACTTTGCACGTATTTTCAAGAATATTTACTACTTTTGCACCCTCATTTTAATTAATTTAATTCCTTATTACAATGAAAAAGTTTATTACCTTACTGACCATCGTCGCCCTCGTCGGCATGGTGTTCAGCGGTTGCAAGAAAGACGACGAGAAGACAGATGCCGGTGTGACACGTGACATCACCAACAAAGACTGGCACGGCTTCATGGACACCTACAAGAAGAACGGAAGCTCATGGACGAGCCTGGACGAGCGCTCGTATGTCGTCTTGCGATTCAACGGCGCACCCAACGCCCTCGTAGGCTCAGGATACCAACTGGAGTTCAAGAACGCCAACATGGCTGGCGATCCGTCTGACAGGAGCCCCTTCAACTGGGCCATCGCCAACGGTGCCATACACATTGCCTATACCACCCCCGGATGGTCGGACGTTTGGATTGACTACAACAACAGTGTGGTGAGCACCACGACGTTCAGCGGCGACATGTACGACCACAACGAGCACAAATATACCTTCCTGTTCCAGCAGGGTATCAGCATCGACTGGAACAAATATTTCAATTAAGCATCGGCTACAAGAAGTATTTCGACTATCCATTCAACCCTTCACCGTCAATGTTAGTGTCTGACAGACAAATAGTTACGGTGAAGGGTTCTGTGTATTTTGCTGCTGGGGTACACTGCGCAGAGAAATCATCTGTGGCATAGGGTACACCGGTAGGCATATTTGGGAAAAACAGCATATTTCCAACCACAGCAAGAAGACATCTCTATTGCCGACGAACGTCAGCAGTATTGCCGACGAACGTCAGCAGTATTGCCGACG
>CAMVAI010000076.1 GCA_947165435.1 uncultured Prevotella sp.
GATGCAAAGGTACGACTATTTTTCGAATCACCAAACTTTTTCGAGAAAAAAATGCATGCTATTGTAGAAATATTGCATGAAATTGATTTACGTCAAGCAAGACAACGACATACACATTATTATATATAAAGAAGCATGTGCAGAAGCACCCAGAAGAAAAAAGGCTGCGACACTGCCGCAACCCTATTTTCCTACCTATGAATGGCATTGTTTGCCACTGAACATTACTTGCTCTCTTTCGATTCTTCCGGAGCCTGTCCGATGAGTTCCATGAACTCGTCGAGCTTCGGTGTGATGATAATCTGTGTGCGACGGTTACGCTGTTTTCCGGCTTCAGTAGTATTAGCTGTCAGCGGATTATATTCGCCACGTCCGCCGGCAGTGAGGCGCTTGGGATCTACGCCATACTGCGTCTGTAGGGCCTGTACCACACTGCTGGCACGCAAACAGGAGAGATCCCAGTTGTTACGGATGTTTTCTCGCGAGATGGGCACATTGTCCGTGTTACCCTCAATGAGCACATCGTAGTCCTTGTAGTCTTTGATAATCTTGGCAATCTTTGAGAGTGTCTCGTTAGCCCGCTCACTAATCTCATAGGAACCACTCTTATAGAGCATGTTATCATTCAATGAGATATAGACAACGCCTTTGAGCACCTGCACATCAACGTCTTTCAGTTCCTCTTTCGAGAGCGAGCGTGTGAGATTGTTGGTGAGCACCATGTTCAGCGAGTCGCTCTTCGACTTCACCTCCACCAGATGACGAATATACTTGTTCGACTCGTTAATCTGGTCAACGAGTTTATCAATGCTGACATTATTCTGGCTTGCATTCGTCAGGCTCTTGTCGAGCGAGCGCTGCAGGGCCTTCGTAGCCCTGTCCTGCTGCTTGAGCTGTTCCTCAAGGCCTGCCACACGAGCTGTTGAAGCCGCCAACTGCTGCTTCGTCTCAACATAGTTGGCCTGCAGGGCTTTGTTTTCTTCCTGACAAGCCACCAATTCCTTTTTAGACACACAGCTGGTCATCATCACAGATACCAGCGCAAACGAACAAATTATTACACTTTTCTTCATAATCTTTCTTTTTAATACATTATTTTTGAGTGCAAAGTTAATGATTAGATGCGTTCTGCGCAGAAAAGTTTCATGTATTTAAACTTATTTAACCGTTTTGCACAATATTCAAGAACTATATAATACGGCATCATCTTGTTCAGATGATGCCGCATCGAATATAAAGATTACATCAGCAAGGGTTGGCGACCTACAGATTTAAGCTCTTCTTGATAGCCTCTATACGCTCTAAGGCAGCATTGCTGCAACGCTCGTAGCAGCCAGCGCACTTAAAGGAAGCATCCTTGATTTCACAATAGAACTTAATTTTAGGCTCGGTACCCGACGGACGCACGGAAATCTTGGTGCCGTCAGCACAGAACCACTGCAGCACGTTGGCCGTTGTGGGCATGTCTATCTTCTCTACCTTTCCGTCGGCATACTTGGCCTCCAAGGTCTGGTAGTCTTTCCACAGACAGATAGGCTCTCCACCCAGTTCCTTGGGAGGATTGGCACGGAAGTCAACCATCATCTGCTTAATCTCGTCGGCACCGCTCTTGCCGGGCTTCACCACGTTGATGGTTACTTCCTTCGAGAAACCATACTCGGCATAGATATTCATGAGCAGGTCGTAAAGCGTCATGCCGTTGTCCTTAGCCCATGCTGCGATTTCGCAGATAAGACAGATGGAGGCTGGGGAGTCCTTGTCGCGGACCTTGTCGAACGGCAGGAAGCCGAACGACTCCTCGCCGCCGCCAATGTACTTCTTCTTGCCCTCGTTGATGCGAATCTCGTTGGCAATCCACTTGAAGCCGGTGTAGCAGTCTTTCAGCTCGACACCATTCTTCTTGGCAATCTCGGCAATCTCCTCGGTAGTAACAATCGTCTTCACCAGGAACTCGTTGCCCTTCAGCTGACCAAGTTTTTTCTTGTTGGCTATGATATACCACGAGAACATCATACAGGTCTGGTTGCCGTTCAGTATCTCCCACTCGCCCTTCGGGTTTCGGCAGACGATGGCCAGACGGTCGGCATCGGGGTCGGAAGCAATAACGAGGTCGGCATTCAGGCGGGTACCCAGCTTCATGCCTAAGGTCATGGCCTCGGCATTCTCGGGGTTAGGCGACACCACGGTGGGGAAGTTGCCGTCGATAACCATCTGCTCGGGAACGACATGGATATTCTGGAAGCCCCATGAGCGCAGTGCCTCGGGAATGATAACACGACCGGTGCCGTGCATGGGCGAATAGACGATGTTGAGGTCCTTGTGGCGCAGGATAACATCCTGATCGACCATGGCCTCCTTGACAGCCTGCAGGTAGTCCCAGTCCATCTCACCGCCAATGATTTCTATCAGTTCCTTGTTGCCCTCGAACTTTACGTCCTCTATCTTCACCTTGTTCACCTCGTCGATGATGCCCTTGTCGTGCGGAGCAAGCACCTGAGCACCATCGTCCCAATATGCCTTGTAGCCATTGTACTCCTTGGGGTTGTGCGAAGCTGTGACGTTGACTCCGGCCTGACAGCCTAACTGGCGGATGGCAAACGAAATCTCCGGCGTCGGGCGAAGGCTTTCGAAGAGATATACCTTGATGCCGTTGGCAGAGAAGATGTCGGCTACCGACTCTGCAAACATGCGTCCGTTGTTACGGCAGTCATGCCCCACCACCACAGCGCACTGCTTGCCGGGGAATGCTTTCAGAATATAGTTGGCAAAGCCCTGTGTAGCCATGCCCACAATATACTTGTTCATTCGGTTGGTGCCGGCTCCCATGATACCGCGCAATCCCCCCGTACCAAATTCGAGGGTCTGATAGAAAGCGTCAATGAGATCTGTTTTGTCCTCATTGTCCAGCATAGCCTGTACAGCGTTACGTGTCTCCTCATCGAAGGCCGGAGAAAGCCATTCTTTTGCCCGTGTAGTACACTCGGCAATTAATTGAGCGTTGTTTTCCATAAATGATTAATAATTGTTTTAGATATAGTTTCATTATAATACGCAAAGATACTGATTTATATTTTCAAAATCAGTATCTTCTTTCTAATTTTATAATTTTTTAATTATTCAGGGCGCTGATTATCCTCAAAACGCTGCATTCTCTCTTCAAGTTGTGCATACTGGTGTTCTTCTATGAATGACGTACATACGCGTAAGCCTTCCTGATGCGAACCGGTAGTAATGAGGCAGATGGCAGATACCCCATAGTACATGAGTTCCTTGGCCAGTTCGCCACTGGTCATGCCTTTGAAGCCGATAGTGAAATAGAATCCGTCGGCTACGGGTTCGTCAAGGTCCTTGTCATAAACAATGTGGAAACCGTGACGACAGAAAATATCCTTTAGTTTGCGTGCCCGCTCTCCGTAAATGCTCACCTCCTTGCGGAAGTCGTAGTCGCCGTCGGTAGCCGCCTTCAGCATAGCAGCCATGGCATACTGTGCCGAATGACTGGTACCGCTGGAGAGTGCATAAAGCATGCGGGTAGAGAAGACAAGCCCGAAGGGCAGTCCTTCGTAGCGTGCAGCAAGGTCGGTGTAATGGCGATGGAACAGCTTATCAGAGATACACGTCACGCCGATGCGCTCGCCAGCATAGGAGAATGCCTTCGACCCACTGATGAGCAAGATGTAATTGTCGGTATAGCGTCCCACCGAGGGCTGGTAGGGCGGCTGGAAGGGTATGCTGAGGTTCTTGCGGAAGTCCATGGCGAAATATGCCAGGTCTTCCATCACGATGACATCATATTTGGTGGCCAATGTGCCTATAGCCTCCAACTCCTGTTCGTTCAGGCATACCCATGACGGATTGTTAGGGTTGGAATAGACGATGGCACAGATGTTACCCTGTTTCAAGTAGCTTTCCACCTTCGGAGCCAGTTTGTCGCCACGATAATCGTAAACATCAAAGGTCTCAAGCTTCACGCCCATCACCTGCAGCTGCATCTTCTGAACGGGGAAACCAGGGTCGATAAACAATACGGTATCTTTGCGGCGGTCGGCTTGCGAACAGGTAAGAAACGAAGCGAACGTGCCTTGCATGGATCCGCAGACGGGCACACAGCCCTCCGGAGCCACGTCAAGTCCGATGAAAGCCTTGACAAAGCGCGAAGCCTCCTGTTTCAAGGCTGGCAGACCTTGTATGTCGGGATAGCTGTGAGCGATGCCCTGCTGAAGAGCTTTCACCTGGGCATCGACACCCACTTGGGATGCCGGCAGTCCGGGAATACCCATTTCCATTTTGATAAACTCCACTCCGCTGGCTTTCTCGGCGCGTGCTGCTACTTGCTTTACTTCGCGGATGGTAGCCTTGGCAAAGTCGTTAATGCCGAGTTCTGCTATCAGCGTATCGACAATCTCTCGTTTGATAGGTGTCTCTTTCATATTCTCAAGGGTTGGTATAAAATTATATTATTGGTGGGCACTCTTCACTAAAAAGAGCCATCTCCTTAAGTTCTTTATCAAAAAGAGCCGTAATCCATAGGACTACAGCTCCTTTTTTATTTTCGCATACCGTAATGGGATTTACTTCACCTTGGCAACGATGGCCTTGAAAGCCTCAGGGTTGTTCAGGGCGAGGTCGGCAAGCACCTTACGGTTAATCTCGATACCGGCCTTGGCAAGTTTCCCCATCAGGGCAGAATAGCTCAAGCCTTCCATGCGGGCAGCAGCGTTGATACGCTGAATCCACAGTGCGCGGAACGAGCGCTTCTTGTTCTTACGGTCGCGATAAGCGTAGGTAAGGCCTTTTTCCCAGGTGTTCTTGGCTACTGTCCAAACATTCTTGCGTGCTCCGAAGTAGCCGCGAGTGAGTTTCAGAATTCTTTTACGTTTTGCGCGTGATGCAACGTGATTGACTGATCTTGGCATAGTTTTCTTACTTTTTAATGTTTGACAATAGGTGAATTAACGGAGACACAACAGGTCGCGAACCTGCTTCATGTTGCTGTTGTCAACAACCGTGTAACCACAGAGGTTACGCTTCTGCTTCTTGGTCTTCTTCGTCAGAATGTGACTGTGGTAAGCGTGGTGTCTCTTTACCTTACCTGTACCGGTGAAAGAGAATCTCTTCTTGGCACCGGAGTTTGTCTTTACTTTTGGCATTGTTTTTTTTGTTTAAATTTGTTATTATAAATCGGGCAGCTACGCATATACCGGGCGCGCCACCCCTTTTTCCTTATTTTATTCTTCGGTCTCTGTCAGCTTCTTCAGCGCATCGGCACTGATCTTGGCGTTTGCCAACAACCCTCCATTCGAAGGCATCACTGCTGCATCATCCTGTTTCTGCTGCTGCTGGCGAGTAGCTTCGCTCTCAGAGGCTTCACGGTCTCGTGCCTGCTGGCTCTTCTTGGCCACGCCGGCTTTCTTCGGAGCGAGATAGAGGAACATCTTCTTCCCTTCGAGCGACGGCATCGACTCTACCTTTCCGCAATCTTCCAGGTCGTTGGCAAACCGCAGCAGCAATACTTCGCCCTGCTCCTTGAACAAGATGGAGCGTCCCCGGAAGAAAACGTATGCACGCACCTTATTCCCTTCCTCCAGAAACTCCCTGGCGTGCTTCAGCTTGAACTGATAGTCGTGCTCGTCGGTCTGAGGTCCGAATCGAATCTCCTTCACCTCTACCTTCACCTGCTT
Source organism: uncultured Prevotella sp. (assembly GCA_947165435.1). Taxonomy (GTDB): domain Bacteria; phylum Bacteroidota; class Bacteroidia; order Bacteroidales; family Bacteroidaceae; genus Prevotella. The sequence continues at coordinate 5,682 of CAMVAI010000076.1, forward strand.
GGCCTTCATTTCCTTCTGGCGTTTCTTCTGCTGGTAGAGGAACTTCGAATAGTCAATGATGCGACACACCGGCGGGTTGGCATTGGGTGAAATCTCCACGAGATCTACGCCCTGGTCGCGGGCCATGTCAAGAGCCTGACGGATAGGCATCACGGTGGATCCGTTATCGCCTACTATTCGTACTTCGCGCACACGAATCTGTTCGTTGACACGGTACTGATTTTTCATTTTGTCGTTCTTCATCAACTGTTTTTTTCGAAATCGGCTGCAAAGTTACGAATTAACCCGCAAAACACAAAATAAAATCTCATTTATTTTCACCTGTTTACGTAAAAAACGCTGTCCGCTGGTGGATAGTGCGCCTGCACTACCCTACTCTTCGTCGGGTGTGATGAGTTTATATCCCTTTCCGTGGATGTTGATGATTTCAATCTGCGGGTCGTCTTTCAGGTGCTTGCGCAGTTTTGTGATGTACACATCCATCGAGCGTGCATTGAAGTAGTTGTCGTCTATCCAGATGGTTTTCAGTGCAAAGTCGCGCTGCAGGATTTCGTTAGCATGCGAGCACAGCAGGGCCAGCAGTTCGTTCTCCTTGGTAGTCAGTTTCGTCTGTTTATCGCCAATGCTCAGCAGCTGCTTCTGGGTGTCGAATATAAACTGTCCGATATGATAGACGCTGCTCTCGCGGTTCTTCTTGCCGCGTACCCGGCGCAGAATGGCCTCTACGCGGAACACCAGCTCCTCCATCGAGAAAGGTTTTGTGATATAGTCGTCGGCACCGATCTTGAAGCCTTCCAGAATGTCTTCCTTCAGCGTCTTAGCCGTGAGGAAGATGATGGGTATGTCGGCATTGGCCTGCCGGATTTCCTGTGCCAGGGTGAAGCCGTCCTTCTTGGGCATCATCACGTCGAGCACGCAGATGTCGAACTTCGTCTTCAGGAAAGCCTTGTATCCTGCCTCTCCGTCGGGGCATAGCTCGGCCATATAGCCTTTGGCTGCCAGATACTCGCGCAACAGCATTCCCAGGTTCTCGTCGTCTTCGCAAAGAAGAATTTTCAGTTTCTCGTCCATAACTTTTACAATTTAGAATTTTACTATTTTCGATTTTCTATTTCTTTCACCTTAATTATTATTGCTCGTCTTCTTGCAGTACGGGCAGCGTGATGGTAAACTTGGTGCCTTTGCCCAGTTCGCTCTCTGCCTTGATGTCGCCCTGGTGCAAATCTACCACCTTCTTGACGTAGGCCAACCCGAGCCCGAAGCCCTTCACGTCGTGCTTGTTGCCTGTATGCACGCGGTAGAACTTGTCGAATATCTTCCTCAGGTTCTCTTTCTTGATGCCCTGTCCCGTATCGCGTATAGACAGGCACAGATGGCTGTGTTCGTCGTTCCACGTATGGATATAGATGTCAATCGGTTCGTCGGGCTTGCGGTACTTCACGGCATTGTCCATCAGGTTGGTGATGGCATTCTGAAAGTGTACCTCATCGACATAGATGCCGGAATCGACGGCCTCTATCTGCGTGTATATCTTTCCTCCGGTATGCTCTACGCGCAGATTGAACGACTGCGCGATGTTTTCCACCATCTCGTTCAGGTCGAGTTCCTTTTTCTTGAACACCACGCTTTTCTTGTCGAACATTGACATCTGCAGCACCTTCTCTACGAGGAATCGCAGTCGCTTCGACTCGTCGGAGATGACGGTGCCAAGATGCTTCGTCATCTGTTCCGACTTGGTGATGCTGTCGTCGTTCATCATCTGTGCAGCCAACGAGATGCTGGCAATAGGTGTCTTCAGTTCGTGCGTCATGTTGTTGATGAAGTCGTTCTTGATTTCCGTATAGCGTTTCTGCCGGAAGATGACAACAATGGTGAACAGGAACGTGATGAGCAGCACGATGGTAAAGATGATGCTGGGAATCATGAAGCGCACGGAGGAGAAGATGTACGAGTTCATCTCCGGGAAATGTATTCGCACCAGTCCCATCTTCGACTGCGGGTCATTGCGGAAGAGCACCTGTTGATAGGTATATTGCTCGCCCTTGTCCTCATAGTCCGGACATCGGTACACCTCGCGCCCGTCGGTGGTTGACACCGTGAAGTGATAGGGTATATTGATGCCATTGTTCGACAGCTCGTTGCGTATCTCCGAGTCGAGCATGCGGAAATTGATCCGTTCTTTCAGCGGTTTGTCGCTGGCGGTATATAGTATGTTATAGACCACCTCGTCGAGCAGGGCCTTCTGATAGACATAGCGCTGGCGCACGATTTCCTGCATCGACTTGGCGGCATCCACCAGCGAGTTCTTGTCCTTGCGCAATATCATGGCCTTGGGCACGTTGGCCGGTTTCATCTGGAACGCCTTCACCTGGAACGACGAATAGATGGTGCCGTCGTCGGCAGCTACCGCAAACTGGTGCGAGTGCTTGATGGTGCCGCCGATGCCATCCACGCTGACTGAATCCTGTGTAAAGGCTCTCCGCTCCGTCTCGTTCACGTCTTTCTCCAAATAGCGCAGTGTCTCGTTCAGCTCCAGGTTGTGCGATGCCTGATAGAGCGAACGGTTCACGCTCTCGTCGAACTGCTCTTTCTTCATCTTCACCATTTCCTCGACGTAGAGGAACTGAAGCGAGAGCAAAGCCAGGAACGAGAATCCCATGATGATGGCTATGGCCCAAATAGTAGACTTCTTCATAACGAGAGCAAAGTTACGTTTTTTCTCGTTACGAAGAAGTCTTTTAGTTAATTGTTTCCGTTAATTTTAACGATTTTAACTAAATTCGCCCAGTTTAGTTTCTGTGTTACATTTTATTCAGCTCTCCATCCAGGCCATCCTGTCTGGTTTTTGCGTTGTTGTTCAGAAGTGTATGTTGACATCGACCCCCATCTGGAAAGGGTTGCCACGCTGGGAGAATCGCGCCGTTGAGCCCCCCACCTTGCTTTCTACGGCAAAGGTATTGTAATTGGTATTGGTCAGATTGCGGGCCCACAGTCCCACCTTGACTGTCTTCATGTCAGCTTCCACGCGGGCATTGCCCACCGCATAGAATTTCTGTCCGTAGGTGTTGGCCTCGTCCCACCACAGCCGTCCTTGTGCCGTCACGCCGGCCCCTACGGTGACAGACTGCAGCAGGCTGCCGCCGATGTCGAACCGATAGTCGGCATTAGCCGACAGCGTATGCTCCGGTACGAAGGGCACGCGCTTGTCCTGATAATCCACCGGTGTCTCCACGTCGTCTATAACGATGGTGTCTTGATATTCCTTGAACACAGCCCTCGTGTATCCATAGCCCACCGACCAGTTCAGCCTATTGTCTGCGGCACTGCCTCGCAGCGTAGCCTCGATGCCGCAGCTGTAGCTCTTGCCGGCATTCACCATGGCTCGCCCGAAGTTATACTGTGTGGCAAAGACGGAGAGCTGCTGGTTGCGTATCTGCATGTAGTATGCCGACAAGTCCATGTGCAGCCTGTTGCCCCATAGGTTCAGATGCGTACCGGCCTCGTAGTTCCAGCTTTCTTCCGGCTTATACATGATGGTGTTGCGAATGTCGTTGTATCGCGTCATGTCGTGTTCTATCGTCACTGCTCCGCGAGCCGTGCGGGCTTCGTTACGCATCTCAGCCTGCAGGATGTCGCTGAACATCTGGATGTTGAACCCGCCTGCCCTGTAGCCTTTCGACACGATGGCATAGATGTTGCTGCCGCTGCGGTCCAGCCGGTAGGTCAGTGCTATCTTGGGTAGCCACTGCTCAAACGATGCCTCTTCGCTATGTTCCAGCAGCGAGCTTACCATAGCCTGCACGCGGGTACCCATGACACTTTCGTCGAGCGATGCCACCGCACTGGTGTTATAGTCTATCCGGCTCTGGGCCACGTCGTAGCGCAGTCCGAGGGTAGCCGTCAGTCGGTCTGTCAGCTTGATGTTCGACTCGTGGAAGAAGCCGTAGTTGGTCTGTGGCGTATAGAAGCGCCCCGGAATATCCTGCATCTCCATGGTGATGTGTACTCCTCCGGCACGCGCTATCGTGGCTGCTGCTGCCTCCTGGCCCATGCGCTTTGCCATCGAGTTGAGCATGCCGTAATAGGCATAGTCTTCTATCTGTTTCGACAAGAACCGGTTCATCTCCGTACCGAAGCCGACGGGAGCCACCGTCTTCAGCCACTGGTGCGAGAAGAAGAACCCCGTCGTTCCCTGCCATGCCCCTATCTGGTGTGTCTTGTGTACCAGCTCGTGCGTCAGTGCGTTCTGCAACTGCTGCTGCTGCATCATCAGGTAGTTCTCCGGCCTGTAGTCGATGTCCATAGTCATGTCATCCTTCAGGTACTGCCAACTGAGGGTATAGTTCACGTCGGCCAAGTCGCCGGCATACTTCACGCTCAGCCCGGTGTTCAGCAGGTGGCGCAGATAGTCAGACTGCGGGTTGGTCGCCGGCTGTGTGGCGCGTGCGGTCACATCGTCCAACAGTCCGTAGGCAAACCCGTTCTGCTTCACGTGCTGGTAGTCGCCCGTCAGGTCGATGCGCAGCCGTTTCGAGGGCTGCCAAACCAGCCTGAGCCGTCCGCCGCCCTCGTTGCTCTTGTCGGCTCGTTCCCCTGTTGTCAGGTTACGGAAGAAGCCGTTCTGCCCATTATAGAATGCAGCCACCGACAGTGCCAGTCTGTCGCCGAATCGGTGATAGTGTGCCAGCTCTGCCTTGCGATAGAAGTGCGTACCGACGCTCAGTCTGATGTCGGTGCCCTGATAGTCCATGGGGTTGCGTGTGAACATGCGAATCAGTCCGCCCTCGGTATTGATGCCGTAGAGTGTGCCCTGCGGGCCGCGCAGCACATCGACGCGGTCTGTCTCATACAGATGGCTGTTGAAGGCGGCCTTGTTCACAAGGGGTATATTGTCTATGTATATCCCCATCGACGGTTCGTTCAGTCGCGAGCCTATGCCTCGCACGTAGATGGACGATGTGTAGCGTGCGCCATACTGGGGCATGGCAAGCGACGGCACATAGTCTGACAGTTCGCGCACGTCCCTGATGCCCAGCGACGTCAGTTCGTTGGAAGTCAGCACCGTCGAACTGAGCGGCTGCTGGCGCAATTTCTGATATTCCTTGTTCTGCGATACCACCACCACTTCGTCCAGGTCATAGACCCTCGACGAGTCGGCCAGTGCCGTATCAGCCCATGAAGGCACGGCAGTCCCCAAGGCAAGTGCTGCCGCAAAAAGTTTTCTCTTTGTTATCTCTGTATTCATATCGTGTGCAAAGGTAATGCTTTTGGACATTACCCACAATCATTACTTATATGGATTTTGACGCGACGGCACATCCTCGGCGACGAAACGGCACATCCTCGGCAACGAAACGGCACATCCTCGGCGACGAAACGGCACATCCTCGGCGACGAAACGGCACCTCGTAGGCTGTCAGCGTGCATCAGGCATGGCAACGCTGCCGTCTGTTGCCGACAGTCAGAGGGCACCCGGCACGGTGCGCTGCCTCAGTGCCTCGTACATGAGTACCGCTGCTGATACGCTGACGTTCAGCGAGTCGGCACATCCCAGCATGGGCAACCTGATATGCGCATCGGCAGCCTGCCGCCAGCGGTCTGTCAGCCCGCAGGCTTCTGTACCCATGACGAGTGCCGTCGGGCCGCGCATGTCGGTGTCGTAATAGAGGTGCGAGTCCTGCAGCTGAGCCGTCAGTATCTGTATGCCGTTCCCTTTGAGCCACGCGATGCACTCGTCCGACGAGCACACGGCGGTGGGAACGCTGAAGAACGCTCCCGTAGAGGAGCGGATGATGTTGGGATTGTAGAGGTCGGTCAGCGGGTCGCACACCACTACGGCATCGGCCCCTACGGCATCGGCGCTACGCAGCACGGCGCCCAGGTTGCCAGGTTTCTCTACACTTTCCAGCACCACCACCAGCGGACGCTCCGACAAGCGGAGCTCCGACAGCCGATGCTCCCGTGCCACCACCTCGGCTATCATGCCTTCGGTGCCTCCACGATACGCCACCTTATTATATATAGGGGCGGCAAGCGGCACTACCCTGCCTGCCGCAATCTGCTGCCAGTCATTGCCGCAGATGTCCGTACAGCAGAACAGCGTGTCCACTTTGTAGCCATGGCCTACAGCACGTTCTATCTCGCGGCGGCCTTCCACCACGAACAGCCCGCTGCGGCGGCGTTCCTGCGATTTCTGTTGCAGCTCCTGCAGGTGCTTCACCTTCGGGTTCTGCATGCTGCTGACCTGTTCCCTCTCCATACTCACGACGTTCTTTCTCTTACTTCACGACGTTCTTTCTCTTACTTCACGATGCCCTGTTTCTAATCTCACGGCAAAGGGTCTCAGTCCTCCTTCAGCTCTTCACACTCCTTCAGCCACAGGGCCGACGAGGCGTCGCTGGCCATGCGCCAGTCGCCGCGAGGCGACAGCGATATGCTGCCCACCTTGGGTCCGTCGGGCAGACAGGAGCGCTTGAACTGCTGCGAGAAGAAACGGCGGCAGAACGTGGTGAGCCATTTCTTGACGATAGCTCCGTCGTATTTGTTGCCGAAGGCCTGTCGTGCCAGCATGTAGATCTTGGCCGGACGGAAGCCGAAGCGCACGAAATAGTAGAGGAAGAAGTCGTGCAGCTCGTAGGGTCCCACCAGGTCTTCCGTCTTCTGCTGTATGTTGCCCTGTTCGTCGGCCGGTGTCAGCTCCGGCGATATGGGAGTGTTGACGATGTCTATCAGCGTGTCGCGCTCGCTGCTGAAAGCCGGCAGTGAGGCGATGTAGCGTATGAGATACTGGATGAGTGTCTTCGGCACGCCGCCGTTGACGCTATACATCGACATGTGGTCGCCGTTGTACGTGGCCCATCCCAAGGCCAGCTCGGAGAGGTCGCCGGTGCCAATCACCAGTGCATTATACTTGTTGGCCAGGTCCATGAGCAGCTGCGTGCGCTCGCGTGCCTGCGAATTCTCGTAGGTGGCATCGTGTACGGAGGCGTCGTGGCCTATGTCGGCAAAATGCTGCGTGACTGCCTTGGCGATGGAAATTTCCTTGGTGGCAACGCCCAGCGACTGCATCAGCCGTAGCGCATTGTCGTGGGTGCGGTCTGAGGTGCCGAACCCCGGCATGGTGATGCCTACGATGCCCTTTCGGTCCAGGCTCAGAAGGTCGAAGGTGCGGATGGCCACCAGCAGTGCCAGCGTAGAGTCCAGTCCGCCGCTGATGCCTATCACCACCTGCTTGCAGTTGGTGTGCATCAGCCGCTTGGCCAGCCCAGCCGACTGGATGCTGAGTATCTCTTCGCACGTCTCTGCCATTACGCCTTCGGCCGGTATGAACGGGTGGGCACTGACCTCACGTACCAGGCGGAAGGGGTATGCGCCCGACGTGGCCTTGGCTTGGACAATGGCAGCCTGTGCGTTACGCTGCGCATTGATGAAGGTCGAGTTGGTGTGCCGCTCGGTGCGCAGCCGTTCCACGTCTATCTGCGTGGCCACCATCTGTGGCTGCAGCGAGAACCGCTCGCCTTCTTTCAGCAGGTGTCCGTTCTCGAAAATCATGGCATTGCCGCCATACACCACGTCCTGTGTCGATTCGCCGAAGCCACACGAGGCATACACATAGCCGCTCATGGTGCGCGCACTCTGCTGGGCCACCAGCGACCGCAGGTACCGGTGCTTGCCAATAAGCTCGTCGCTGGCGGAGCAGTTGAAGATGATGTCGGCACCGGCCATGGTGAGATGGTTGCTGGGGGGCACGGGGGCCCACACGTCTTCGCATATCTCGACACCGAACTTCACGCCGTCGATGGTCTGGAAGAGCTGCGGCTCTGCCGTAATGTGTACGGGCGAACCGGCCAGATAGAGGTCGGTGGGGTTCAGGTCTTGCGCCGATGCGAACCAGCGTTTCTCGTAGAACTCGTTATAGTTGGGCAGATACGTCTTGGGCACGATGCCGAGGATGCTGCCGCCCTGCACGACGACGGCGCAGTTGAGCAGCAGGCCGCCGGCCTGGATGGGCATGCCCACGATGCTGATGACATCCAGCTTGCGGGTATATTCCAGCAGCATCATCAGCCCCTCTTCGGCCTTCGACAGCAGCAGCTGCTCCTTGAACAGGTCCTGACAACTGTAGCCCGTCAGCGCCATTTCGGGGAAGCAGACCACCTCCACCCCCTCGTCTTCTGCCAGGGCGATGATTTTCTCTATTTCAGCAACATTGTATGCCACGTCGGCCACCTTGACGGCAGGAACGGCAGCGGCAACTTTGATAAATCCGTACTTCATGTGTGTGTGTGATTGTTTTGATAAGAGGTTCTTTTCGTTAAGGTATCAGCAGCGACGAGTCGCCGTAGCTCAGGAAGCGGAACGAGTGGCTGAGGGCATAGTCGTAGATGCGCCGCCAGTCGCCGTGTACGAAGGCACTCACCAGCAGCAGCAGCGTTGACTGCGGCTGGTGGAAATTGGTGATAAGCATATCGACAATCTTATAGTCATAGCCGGGAGCAATGATAATCTGCGTCGAGGAGTGCAGCACCGACAGCTGCCTGCGCTCCATCCAGTCGAGCAGGGCCTGCAGCGATGCCGTGGCCGCGACGGCGGTCTGCCGCGTTTCATACGGCTCCCACTGGCCTACGTGCAGGGCTTCCTCGCCTATGTTGCCGTCGGCCATCACCTTCAGCCCCATGTAATAGAGGCTCTCCAGCGTGCGCACGCTGGTGGTGCCTACGGCAATGGCCCTGCCCCCGTGGGCTATGAGCCGCTCGATGGTGTGCCGCCTTACGGCAACATACTCCGTGTGCATGGCGTGCTCGCCGATGGTCTGGCTCTTCACGGGCCGGAAGGTGCCTGCACCCACATGCAGCGTCAGCTCCTCGCGCTCTATGCCTCGGCTGTCGATGTCGGCCAGCACGCGTTCGGTGAAGTGCAGCCCGGCGGTGGGTGCTGCCACGCTGCCCTTGATTTTCGAGTACACCGTCTGGTAGGTGGTCTTGTCGCTCTCCTCGCTGTCGCGGTTCAGGTAGGGGGGTATGGGCAGCTCGCCCGTCACGTCGATGACATCGGCAAAGGGTACTCCCCCACTCCACCGCAACTCGACCAGCTGGCTGGTGCCCTGCTCGCCGATGCGCTCGGCCTGCAGCTCGCAGCCGGTGCCGTCCGGCAGGGAGAACGTGCGGCACAGCGTGCCCTCCTTCCACTTCTTCTGGTTGCCCACCAGGCAGAGCCAGCGGCAGCTGCTGCGCTGCTGGAACATCTGCTCATAGTCGGCAGGCCGGGCGGGCTCCAGCAGGAATATCTCGATCAGTGCCCCGGTGGCCTTGCGGAAGTGCAGGCGTGCCTGGATTACCTTCGTGTTGTTCATCACCATCAGCGCCCCTTGCGGCAAGTAGTCGGGCAAGTGGTAGAACACGTCGTCGCTCACCGTTCCGTGCCGATATATCAACAGCTTGGAATGGTCGCGCTCGGGCAGCGGATATTTGGCTATCCGCTCTTCGGGCAGCTCGTAGCTATAGTCGCTAATATGTATCTCTTTCGTTTCCATTGTCTGTATTCTGACTGCAAAGTTACGATTTTTTTGTTACATTGTAGCCATAATCCGAAAAAATTATATAATTTTGCATGCAGACAAACCAACAAACACAGCGCAAGCTCTTTGATGATTGTAATTAATAAGGTATGAAAAAGACTATCCAACACATCTGCCGCACCGTCGCCGCAGCCTTGCTGGCACTGTCGGCAACAGGCTGCACGCTGACGGGCAGTGACAAAGAGGCCCGAGACGCCGCCCGGCAGTGGGCAGAAGCCTATTTCAACGGCGACTACCATGAGGCCGAACGGCTCACGGCGGGCGAGAGCCGCAAGTGGCTGCTGCTGGCGGCATCGAACACCACCGACGCGATGCTGCAGCTGCTGCAGGCCGAGGGTGGCGCTGCCGCCGACATCCGGTCGTTCGCTGCTGCCAGCGACACGACGGCAGCGGCTACCGTCGGCGTGAGCCGCTATATGCTACCCGCCGCCATCGGCGGTCAGCCCGCAACGGCTGCCGACGGTCTGTTCGTGCTGAACATGGTGCGGCGCAACGGACGGTGGCTCGTCAAGATAGGCCAGCTGCCGCGAGCCGTCAGAACGGCAGACCGACGGCAAAATGGAACGCAAAGTCGCGACTGAGCTTCGGGTGTACGATGGGGAAATGCCCGCGAGCATCGTCGTAGGCGGGGTTGACAGCCTTCATAGCCATGTCGAAGCGTACGATGAAGAAGTCGAAGTTCAGCCTGATGCCTAAGCCGTAGCTGGCGGCCAGCTGTTTCCAGAACTCGCCGATGCGGAACTGCCCTCCCGGCTGTTCGTCGTATGCCCGCAGGGTCCAGATGTTGCCGGCATCCACGAAGAGCGCGCCGCTGAACTTCCAGAACAGCTTGGCGCGGTACTCCACGTTCATGTCGAGCTTCATGTCGCCGGTCTGGTTGATGAAGTCGATGCGCCCGTCGCTGCCGGAAAACGAGCCGGGGCCCAGGCTGCGCACGCTCCATCCGCGCACGCTGTTGGCACCGCCCGAGAAGAACCGCTTCTCGAAGGGCAGCACCGTGCTGTTGCCGTAGGGGTAGGCTATGCCCAGCCCCACATGGAACACCAGCTGGCTGTGCATGTTCAGCGGCACGTTGCGGGTGTATTCCACGTTGCCGCGCACATACTGCGCGTAAGCCAGATCCATCAGCGTGTACTGCCCGTCGGCGTTCTGCTTCATCCCCAGGGGCTTCGACAGGGCGTTCAGCACGTTGCCTGCCGTCTCGATGCTGGCCTTGATGGCGTGTGTGCCGTTGTTGTAGCTGTAGCCCACGCCGAACTTCATGATGAACAGGTCTTCGTAGTTATACCTCAATATGGCGTTACGCGACCGCGTGTCGTCAAGATATTCGCTGCGGAAGGTGTCGCTGATCCACGGCATCGAGATATAGTTCAGGTCCAGCAGGTCCACCTGATAGCGGTCGTGGTGGTTGAGGTCGTTCCAGCGGTATTTCCATGCCACGGAGAACACGCGGCGGTGAAACTCCGGGCGGTTCTGCACGTCGTAGGCCACCGACACCTCCGACGTGGCGTTCATCCTGCGGCGGAAATTCGACGACAGCCCCGGGGCAATGAACCGGGGAAAGGTCAGCCTCGTGGCCACGCTGTACTCCTCGAAGTTCGAGTTGCTGTATCCCTCCAGCCCCCTGATGGCCTCGAAGGCGCCGCGCAGCTCGATGCTGAGGTTTTCCGACCCGTGGAAGAGGTTGCGGTTCTGGTAGGTCAGCGATGCCGCCACGCCCAGGTCGCCGGCGGTGTTGGTGCCTTCGGGCTGGAACGAGATAGACGACGGCTTGTTGGTGCTTAGCTGTATGTCGGCATCGAGCACGCGCTCCCCGGGGCGCTCGCGGAAGGTGATGTTGGTATAGCGCACGATGCCTAACCGCCCGAAGTGGTTATACGTGTTCTGCAGCTCCGAGGCCATATAGGGCTGGCCCTCTTCGAGAAACGTGTTGCCCCGCAGCACCTTGCGCCGCAGCGGGATGACGGTGTCCTGCGGGTTGCCGCTGAGATAGCGCGTGCGGCCTATCGTATAGGCGGGGTGCAGCCCGCTGCTGCCGTCGGCCTGCCGGAAGGGGTGCAGCACCAGCGTCAGGTCCACGCTATTGGTGCCCGCTACGGAGTCGGCCAGAAAGGTGATATACTCCTTGTTGAAGCGGTAGTAGCCCCTGTTGACGAGTATCTCGGTGATGCGCTTGCGCTCGTTGTCCAGGATGTCGGCATCGAAGGCCATGCCGCGCTGCAGCCCGGGGTGCGTGGCGTCGGCGGATTGCAGCACGAGGGCTACGACGGCGTCCTGGATGTCGTAGCGCACGTGGCGCAGAAAGTATTGCATGCCGGGGTGCAGCAGATAGGTGGCACTGACCTTCCGGCCTCTTGTGTGGAAGCGAACCTGAGCCGTGGCGCGCAGATAGCCCATATTCCGCATCTTCGACTCCAGGTTGTCCAGCGTCTGACGGGTGGCTGCCGAGTCGTAGATCTGCGGGGCCTCGCCCATCGAGCGCAGCACACGGTTCACCCATTTCGTCGTGTCGCGCCCGGACAGCGAATAGGTCAGCAGCGACAGCTTGGCTGCCGAGAACCACCGCGAATTGCCGCGCTGACGCACCAGCTCGGCCATTTCCGACGTATTGATGCCGGGGGCCTTCGTGTCGCACTCCACCTTCACCTTGTCCAGCAGGTACTGCCCGTCGGCGACGTACTTCGTCTCAGAGCATGCTGCAAGCAACAACGCGGCAACCGTCGCCATCAGCACTCGGCTGATTGCCGCTGAAATTGTATTGATGCTCTTCTTGTCCATTCGGTAGTTTTTATTTGCATGCAAAGTTAGCAAAAAAATGTGACATGACCAAAAAAACGGGAACGTTATTCTACCGACAGGATGAAATAGCACAAAAGTGAGGGGAAGTTGGTATCCGATGAAAATATTTCCTGACTTCGGAGGTTTTAACATTTCGTGCTATACCAATCTCCCGAAAATCCGATAAACAGGGCATTTATATGCTTTTTAGGCGGTGATTTCGATGACGCATCGCTGAAGTCTTCACGCGCGTATATATATAGGCTAACAAAAAAACAACCCTCACATCCCGCACATCTCGCACGTGAAAAAGTTTCAACACGGCATGAAGCCATCCTATTGCTGCAACAGTCAGGTGCGGGATAGGTGTGGGGCGGCAGTTGCAAAGTGTCAGCTACGTGCGGGATAAAATGGGCAAATCGTCAGTTACGTGCGAGATAAATTGAGCAGACTGTCAGTTTACGTGCGAGATGTGCGAGATGTGCGGGATGTTTTCCTTTTTCACAATATATATATATTTACGACAGAAAAATCCCGATGAAATCGCGGATTTTTGAAAAATTAATGGATTATTACATGGTAATTACATGTTCCATCTTCTT
>CAMVAI010000077.1 GCA_947165435.1 uncultured Prevotella sp.
AGTTGGAGGCAATGCCCACCAGGTCCACGAAGCCCATGCAGAAGAAGCAGAGCATTACGGGAATGAGGTAGATGGATTTATTTTGATTTCCCATTGTTGTTGTTATTTTATTGCGGTATTGCGGTATTCCGATGTTGCGGTATTCCGATGTTGCGGTATTGCGGTATTGCGATTTAACGATTTATTTTTTCACGTCATAGACGACGGCCTTGCCGCCCTTCACCTTAATCATATTATACGGCTCTGAGGGGAACACGAGGTTGGTCATGGCCATCTTGCCGTCGGCAGCGAAGGCCTCGATGCTGCAGCGGTCGATGAACAGGCGCAGCTGCTTCATGTGGCCGTAGGTGGGGGCCACCGTGGTGCAGGGGAACGCCTCGCTGAAGTTTACGCTGCCGCTCTTGGTGCGGTCCATGCTGAACTCCTGCTTCTGTGCGTCGTAGGTCATCACCACCTGCTCGCCCTTCGTGTTAGAGAGCACGATTTCGGCCGACGACTTCATGTCAACCACTATCTCGCAGGTCTCGGTGGGCTTCTTCAGCTTCTCGCCGCGCACGGCGTCCATCTCCTTCGAGGGCACCACGCTGACGTAGGTCTCCTCGCCATGCTGGAACAGGCCTAGGTCGCGGGGTACGGAGTTGGCCGAGCGGAACTGCTGCGTAGGCACCTGGTTGGCATACTGCCAGTTCGACATCCATGCCAGCACCACGCGGCGGTTGTCGGGAGCGTTGTAGAACGACACCGTGGCGTAGTGGTCTTTTCCGTAGTCGAGCCACTTGGTCACCTTCGGCATCGACTCGCAGGTGAACTTATGGCCGTCGAACTGTCCTACGAAATACTGGGTGGCCGAGCCGCCGAAGGGTCCGCCGGGGTTGATGTTGCACAGCAGCACCCACTTCGTGTCGCCGCCCTGCTTGCCCACCGTCAGGGGGAAGAGGTCGGGGCACTCCCATACGCCGCCGTGGTTGCCGTATTCCTTGCCGAACGACGACTCATAGCGCCAGGCCTTCAGGTCTTTCGACGAGAAGATCTGCATCTCCTGACCTACGGCCAGCACCATGTTCCACAGCCGGGCTTGCTCGTTCCAGAACACCTTCGGGTCGCGGAAGTCGGGGGCATCGCTGGTCAGCACGGGGTTGCCGCTGAATTTCGTGAATGTCTTTCCGCCGTCCTTCGACACAGCCATCGACTGCGTCTGGTGGTGTCCGGCCGAGGTGTAGAAGGCCACCACGTCCTGACCGTTGGTCACGCACGAGCCGCTGAATATCGAGCCCAGCCAGTCGGCCTCGATGGCCGTGGGCTGTGCCTCCCAGTGAATGAGGTCGCGCGAGGTGGAGTGTCCCCACGTCATGTTCTCCCACTGCGAGCCGTAGGGGTTCCACTGGTAGTACAGGTGCCACACGCCGTCCTTATAGAACATGCCGTTGGGGTCGTTCATCCATCCGTACAGCGGGGTGTGGTGGTAGGCGGGACGGAAGTGCTCGCGGTTCGTGGTGTCGAACGTGTCGGCATATTTCATCTCCTTCCAGCAGGCGAAGTCTTTCATGGCACCCTTCTGCCGGCGCTCGCCACGGAACTCGATGTCCATCAGCCGCGCACCCTTCAGGCTGTACGGCACGAAATAATCTACGCGGTCAACGGCCAGCTTCACGTTCAGCCGCTGCACCATCTCGTTGCGGCTGTCCAGCACGGCGATGGAGGCAATCTCCTCCGACTCCTGTACCGGCAGCAGAATCAACTTGCTGTTCTGCTGTAGTCGCAGCATGGCATGCCGGTCGCTCAGGATTTCGGGCATGGTCTGGGCCTTGGCCAGTGTTCCTGCGAGTACGGCAAGCATGGTTATAAGCATTTTCTTCATTGTTAGTAATATTTTAGTTATTGAAATTTTGACTGCAAAGATAATGCTTTTACTGCTGTTATGCTATAAAAAATGATACAAAAGATAAAAAAAAACGTTCATTGCAACATACGTGATGTGCTATGAACGTTTTTTCAGAGAGGAAATGCTATCTACTAACCAGACTTTATCTGACTACTACCTTACGTCCGTTGACGATGTACAGACCCTTGCGGTTGGTCTGTGCGCAGCGCACACCGGTTAGTGTGTATGCCTCTGCGGCACCCACCTGCTCGGCAGCAGGCACGCTCTTGATGGCGGTGGTGTTGAAGACAATGTTGATGCCGGGGCACTTGGCCTGGATGGCCGTCCAGTCTTCTTCCCAGCGTCCGGCCTCGCTCACGTCGAGCTTGGTGCAGGTGCTGGCGAGTTTCGAGGCCAGCACGGCATAGTCGTCGTAGCCCTCCGTGTGCCAGTCGCCGTCCCAGGTGTTCTGGTAGGTACCCTTGCCGATGACGCCGGTCACCTTCACCTCGCCCGTCAGCGAGTTGTCGGCCAGGCTTCGCACGGCCACGCCGTTCACCATCGGGCCTTCCACCTTGATGTCGTCCACATAGAACGTCTTGCCCTCGCCGTCGGCAGTCTCCTCGTAGGGCCAGATGGCCAGCACGTTGTTGCCCGTGTCGGTAATCTTGTCGTTCTCAGGGCCTACGCTGTATTCATAGACCATCACCTGCCACTCTCCCGGCGTGTCGTACCAGAAGACACGCTTGGCATTGTATGCCCCGTCCTTGCCTTCCAGCTGTACCATCACGTTGTGCTTGTCGGCCATCTTCAGGCGGAAGGTGACGCGGCGCAGCCCCTTGAAGTCGGCATCGCCCACGGGCAGTGCGGCATTGTGGTGCTCCTGGTCCCAGCCGCCGGGGTTGGCCTTCAGGGTGAACTTCATCACCTTGTTGCCGTCTTCATCTACCACGGTAGGCTCGGCGCGGCCCCAGAAGCCACCGTCGCTTCCTACCTCCTTGTCGTCGCCGTTCCACAGCACGACTTGTGAAAAACTGGTTGTTGCTACGAACAACATGCTGAGTAAAAATAGCTTTCTCATAATCAATCTGTTTTTTTTTATTGGTTTATAAATGATGTATATTATTGGGTCTCATTGGTTAGTCAACCGGGGTAATGATTTCTATACCTTTATTAAATAGTCAGCCTGAAAAAACAATCTCTAAACCTCAAAGTGAAGACCGAAAACTACAAAACTACTAACTACTAACGTATGATAAAATCTACTGTTCTATCGACTGCAAAAGTAGCAACAATCGGCCAAATGTATGATGAAAAATGTTTCATTTCCTGCTAAATATCGTACATGAAACAATCGTTCACTATTTAGTATTATTCGTTTACTACTGCTGTTGCATCGTCTCTTCTTCCCTTCACCGAGGGGTTAACGTCCTGTTGGTTAATATGTTACGGTGAAGGGAGATGATGTGGTTACACAGCCTAAGGCGTTTAAGGGCGTTTGGCTTGTCTAACGCCGTCAGCCTCATGTCCGGCGTTTGACCAGCAAAGCGTCCTACAGAGATGAGAAAACGGAACAGCAAATAGAGTGGTATAGTTACGAAGCATGAAAATGTATTGCCGACCTACGTCAGCAGTATTGCCGACGTTCGTCAGCAGAACTGCCGACCTACGTCAGCAGAACTGCCGACGTTCGTCGGCAATAGGTAATGCCTTGGCGACAGCCCGTGCTTCTTGAGTCTGTGTAACGATAGACCCGCATGGAACCATTTGCTGCGCCCTGTACCCCAGCGACCAATACCCCATTGCCGTCCTTTGATTATGTTTTTCTCCCTTCACCGTAAGACGTTGAAACACAACAGTTTATTGCATGCGTGAAGGGAAAAGTGGAACGTCGGAAATAGATTTAACGGTGTATATATCAACAACATCCCGCTGCTCGGGCGAGCGGCAGGATGCCGATAGCAGGAGGCTACAGGCTGCCACGCCAACAGACAGAAAAAACCGGCCGGGCTAACCAAAGCCCGGCCGGAAAGGATGGAACGGATGAATTAATACTGCCAGACAGTGACATCGCTGACGGCGATGGAGCCGCCGTAGTTGTTGATGCTCCAGCAGTTCTTCTGGATGCCGTAGATGCGCTGCGTGTAGCAAGCCACGTTGTTGATGTACATCACGAGCACCGAGTTGTCGGTGTAGATGTCCACGTTGAACACGTTGTCGGCGGGCTGTGCAAACCAGCTGCCACGGGTCAGTGCCTGGCCGTCGTCCTTAATCTCGCCGATGCCGCTCACGCCTTCCTGCTCCATGTGGATGACACGGCCGTCGCCGTCGGGGGCAACCACCAGCGAGTAGTATTTCTCCGAGTCGGAACCACGGACGAAGGACACGCCGAAGTTGTCGCCGTTGCCTGCTGTCTTCACCTTGAAGGTGATGTGGTTGTGTGCGCCCAGACGGTTGTAGAGCACGTAGGCCCCGTCGCCCGTCAGTGTGCCGTTGCTATAGCCGTTGGAGGCCATGACGGCTACGGGCTGCGGCACGTTGTACTTGGCAGCCATGGCAGGCACGGCACCCAGCGTCAGCGAGCCGTCCTCATGCTGAATCACCTTGTGGCACACCATGGCACCGCTCCAGGCCGGCTCGGCCCAGGCTCCTCCGTGGTTGATATTCTTCTCGTGGATATTGGCACCGTAGCGGAAGGGGCACCAGCCCCAGATGAAGCGGTCGGTACCGTTCGAGGCCGTCTTGCCGGCATAGAACGAGCGGTTGTCAAGAGCCACCTCGCCGGCATCGCCGCCGAAGCTGCCTTTCAGCATCTCGTAGGTGGCAGCCTTCTTATATTTC
Organism: uncultured Prevotella sp.; assembly: GCA_947165435.1. GTDB lineage: Bacteria > Bacteroidota > Bacteroidia > Bacteroidales > Bacteroidaceae > Prevotella. The sequence goes on from CAMVAI010000077.1 coordinate 4,703, forward strand.
ACCTTGCGGCTCCACGGCTGCTGGTTGCTGTCGCTATAGACGAGATACCACCAGTCGCCCATCTTGAAGATGTCGGGGCACTCCAGCATGCGGCTCCAGATCATGGGGAAGCGGCCTACGTGCTCCCACGTCTTCATATCGGCCGACCGGAACTCGGCAAAGCAGGGGTCGCCGCCGCTGGCGGGGTAGGTAGAGATGACCATGTGGTAGAGACCGTCGTCGGCCACGAAGACCTGCGGGTCGCGGAAGTCGTTACTGCTGTAGCCGTAGTCGGGGCCGTTGAGCTGCCACAGCTCGTCGCGGCTCCAGTTGATGTAGTCGGGCGACGTGGCGCGCATCACTGCCTCGCGGTATTTGGCATTGCCGTTATGGCCGGTGTAGTAGATGTAGTAGAGGCCGTCTTTCTCGTTGTAGTAGCAGCAGCCCGTACCGAGGGCAGCGTCCTGCTGGTAGTCGTTGGAGCCTACGGCGAGCGTCTCGCCCAGCGACATGTAGTTGGCGCCGTCGGGCGTCTGCACCGTCCAGTATGGGTGGAAGCGGTGGCTGGCATTGTTGTCGTACTCCTGCAGATAGAGCACGCGGAACATGCCCGAAGCCTTGTCGTAGAACGGCATGGGGTCGCCGACACGGCCGATGGCCGGGGTATAGTAGGTGGAGAATCCCTGCTCGTCGGTAGGATTGAAGAACTGTGTGGTGCCTGCCCAGTTGTACTGGGGGTCGCCTGTCACGTCGTCTTTGTCGGAGCAGGAGGTGGCTGCTGTGCATAAAGCACAGCCCACCAGCCCTGTCAACATGATATTAAGCATCTTTTTCATAATCGTTTTCAGTATTTGTTATTTGGTCAGGTAATCGTATGCGTTGAGCAGGATCTGTCCCATGTTGTCATGGTAGTTAGAGGTGTAGGGCGTCGGCGAGTTCCAGTCGAGCACACCCGAGCCGAGGCAGATGATGCCGCCCTTGCCGTAGTTGCCGTCGGCAGCCTTCAGTTCCCACGACGACACGTTGTTGTCGCCACCCAGGGCGCGCCCGCCGGTCTTGGCCTCCACGGCCTCCTTGTTGGGATAGTCGCCCCAGAATCCGTACTGCGACGTGGTGTTACAGATGGTGTATCCCTCGTCGAGCGTGAGGATGCGGTCGTCGCCGAGCGTTGCCGAGCGCTTCAGGTTCTGCCACAGCGGGTGGTTGATGTCATAGACGCGGTAGGTCCAGGGGTCGGCACCCATGAGGTCGGAGCCTTCGCCGTCGGTGCCCCAGACGTTGTTGGGGAAGGCATCCTCGGGCATGGCACCCAGTGCGATGGCGTAGTTGACTGCCGAGCGTTGCAGCACGAAGCCTACGCCGCGGTCTCTGAGTTCCTTCATCTTCGAGAGGGCGGTCATGGCCTTCTTCTCGGCATCCACGAAGCCGTTGTACGTGCCGTAGGGCGTGCAGTGGCGGTGGAAGAAGACGAACTTCACCTTTTCGAGCGAGATGTTGTCGCTGATGATGTCGTCCCACGAAGCATAGACACCGTCGGTGATGTTGCCGATGAGCCACTTGGCAGCGGCCTTCTCCTCCGGGTTCAGCATCTCTTCGTTCTCGGCTTCGCCCACGAAGAGGGCTACGGGGTCGGTAATCAGCGTGACATACACGGTGTAGGTGGTCGTGGCCGTATTGTCGGTCAGCGTGATGGTGAACGGCTGGGTGAAGTCGCCCGTGGTACCGCTGGCGGGGCTGCACACAGCATCCTCGGAGCCTTGCACCTCGAAGACGGCGTTGCTCAGGTCGATGCCGCTCTTGGCATTGACGGCCACCTTGATAGTCTTGTTCTCCTGGTCGATGGAGCCCTTGACGCCTCCCAAGAGGAAGAGCGTCATCTTGGCCTCGTCGTTGCGCACGCTGATCTGATAGTCGAGCACGAGGTCGCCGTTCTGCACGTGCAGCGTCTTGTCGGACTCGAAGTTGAGGCGGTCGCCCACATGGAAATTGGTGACGGCACCGGGAGCCGTGCGCAGGCTGGTAATCTGCATGTCGGCCTTCTGGTTGAACGTGACGGGCACCTTCACCTTGATGAGCCGCTTCTCCAGATTGATAGTGGCGGTGTACTGGTTGTTGAGCACCAGTTCCTCTACGAGGCAGGAGCCGCTGACGTTCAGGCTCGCGTCATCGTCGCTGCTGCAGGCAGTGAGCATGCACAGGGCAAACAGCAGCAGCAGGCCCGCGCCCTTGCCCCTCAGCAGATACTGGCGTAAGCAGTATTTACCGGAAGCAACTATATTATTAATAGGTGTGTTCATAATAATATCTTGTTTTTTGTTTGTAATTCGTTTCCTTTTTGTTGACCGCTCCCCCTGCCTCACGGGGCAGGGATGGGGGTCTCGTCGTTTTTTACCACTGGCCGCAGTTCTGCTGGTAGTGTCCGTTAGAGGCTGACATCTGCTCGAAGGGTATGGGCAGGTACTCGTTCTTGTCGGCGGTGAAGTGGGCACCGTCGAGGAAGTTCATGGTACGGCCCTCGTCGGAGTAGAACTTGTTGATGACGGTGGCGGCATCGCCCCAGCGCACCAGGTCGAAGAAACGCTCACTCTCCATGGCCAGCTCCAGGCGGCGCTCCATCTTGATAATCTTCATGGCCTCGTCCTTCGAGTAGCTGCCGTTGTATCCGCGTACCATGAAGTGTACGCCATACTTCGTGGGATAGTTGGCCACGACGCTGCTGGTAGCCATGTTGGCGGCACGTGTGCGCACCTGGTTGACCAGCTGGATGGCCTCGGGGGTGTTGCCCAGCTGGGCCAGTGCCTCGGCGCGCATGAGCAGCACGTCGGCATAGCGGAACACGATGCGGTTCATCGACGATGCCCACTGGTTGTCGCAGTTGAAGAGATACCTGTTGGTCAGTGCCGGGTCAACGTTCTGCTTCAGCGACACGAAGTATCCGTACTGGCCGCCGCTGCGGCTCCAGGTGCTGGTGGTGGTTTCCATCATGTAGCCGGGGTTGAACATATACGGCGTGCCGGGCATGCCCACGGTGACGAAGAGGCGCGGATCGACGGTCTCGGCCGAGCCTACGGCATAGTCGGTCTCGGCAAAGTCGTCGAGGCGGGGCAGTCCGTCAACATTGGTGCGATAGGCATCGACCAGGTTGTGCGACGGCTTGTAGAAGTCGTTGCCCGAGTCGTGAACCTTGGGGATACAGGGCACGATGAGGCGGTTGGAGAAGTTGAGGTTGCCCCAGGTGGTGCCGTCGTTCTTCGAATACTGGATGGCCCAGATGCTCTCCTTGCCGTTCTCGTACTGCTCTTCCGGGCGGAAGTTGTTGTGCAGGTCGCTCTCCAGGCCGTAGCCTGCCGAGGTATAGATAGAGAGGGTGGTGTAGTTGACCACCTGCTGCAGGTCGTCGGCGCTGATGCTGGTCACGCGGTTGCTGGCGGCATCGTCCTGATGGTAGGCCTTGTAGAGATAGACCTTGGCCAGGAAGGCAGCGGCGGCAGCCTTGGTGGGACGGCCCTTCTCGGCCTGCTGTACGGGCAGCACGGCGTAGGCATCCTGCAGGTCGTTGATGATCTGCTGCCAGCCCTGGTCGTTGGTGTACTCCACGTTCGACAGGTTGTTGTAGTCGTCCTCGGTCATGTTGGGCTTGGTGACAAAGGGAATCTTCTTGAACAGGCGCTTCAGCTGGAAGTGGCCGTAGGCGCGCAGGAACTTCATCTCGCCGGTGCGCTGCTGGATGGTGATGTTGCCCTGGTCGGCCTCGGCTAGCATGTCGAGCGACAGCGACACACGCGACAGGTAGTTGTAGAAGCGGGTCCAGATGGAGCTGAAGTTCCAGTCGGTGGTCAGGATGCCCGTGCCGCGCTCCAGGTTGTGGAACACATCGCCGTCGGCGAAGTTGGCACCGCCCACGTAGGCATCGTCAGAGCGGGTGTCGTAGTTCCACAGCGAGAACGAGGCGTTCATGTCCTCAATGCTCACCAGGCCGGCGTAGGCCGAAATGAGCACGTTATCAATATATTTCGGGTCTTTCACCTGGTCTTGTGTCAGCGTGGCCTGCGGCACCTGCTCTTCCAAGAAGCTGGTACACGAGGCGGTAAAGCCCGTCACCAATAAACCATAACCAATAAGCGTTATTTTATTGGCAAGCTTTTTTATCGATATTTTCTTCATAGTCTCAATCAATGTTTATTGTTTCACGTTTATTGGTTCAGAATCCCACATTAAGTCCGAAGGTCAGGTTCAGGGGGATAGGATAGTCGAAACCGGGGTTCTCGGGGTCGTTGCCGGAGAACTTGCTGCTCTTGATGGTCACCAGGTTCTGTGCCGAGATGTACAGGCGGATGCGGTCCATGCGAATCTTGTCGGTAACGCTCTTGGGCAGGTTGTAGCCCAGCTGGATGGTGCGCAGCTTGGCGTACGAGCCGTTCTCTATATAGTAGGATGACACGCGGCCCTCGCGGTTGGTGTCCGACGTGGTGAGTGCGGGGATGTTGCTGTCGGGATTGGCGGGGCTCCAGGCGTCGAGCACGCGCACACCCTTGTTCAGGTTGGGCACGTTGACTTCGCTGTTGGCCCAGAAGTCGGTCTTCGTCTTGTAGGCACGGCAGTCAACGTCGCGGCCCTGCAGGCCCTGCCAGAACATGGTGAAGTCCCAGTTCTTGTACTGTAGGTAGATGTTCAGGCCCCAAGCGAAGTCGGGCGTCGGGTCGTATATCCAGTCTTGGTCGGCCTCGGTGATGCGGCCGTCGCCATTGAGGTCTTTCCAGCGGATGCGCCCCAGGCCGGCACCGTCCTGCACGGCATGGTTGTATATCTCTTCCTGGCTCTTGAAGATGCCGTCGGCCACATAGCCCACCTGTGCGTCGCGCGGATGGCCGACGACGCTCTTCACGCCGTTGCCGCCGAAGGTGCCCTTGGCAGCCACCGTCTCGGGCAGCAGGCTGACTTCATTGACGTAGCGGCTGATGTTGCCGTTGATGTCCCACGACAGGCCCCATGAGGTCTTGTGGCGGTAGCCTAAGGTGAACTCCCAGCCGACGTTCTTCATCTCGCCGGCGTTGATCCACTGGCTGGCGCCCTCGCCCATAGCGGCAATACCGTCCATGGGCAGCAGGATGTCGGTGGTCTTCTTGTAGAACCAGTCGAAGCTGCCGTATATCTCGTTGCGCAGCAGGGCAAAGTCAACACCGATGTTGTGCTGCATGGTGGTCTCCCACTTGATGTCCTCGTTGCCGCGCTGGCTGCGCACATAGCCGCTGGGCAGCGTGATGCCGCCGTTGGTGCCGCCGATGTCGTAGGACGTGCCGGCAGCGCCGGAGCCCCAGAGGCCGGTCGAAGTGATGGCACGGTAGAGCGTGTAGCGGGCGTTGTTGTCAATCTCCGAGTTACCGGTCTGGCCCCATGAGTAGCGCAGCTTCAGGTCGTCGAGCCAGTTGCTGGTCTTCTTCATGAAGCTCTCCTGCGAGATACGCCAGCCGGCACTGAACGAGGGGAACGTACCGTACTGGTTGTTGGTACCGAAGCGGCTGGAACCGTCGCGGCGGATGGTGAACGAAGCCATATAGCGGTCAGCGAAGGTGTAGTTCACCTTGGCGAAGTACGACACCAGCGAGAAGCCGTTGCCGAAACCAGTGGCGAGCTGCTTGCCGGAACCGGCCGACGGCCACATGTAGTCGGTGTTCAGGATGGCCAGCTCGTAGCGCTGGGCACTGCTCATCTTGTAGTTCTCGCGGTTTATCTCCATACCGATCATGGCATCGCCGCGATGGCGGCCAAACTCGAAGTTGTAGGTGGCTATGGCGTTCCACATCCAGCGCATCCAGTGCTCCTGCTTGCTCTCGACGGCAGTGTCGGTGCGTACCACCTTGCCGTTGGCAATGGGGTAGGTGAAGAAGCGCTGCTCCTTCTGCGTATAGTCCATGCCCAGGGTGGTGCGGACGGTGAAGTTCTTGAACGGCGTGATGCTCACGTGGGCGTCGCCGAACATACGCCACTGGGTGTACTCGTTGTCCTTGGTGTTATACAGCATGCTCAGCGGGTTCTCGCGCTCGGAGTAGGCTCCCAGCGACTGGGCAAACTGTCCGTTCTCGGCATAGATGGGGAAGTTGGGGTTGAACTCCAGGGCGTTGTTCAGTATGCCGCCGGGGGCGTCGATGCCCTTGGTGCGGTTGACGGTGAAGTTCTCGCCGATGGTCACTATGCCGTTGAACAGCTTGTAGTCGGCATTGGCACGGGCCGACAGGCGGTTGAACTTCGAGTCTTTGATGGTACCCTTGTTGTCGTAGTAGCCCATGGAGAAGAAGGCGTTGCCTTTTTCCGAGCCGTTGCTCACCGACACGTTGTACTGCTGCACGATGCCGGTGCGGGTGACCTCGTCGAACCAGTTGGTGTCGCCCGAGCGGACGGTGGCATTGTCATCGAGGAACATGTTCATGGCCATGCCGTTCAGCACGGGGCGCCCCAGCGCGTCGTAGCTCCAGTTGTAGCGGTAGCCCAGGTTGTTGTTGTTGGGGTCCAGGCCGTCGTTCACGTTGGCCTGCCAGAAGGCACGGCCCCACTCGCGGGCGTTCAGCGTCTCAATCTTGTTCTGATAGAGCGAGGCGGCCACCGAGGCGTCGAAGTTCACCTTCACGGTGCCCTCCTTGCCCTTCTTCGTGGTGATGATGATCACACCGTTGGCGGCGCGCGAACCGTAGATAGAGGCCGAGGCGGCATCCTTCAGCACCTGGATGGACTCGATGTCGTTGCCGTTCAGCTCGTGCATGCCGCTCTGCGTGGGCACACCGTCGATGATGTACAGCGGGTCGTTGTTGTTCAGCGTACCGATACCACGGATGCGAACCGTGGCAGCTCCCGAGGGGCTACCGTTGGCCGTGATGTTCATGCCCGGCACACGGCCCTGCAGGGCCTTCATCGGGTTGTTCTCGTTCTGCTTGGCCAGCTCGTTGACGCTGACCACCGACACGGCTCCAGTCAGGTCGGCCTTGCGCTGCGTGGTGTAGCCCGTTACTACCACCTCGTTCAGCGATAGGGCGTCGTCTTTCATCTCGACCGTCATGCCGTCCTTGGCAGGCAGCTCCTGGGTCTGGTAGCCGATGTACGAGAACACCAGCGTACGGCCAGGCTCTACCTTGAGCTTGAAGTTTCCGTCGAAGTCGGTCACCGTTCCGTTCTGGGTGCCCTTCTCCATGACAGTAGCTCCGATGACCGGGCCCATGGCATCGGTCACCGTACCCGTAATCTCCTGTTGCGCGTACATTATTATACTGCACAGCAGACACAGGAAACTGAGTAAGAATCTCTTTTGTTTCATTTGCTTTTAGTTTGGTTAGTACAATTGTGAAAATGTGCTGCAAATGTACCATAATAAAAGGTAAACGATTAGCAATTATCGTTCACCTTCTGTAAAAAATGTTTCATGGAACAATCATTGACTATTATGTCAATTCTGTTAAGTCCTCTGCTGCATGGGGCGTTTGCCGTTCTGTCGATTCTGTTATGTCCTCAGTTGCATGGGGTATTTGCCGTATTGCTGCTTGAAACATTTGGAGAAATAGCCCGGCGTGCCGAAGCCCACCTCGTAGGCAATCTCCTGTACGGTCTTGTTGGTAGTGGTCAGCAGCATGTAGGCCTGTTGCAGGCGCATCTGCCGCAGCAGCTCGACGGGTGTCAGACCCGTTATCGACTTCACGCGGCGGTAGAGCTGCACGCGGCTGAGGCCTACCTCTTCGCCCAGCTCGTCCATCTTCAGGTTGGGGTCTGACAGCCGCTTGCGGATGGCCTTGTTCAGCGTCTCGGCAAAGATGGCGTCTTGCGAACGGGGAGCGGGCATCTCCTCGGCCGGGGTGGTGAATGTCTGTCGCAGTGTTCGCCCGTTGGGGTTGGTCATGAACAGCGTCTGCTCCTCGTTCATGTGCTGGCGCTCGCGCACGGTCCGCCGCATCTGCAGGTAGGCCCTCAGGCTGAGCAGCACGGCGACGACGAGCAGCACGATGGCTACCACGCCGCCTACTATCACCTTGCGCTGCGTGTTGTACAGGCCGAAGTATCCCTCCAGCTTGTCCTGAATGGTGACCAGGTCTTCCACCTGCCGCAGCAGCTCGGTGGTGGTCGTGGCTATGGGCCAGGCGTTCTCCTTGACCACGAGTATGCCCTGTAGCTTGTTCTCGCGCTGGTAGGGCTTGCCGGTGAGGATGTCGAGAGCCAGCCGTATAATCTTGTCGCCGCCGGTGGGATAGACGTAGCTGGCCAGCTGGTGGCCGAACTGCACATAGTCAAGGCCCTCGCCGGGCATGCCGTCGATGCCCATGATGTGTACCCTGCCCTCGGTGCCGGTTTCCACCACGGCCTTGTAGGCTCCCGTGGCCATGCCGTCGTTGTGGCAGAACACGATGTCGGGCACATGGCCGCTCTTGATTTCGTCGGTCACGATGCGGCAGGTCTGCTCCGACGACCAGTCGCTCTCGATGCAGCGGTACTCCAGCTCCGGGTGGCTGTCTATCACCTCGGCAAAGCCCTTGTGCCGCTCCTGCGCCGGGGTGCTGCTCATCAGGGCTGTCACCTCTAAGATGTAGGGCTTGTAGCCACCGGTCAGCATGCCACGGGCCACATCGACGGCATTGACGGCTATCGCCCGTCCGGCTTCTACATTGTCGCAGCCGATGAAGGCGGTGTATGTGTCGTTATCTACCTTGCGGTCGAAGCAGATGACGGGAATCTTCTGCGCCATCACCCGCGCCGTGGCCTTCGCAATGGGGCCTGCCTCGTTGGGGGCTACCACCAGCAGGTCGATGCCGGTGCTCACCAGGCTGTCTATCTGCCGTATCTGATGCTCGGTGTCGTCATTGCTGGTGGCTATCACCACCTTGACGTCGCGCTCGTAGAGGTGCTGCGCAGCCAGCATCTCCATGTTCACCTTGTTGCGCCATGCACCGCCGGCACATTGTGACACGCCGATGGTAAAATGGTCCTGCTGGCGGCTGCAGCCAGTCAGCAGCAGGAGGAGTAGGGTGGCTATGAAGAAGATATGTCTCATGTTGCTATGTATTAGGCTTCCCGTGAGAGGTCACTAACCTTTCTTTTATTCGTCGCAAAGATACGAACTTATACTGAATCTGCCAAATATTTCAAGGCATTTCTTCGAACCGCCATGTCGTGTGCGGTGGTTATTATGTGTCGCCCGTGGTTCGCAGGTGAGGCACCAGCAGACCACGGGCGACAGTCGGTTAACCTCCTCAAAAATAATCTATATTGATAATCAGTGAGATACATGGACGTGTCGCAAATATATCCCAATTTTTTAATAGTAGATAGTACGTAGCAATAAGCATCCATTAGTATCGTTTTTGTCTTCTCATCATTTGGATTGTTTAACTGTAAAGTTCGCAATTAGTATCGATGGATCGTTTCAAGTCGCCAATGCGAAAGTGGCTATGCTTTGGACTTTCATTTATATCCATCGCATACCTATTATATATTATGATGTGGCATCCAAATGGGGCAGGTCAACCTCTTGACTGGTATCTATTAGGTGGGGTAGGTGTCCTGGCTGCTTTGGTGTTAGCAGGTGTAGGGTTTATGGACTTGGTTAAGCCTATTACCAATATAGTGTCTGATGAGAGTCAAGATAACTTAGCAGTCCTTGTAAACAATGAGAATAAACAAACGGATTCAGACGCAGTCAACGATGATGCTGTCACTAATGCCGACAACACTGATACAATTATCATTGATGATGTAAACAAAGATGTTTACAACGAAGAAATTGCTAGCAGTAAAGAAGAGATCTCAGCAGACGCAACAGAGGCAGAAGAAATAGATGATGTTGAGGATGAAACAGTTACTTTAATACTAGATAGCATCTTTTATATACATGCTATTGGGGATTTGGTACTTCATCGGTGGCATTTCATAATAATGATAGCATAATATGCTGTCACGTATCTGGTCAAAAATGCGCTTACGCCAGCTGGCTTTATCGTTTCCTAACTCTTTCTGACTCATAGGGGGGTAAACTTCCATTTGAACATGCCAATAATTAAGATTAGTAGGAACATGGTTTATTCGGATATCTGTGGGGATAAAAATACCTTTCCCTTTTTCATATGGAGGCAAAGGGGAGTCTTTGAAAGCTTCTGCTATAGAATCATATCCTTTTTTGTCTTGAACAACTATTAATGTTTGTATATTATCTTGACATATAGTTGATGCGCGATAAAAAATAGGTGTAGCATATTCTTTTTCGTCCACAAAATCCAAATAATCATCCAAAGAAATCAAAGATGTTCCGTCCCAGTCATTGCTGGCAGGTGAATGCTGGACATATTTGACATAGCTTGGTAAGAAATTTCCACCATGTAGGTTCATCGACATGTGGGGTATATGTTTAAAGCATGACTTTTTCAATTTGCGCTTTCCGTGGAATTCACTTTCTTCTAGATTCTCCTTAATCGTTCCTTCTATTCTATAACAAAGTAAATAATCCCCAAATAGAGAAACTAGTTCCTTAAATGGAAAAGGAACTATAAAATGTGGTTGTGGCAATATTTCTATAGGATAATGCATTACAGGTTAAACTCAACTTTGTTGATAATTGCCAACAATTGCGTTGAGAAGTTGTTGAACGGAAGATGACCTGCATAAAGAAATCTATTGTCCCTTTCTATAGAGAACACTACTTGATCAGTAGGTTCTTCATAATATTGAGTAAGATGGACTATTGTTTCATTTGGCGTAAGTAAATCATAAGTAATTTGACGGTCTATCTCATCGTAGCACACCATAGAGTCTTTGAACTCAATTTCTGATACCTGCTTTGCAACAGACCAGAAATTGGGCATCTCGTTGGGTGTCAACAAATCACCTCTATGCATCATTAAAGATTCATATAACTGTTTGTCGCTTTGATTTGTTTCAAAGTTGTTCTCTAACTGAATGTCAACATTGGTTTTGGGCAAAGATATTTGAGAAGAGGAATTACAATCACCTAATGTATAGTCATAATTTTGAGCTACTATTACTTCAGTGGCAACAGCAAATAATAGGATGCTAAGACCTTTCTTCAAGTTTACATAAATGCCTTTTTTGGCATTAAGATAATTTTCAATTTTAACAAACTCCTTTCTCATACCTTTTTCATTATTTCAATAACATCTGGATTCACACACCAATGAAAACCATTATCAAGTTCTTGGTTAAAAGATGTCATCATCTTTTCGATATTATTCAAAGCAATTCCTGTATCTTTTGATTCTATCTGAGTCTTTAGAATCAATGAATCACTTTTTTGATCGGTATTTTTCTTGCGAAATCCGTATTCGATAGTAAACAGATTATTGCTTCTTTCTTCGTCAACAAAAGTCTTTGTTTTTTCCCATCTTGTTAGATCTTCCAAATTGTTATCAGTTTCAGAAATGTCAGCCATCAACTGCATGCTAAATACATCACTCATTACAGAATTTACCTTGCGGCCATCTTTTGACTGATACTCTAACTCATTATATTTGTACATTATTAATTTTTTCAATTCTTTTATCCCTAAATTACTTAAGAACTTAAACATGAGTCCTCTCCATATACTTACATTTTCATATGACCTGTATAATGGTTGTTTAATAGCCAATTCAACATGGTTCATAGAAAAATCAAATCTAATCATCTCATCCTTAGAGTAGACACATAAATTCTTTCCAAGATCATCTATAGTAATATCCTCCAAATTGAAAGTAGAGATGAAAAAGTTATGAATATTTGTTTTCTGTTCGTCAGATGTTATTAGGGAATCAAAGAAAAAAATAAAATGTACATCCCTAAGAAAAGTCTTGGGATACACCATTCTTTCAACGTATGGGAATGGGAAAACCATATTATCGTTTAATTAGCGTATTGATGAGTTTGAGTTACTTACTTTTCAAGCGCAAAGATACACTTTTTTTTGTTTTCTGAGACCATACCCACCTTTTTTTTGATAAAAATTCGCAATTATTATCAAAAAATCGCTATTTGTTTACAAAAAGACTAATAATCTTTGTCTTGTGTTGATTGCTGTAGTTCAAATATATTCATTTTTTAGAGTTTAAATTTGGATAGTTTAGTATGAATGGCTTGCAAGCTTTATTTGTAATACTGTTGAAAGAATTGCTGAATATATTGCTGTTGTTGTTGCTGATTCACCAGCCACTCATTCCATTCTTCCAAAAAGTGTTTAAAATGCTCTGCTTTTTCCTGACAATCAATAGCATTACACATCCTATCCGCTATTTGTGGTGGAAAGCTGTTCCTAATGAGAGACTTTTGAGCCTCATTGGAAATCTTATTTTCTATAATATCGTATAAATCCTTAGTCGTTATCATTTTGATTCTAATAAATTTTGAGGCAAATATATATCTTTTTTACGAAAAGACATCATCTTACACCTTATTTTATTTATAAAAGACCGATTTTTAGTAAAAACTGTATCGTTATTCGAAGAAAATGAGTACCTATGCAACGTCTTTACTCTGAAACCGAAGCGAAAGCAGAATCGGATGGTGGAGATACATATATGAAAAGGTTTTTGCTGTGGTACTTTGTTCTTTGACTTCTCAAATGTCTAACAAACAGGTTCTTGTATTTCCGTTTTCTCTCTTAGTCTTGCCGAATATGGATACGGGGGTATCTCCGCAAACAACCTACTCGAAAAGGTTAAAAACACTATTCATAGCAGGCTTTTCGCGGAAAATGAGTAATTTTGCACCCAAGTTTGAAAGAGCAATATGGCACAGATAGACGATTTCTTTATGTACGAGAACCGCGTGGAGGGCATCACCGATGCCGACTACCAGCGTGCGCAACCCTATGTGGAGGCGGCGCAGGCTTTCGCGCAGACCACCTACCAGAGCATCTACATCATCGACTACTACCGCAAGAACTTCCTCTACGTGTCGGACAATCCGCTCTTCCTCTGCGGACACACTGCCGACGAGGTACGCCAGATGGGCTACGGTTTCTACCTGAGCCACGTGCCTGAGGACGAGGTGCCGATGCTGACCGAACTGAATCGTTCCGGCTTCCGCGCCTTCTATGACGAACTTGTGGAGAACCGCCGCCAGTGCATGATGTCCTACGACTTCCACATCACCCACGGAGACCGTCTGCTGCTTGTCAACCACAAGATTACGCCCCTCGCCATGACCGACGAAGGCCGCGTCTGGCTCGCACTTTGCACCGTCTCGCTCTCGCCCCACAAGGAGGCCGGACACATCGAGTTCTTCCAATTCCATACGGGCGAGAAGCGCGAGTACTCTTTGGAGGCCCACCGATGGAAGAGTCGCGAGACCATCACCCTGAAGCCCGAGGAAAAGCAGATTCTGACGCTCTCGGCCCAGGGCTATACTATGAAGGAGATAGCCGAGAAGATGCTCCGCTCGTTCGACACCGTGAAGTTCTACCGCCGCCAGATTTTCGAGAAGCTCGACGTGCAGAACATCACCGAAGCCCTCGCCCTCGCCACCAGTTACGGCCTCGTCTGAAAGGCTACGGGTAGGCGACGGCACGTCGGGAATGACATCATCCCCACGATTTTAACATATTTTGTTACCCAAATGGGTAATTTTTCATCCCCGTGATGCAGAATTACCCATTTGGGTAGTAGATGTTTTTGGTCGTTTCATTTATTTTGCAGGCAAAAACTCGTAAAAGATATGAAAAGACTGATTTTATTTTCAATGATGTGCCTCGTGGCGATAGTCTCGACAGCACAGGACATCAGCGGCAGGGTGATTGACGAGCAGGCCCAGCCGATG
>CAMVAI010000078.1 GCA_947165435.1 uncultured Prevotella sp.
AATTAGTAGGCTCTTGGTGAAAATTAGTAGGCTACTGGTAAAAATTAGTAGGCTCTTGGTGAAAATTAGTAGGCTTTTGGTACAGTCTAACCGCTTTTTGAGACAGAAAATTGTTTATTAGAAATCTCTTTTCTCTTTTTTGTGATTTTTCATGAGGTGAATGTATGGTGAATGGTTGGTGAAGGTTGGTGAATGTTAGTGAATGTTTGGTTAAGGTTGGTGAATGTTTAGTGAATGTTTGAAATTTCGCAACAGATTAATAGATAGCAAGATAAGAGATTTGAGTGAATGGTGAATGTTGCTTACAACATTTCAGTCATTATCATTCTCTACACAAAAGACAAATGGAGCCATGAAGCATCAAACGCATTCTACAGGAATGCTATTTTGCTGTCCGGTGCAAAATTCCCGCCGTTTTTCTTTGCCGATTTAATTGTTTTGAGTAATTTTGCAGACAGAAGTAGAAAATATGAAGTGCCATGGGTAAGTTTATCAATCCGTTCACCGATGTCGGCTTCAAGCGCATCTTCGGACAGGAGATTTCCAAGCCGGTGCTGCTGGCCTTCCTCAACTCACTGCTGGAAGGCGAGCGCAGAATTGTTGACATTCAGTTTTTAGACAAGGAGAAGTTACGGCTCAGCGACGACAACCGCTCGCTCATCTACGACATCCTCTGCCAGACGGACACCGACGAGTACATCATCGTGGAGATGCAGAACAAGAGCCAGCCGTTCTTCAAGAACCGCTGCACGTTCTACCTCTCGCGGGCCATCGTCGAGCAGGGTGAGCAAGGCCGCGATTGGGAGTACGACATCAAGGCCGTCTATCTGGTAGCCTTCCTCAACTTCGGGCTTGCAGGGCTGCGGCGTGAGTTCCGAACCGATGTGGCACTGATGGATATGCAACGCCACGAGCTGTTCACCGACAAGATGCGCCTCACGCTGCTGCAGTTGCCCTGTTTCACCAAGGAGATAGACGAGTGTGAGACGATATTCGAGAAAATCATTTATGTACTGAAGCACATGGAGATATTACAACGCATGCCGTTCCTGGCACAGAGTGCCGTGTTCAAGCGGCTGTCGGAGATTGCCGACGTGGCATCGCTCACCAAGGAGGAGCGCCGCCAATATGACGAAGACCTGAAGCACTACCGCGACACCATAGCCGTGATGCACGGACAACGATTGGAGGGTCGTGCCGAAGGTCGTGCTGAGGAACGTACTTCTATTGCCCGAAATCTGAAGTCGATGGGGCTGTCTGAGACCGACATCGCTAAAGCCACCGGTCTCACTGCCGATGAGATAGTGGCGCTGTAGGTCTATAGCAGCCCTTCTATAGCCCTTCTGTTGACATCAATCAAAAATAAATCCCGAAATGCTTTGGCGTTTCGGGATTTTTGCGTACTTTTGCAGCGGAGTTTTCCTGCTACGGCAGGCAGACGCTGGCCAAACAAGGCTTCATGTGAGGTTATCCCTCTGTGAACCAACGGCATAGAGATGCCGGGCGGTGTCGTGGCTCCAAAGACATCGTGGGTAAAAAACGAGAAGCATTGTGCTTAGTCTTGTTCATAGAAATCTGGAAAATTTCACAAGCAAACAAGATGGACATGGTGACTTTCTCACGCTATGCGTGGGATTGGTGTATCACTATATCTTTTTGCTTGGGTATTCCAGAACCTCTATGAGAAGATGTAGGACTTACTTCAGTTCTGCGCTTCTTTTGTGCCCAAGAGTTTCGCGGACTTGTTAGAAACCTCGATTATGCATACCTTTTTATTAATTATAACAACAAAAAAATGAAAACAAAACAACTACTAATCAAAACGCTCCTCGTGGCAGCAGGACTGTGTGCGGGGGCAACAGGTGCGTGGGCAACAGATGTACCCTACAATGTCGGTTCAAGTACAGCAGACACATGGCATTCTCAGTACTCTGATGTTTGGACTTTGGCAGGCGACGGTGTGCTGGATATTACATTCACCAACCACTGTGTGACTTCAGGTAACACCTGGGAGAACTGGCTGCTCTACTGTGGTAATTCTGAAATGACAACAGCGACTGCAGCAGAGAACTGCTATTTCGTAATGCGTTCTGACAAGTGGGACGACACTGCTGGCAGTAATGTTGGTTTTATTGTGGACGATGACTATTTTACTGATTTCAAGACTTTCCAGAATGAGGCTACGGTCAATCTGAATATTGTTCGTTCGGGCTCTACCGTGTCTGTGCATACCACAGTTACCAAGAGTGCCGTAACTAAGAAGATGACCTTTGTAAAGACGGGTATTGCTGATGGCACCGTGAAGTTCTATCTGTCGCAGAATCTTTCTTATATGACCATCACAGCCTTTAGCCAGACTGATGATGACCTGACGGGCACAACTACGGTGAATGCGCTCATGAACTTTGATAATTATAGTTATACTGAAAATGAAACATCCATCACCTCCTATACGGGTGGTAAAGGTACAATGTCTCTTTATAATTCTTTTGTAAAGAAAATTACGGAGGGCCAAAGTTATAGAATATCTATAAGAAATTCCGAATCATATAAAGACAATAACAATGTCGTTATTTCGTCCTCCGAATATGCAGGATCTAAGGATATTGTTACAGTATCCTTCGACATGGAATTCGTCGCATATACAGCACAAGACAAAAGTTCTACTATAGCATTACGAGACGCTTCTGATGCAAACATCGGCTATATTACAGTTACAACAAATTATAATGGAACAGGAACAGCTTCCGCTAAATCAATTTCGACAAACCTTGGTGTTACGGCAAGCGATATTATTACTACAAGACCTGCAGACTGGAATAATAAAGTACATTTTGTTATTACTTTAAATTATTTGACTAGCAAAATTACAACTACAACAACATGTGCTGGAGCAACAAACACCACAAATACACATACTGTGGATATGACGAATACAAATCCACTAGCAAAATTTCATGTTGGTGCTGGATATAATGCGAATATCGATTATAGGCCGGAATTTGATAACCTCCTAATTGAAACCGAAAAGGGCGACTATATTACGACCGCAAATATTACATTGGCATTCAAGGACAATGAAGACAATGACATCTCTGCACTTTACACTGGAACATCTGCATTCACTCCAGAAAAGAGTTCCACCTTCACTCCTTCAGACTACTATCCCACAGTAATGTACGATGATGACTATAAGTACACTTACACCAGTGGCGGTGATGCTTTCGCGGTTACAGGAGATGCAACTGTCACACTGGTTTACACGAAAACGGCTCGTCCTACCTATACTTTCAACGTAACAGCCAACTACGGAGCTAAGAATAAGACGATTGTTGATGCCGTTTCTGTAAAAGAGGCTGCTGACTATACCTATTATTATCCTCGTTTCATCCTCGACGGCACAACGCTCTATGAATACGCTTCTTCTACAGACCCCAATGCATCAGGTTCTTACTGGACAAGCACCGCCACAAATGTTAGCGCCAATGGTACATATACATTAACTTACAATGCTATTGAAGGTGAATGTGTATATTACTCTGAGGGCGAGGATGTCGTTTCAAAGACAGGTACTTATACCTATAGCAACTGGAAGCAGTACATGTCAAACGGTTCCTCTGGTGTATTCTCTTCAGGCGCTTTGACTACTCTTGATGCTGGCATATATACGCTTACCGCTCGTGTTATTGGTCGCGCTATAGACAGATTTGCTGATATTTACAAAACTTCAAAAGAAGATGCTAATAAACTCCTGCATGTGGTTTCTGCTAACAATGGTAATGAAGCATCCTCTACATTCACCTTAGCTGCAAGCACGGAAATTCTTGCTGATGGCGGTAACTCAACTAACACCAATAATGGTCATGGCTTCGACTATATTTACATTATGAAGTTGCCATCATATACCGTATCCAAATCCATCTCCGCTGCTGGTTGGGCCACCTACTGCTCGCCGTATGCGCTGGACTTAGCCAACGCTACGGGCCTGACAGACGCTTTCATCGTGACGGGCGGCTCTGACGGTGTATTGGCAAAGACCTCCGTGAAGGAAGGCACCGTGCCTGCCAACACTGGCCTGCTGCTGAAGGGCGACGAGGGAACGGTGACAATCCCCGTGGTGACAAGCAGCGCGACCAATGTGTCTGCAAACAAGCTCGTGGGCGTGACTGCAGAGACTCCCGGAGTGGCTGCCGGTATCTATGTGCTGTTGAATGAAACCAGCGGCGATGCAAGAGGTCTGGGCTTCTACAAGACCACAAATGCCTTCACCGTAGGTGCCAACACGGCATACCTGCCTGCCGGCTTTGACGGTGCCAGTGCCCGCGCCTTCTATCTCTTCGACGACAGCGACGTGACGGCCATTGAGGGTGTGAAGACGCAGCAGGCCATCGACGGCGTTTACTATAACATCGCTGGACAGCGTGTCAGCCAGCCTACGAAGGGCCTGTATATTGTGAACGGTCGCAAGGTCGTGGTGAAGTGAGAAATAAGAAATTAAAGAATAAAAAATAAAAATTTGAAACGATGAAAAAGACATATAAGAACCCTGAGATGAACATCGTGAAGATAGACATTGCCCCGATGTTGGCCGGTTCGCCGGTCTATGGCAACACGACCACGGAGACGAGCGGCAACCTTGCCCCTGAGTTCAACGAATACTGGGACTAGCGCGTCGCACGAGTGAAGAAGACATTTTTTATTAGTAAAGTTTAAAAAGTATATTAAGTTTGTTATGGGCTGGCAGCGTCTGTGAAGACGGGAACGCCCGCCCGGATTAAAAAAAGTTAGCGTGGCGGCTCTTCCGTGAGGGAAGGGCCGCCGTTTCTGTGGCAGGAGCTGCTGAGAAATATAAGATGTGCCCGCCCATGAAAAATTAGTGGCTATATCTTTGTTGGTTCCAAAAAATGTTCGTATCTTTGCATGGCTTTGAAAAATAGAAGGTCATGAAAAAGGTCTTTTGGTGGATTCTGGGCATTTTGCTAAGTCCCGTTCTGCTGTTTGTCGTACTCACCGTGCTGCTCTATCTGCCCCCCGTGCAGAACAGGGCGGTAGATGCCGTGGCAGGCATCGCTTCCGAGAAGACCGGCATGGACATCAAGGTAGGCCACGTGCGACTGGCCTTCCCGCTCGACCTCTCTGTCCATGCCGTGCGTGTGGTACACGAGGCGGACACCATTGCCGACGTTGAACACATGGTGGCCGACGTGCGGCTTTTGCCCCTGTTGAACAAGCGTGTGGTCATCGACGAACTGAAACTGGAGAATGTGCGGCTCAACACCAACGGCTATGTGGATGCCGCCCGTGTGAAAGGCGGCTTCGGACTGCTGTCGCTCACCAGCCGGGGTATCGACCTGGACCGCGAAACGGTGGAGCTGAACGGTGTACGGCTGGAAGACGCCCGCATAGACATTGCACTGAACGACTCCGTGCCGAAGGACACCACTTCCACGCCCGTCTTTTGGAAGATACATGCCGACAGTGTTGTCGTGGTACGTTCGGATGTGGCCCTGCACATGCCCGGCGACACGATGAGTGTCAGGGCCCACTTCGGTACGCTGGCAACCCGTGAAGCCCTAATAGACTTAGGCACAGAGACATATACCGTACACCGTGCCGACTGGAATGCCGGCAGGCTGCAGTATGACGTGACTGCTCCTGCCGACCCGTTGCAGACAAGTGCCGTCGCCGTTCCTACAGAAGGGCTTGACTTCAACCACATCGACCTGACGCATATTAATATAGGTGTTGACAGCATCCGCTATCATGACCCGTCGCTGCGCCTCGCTGTGCGTAATGTCACGCTGAAAGAGAATCACGGGTTGCAGATTGACCGCCTGAGCGGTGCTGTCTGTATGGAGGACGGCAACCTGAAGTTGCTCGACTTCCGTCTGCATACCCCGGAGTCCGACATTCTCTTATCGCTCGACCTGCCGTTGTCGATGACGGAAAAGACGAACCCCGGCCAGATGCAGCTTCGCCTGGAGGCAAGTCTGGGCAAGCCGGACATGATGCAGTTCCTGGGCAGCATGCCACAGTCGTTCCGCGAGCGGTGGCCCTATTATCCGCTGACGGTCAATGGTAATGTCAACGGTAATATGCAGCACATGGACTTCAGCGGTCTGGAGCTGTCGCTGCCTACCGCTTTCCATGCCAAGGTCAACGGCTCTGCTGGTAATATAGACAAGCCAGAGAACCTGTCGGCCGACGTGACGTTCCTGGCCGAGACCTACGACTTAGGCTTCGTCATGGCCATGCTGCCCCGTGACGTGCAGCGTAACTACCGCATTCCCCATGGCATCAAGGCCGGCGGACGAGTAAAGGTGGACGGGCAGCAGTATTTTGCAGACCTGACTGCCCGCGAGGGTGGCGGCGTGGTCAAGGCCAAAGGCACGCTGCATGCCGACCGGATGCGCTACGATGCCAAGGTGAATGTCAACAACCTGAACGTCCACCATTTCATGCCCCGCGACTCCATCTATACCGTCAGTGCCGATGTCGCCCTTCGCGGTCACGGCACCGACTTCCTGTCGCCCCACACACAGCTGCTTGCCGACGCACAGGTGAGTCATCTGCGTTACGCCACGTGGAATCTCGACCATGTCACGGCACAGGCCAACGTGCAGCGGGGCCATGCGCTGGTCGATGTGGACAGCCGCAATCCGCTGATTAACGGTACACTGAACGTTGATGCCCTGTTGAACCGCAAGAAACTGGATGCCACCATCACGGCCAACCTGAAGAGCATTGATCTCTATCAGATGCGAATCGCCAGCGACCCGTTGACCCTCGGCCTGTGCGGACAGGTGGATGTCGCGTCAGACATGAAGATGAGCCATACCGTCAGCGGACTCATCAGCGACATTACCGTCAGCGACTCCAGCAAGACCGCCAGTTCGGAGTTCGTCGGGCTCTATCTTCGCACCTCTGAAGACACCACCATCGTGCGCACCCAGAGCGGCGACTTCATCGTGAAGCTCGATGCCGGCAACTACGAGCACCTGATGCGGCGAATCACCATGTTGAGCGATACCGTTTCCGCTCAGCTCGACCATAAGATTATCGACCAGGCGGCCTTGCGACGGCTGTTGCCCAGCGTGGCACTGCATATAGAAAGCAAGGCAAAGAACCCCTTAGCCACGATGCTGAAGAGTCAAGGTGTCGATTTCGGCCAGCTGTTTTTCCAGCTGTCAACATCTCCAGAAACGGGAGTCAACGGCGAAGGCTATGTCCATTCGCTGACATACGGCGACATCCGTCTCGACACCGTCGGCATGCAACTGGTGCAACGCAAAGACCATTTGTCTTTCCGCAGCGAGGTACACAACAACAAGAAGAACCCGCAGTTCGTGTTCGATGCCCTCCTCGACGGTGTGCTGCAGGAGCGCGGAGCCACCGTCGGCCTGCGCTATTATGACGCTTCTAAGAAGATGGGCCTTCGTCTGGGTGCCAAGGCCGAGATGGTGGATAGCGGCATCAACGTGCGGCTGGTGCCCGAACGTCCCACCATCGGTTATAAGGAGTTTACCCTGAATGCCGACAACTACATATTCCTTGGTGCCAACAAGCGGGTGTATGCCAAGGTGGACCTGATAGCAGCCGACGGCACGGGCGTGAAAATCTATTCCGAGACCAACGACCCCACGGCCCTGCAGGACATCACCGTCAGCCTGAACCGTATCAATCTGGACGAAGTGACCTCTGTGTTCCCCTATTATCTGCCGCGCATGACCGGCTCACTGGACGGCGACTATCACTTTGTGCAGAATGCCGAAGGCCACTTCTCGGTGGTCAGCGATATGTCTGTCAGCGACATGACCTACGAGCGCAGCCCTGTCGGCAACATCAGCACAGAGGTGGTCTATTTGCAGAAAGAAGACGATACCCACGCCATCGATGCCCGCCTGTTGAAGGACGACACCGAGATAGGCCTGTTTACGGGAACCTATTTTAATGAAGGTGGCGGTTCGCTCGATGCCCAGCTGAAGCTGGAGCAGCTGCCCTTGTCGCTGGCAAATGGCTTCATTCCCAACCAGCTGTTCGGGCTGCAGGGCTTCGGCGATGGCACGCTGACGGTGAAAGGTGCCGTCAGCAACCCACAGGTCAATGGCGAGATACTCCTCTCGTCGTCCTATATCGAGAGCGTCCCCTACGGTGTGAAGCTACGCTTCGACGACGACCCGGTGCGCATTGTCGATTCGAAGTTGCTGTTCGAGAATTTCACGGTTTATTCCTATAACGACAATCCTCTAAACATTCAGGGCAATATCGACTTCAGCAACCTGGACCGCATGACGGTCGATATGCGTATGCGCGCCCAGAACTACCAGGTCATAGGAGCCAAAGAGCATGCCAAGAGTGTGGCCTACGGCAAGGCCTTTGTCGATATCTTCGCCAGGATGAGCGGTCCGTTAGACCATCTCTCCATGCGCGGTCGTCTGAACGTGCTGGGCACCACCGATATGGGCTACATCCTGCGCGACTCGCCGCTGACCACCGACAACCAGCTGAACGAGCTGGTGAAGTTCAAGGACTTCAGCGACACCACCCAGATAGTCGTCGAGCGGCCTTCGCTCAACGGCTTCCGCATGGACATGACGGTCGATGTGTCGAAGGGCGCCCACATCATGGCCTACCTCAATGCCGACCACTCCAACTACATCGACCTGATGGGCGGCGGCACGCTGCGCATGCAGTACAACCCTGCCGACAACCTGCAGCTGACAGGCCGCTACACGCTGTCGAACGGCGAGATGAAATACTCGCTGCCCGTCATTCCGCTGAAGACGTTTACTATACAGGACGGGTCGTACATCGAGTTCACCGGCGACATGGCCAATCCCACGCTGAACATCACCGCCACCGAGCGCACCAAGGCCTCGGTGTCCGGCACGGGTGGGGTGGGGCGCACCGTCGAGTTCGACTGTGGTGTCAAGATTACCCGTGCCTTGAACGACATGGGTCTGGAGTTCACCCTGGATGCCCCCGAGGACATGCAGCTGCACACCGAACTGCAGGCCATGAGTGTCGAGCAGCGCGGCAAGCTGGCCGTCTCGATGCTGACCACTGGCATGTATCTGGCCGACGGCAACACCGGCTCCTTCTCCATGAACTCTGCCCTCAGCTCGTTTCTCAATTCTGAAATCAACAGCATCACCGGCAATGCCCTGCGCACGCTTGACCTCTCGTTCGGCATGGACAATGCCACCGATGCCTCCGGCAACACCCGTACCGACTATTCGTTCAAGTTTGCCAAACGCTTCCTGAACAACCGGCTGAAGATTGCCGTGGGCGGCAAAGTGTCGTCGGGTGCTGAAGTACAGGACCGCAACAAATCTTTCTTCGACAATGTCAGTCTGGAATATCGCCTTGACGACAGCGCCAACAAATACCTCAGCCTGTTTTTCCAGAACAACTCCTACGACTGGCTCGACGGATACACCCAGAAGTATGGCGGCGGCTTCATCTGGCGGCGCACCCTGCAGCGGTTCAGCGACATCTTCCGTTTCCGCGACACCACTCCGCAGCGCATGCCCCTCCGTCAGCCGCAAGGCAACAGTAGCCGTCAGCCTGCAGCCGTCAGCGAAGGCAAAGATTCTTTAAACACCCAGCGTAATGAGAAGCAATAGTCTTATATATATATTAATAGGTGTATTGTTCGTGTCGTGTTCCATGACGAAGGACATTCCCGAGGGCGACCAGCTCTTCACGGGCCTGCAGAAGACACAGTATGCCGGCTACGAGGCGAACGACAACTTCACCGCCACGCAGTCCGAGGTGGATGCCGCGCTTGCCACCGCCCCCAACGGTGCCCTCTTCGGCAGCAGCTATTATCGCGTGCCGTTCTCATGGGGCGTCACCGTGTGGAACAAGTATGCCGACAAGCCATCGCCCTTTGCCAAATGGATGACCAAGACCTTCGGCAAGCAGCCGGTGCTCATGTCGTGGGTCAATCCCGAGCTGCGGTCGTCGGTGGCGCAGAACGTGCTGCGCAATCACGGCTATTTCCATGGTGAGGTAGGCTACGAGACCATCACCGGGAAGAATCCCAAGACCGCCAAGATACGCTATACCGTCACCCCCGGCCGGTTGTATCTGCTCGACAGTGTGGGCTATTTCGGCTTTCCTGCCGAGGCCGACAGCATCATCCGGGCCTCGCTGGCCGATGCTTACATCCGTCGAGGCGACCCCTTCGTGGTGTCCAACCTGGAAGCTGAGCGCCAGCGCATCAGCACCCTGCTGCGCAACAACGGCTATTACTATTACCAGCCCGGCTATGCGTCCTATCTTGCCGACACCTTTGTGGTCGGCGGCAAGGCTCAGCTGCGCTTCCAGCTGGCCAACGACGTGCCCGAGGCAGCCCGCCACAAGTGGTACATCGGGCGTGTGAACATCAACATGCGTAAAAGCTTTATGGAGCAGCCTACCGACTCGTTTCGAGGCCGCTTCTTCACCATCCGGTTTGCCGGCAAGAAACCTCCCGTCCGTCCGCGTATTCTGATGGCCGACCTGAAGCTCCGTCCCCGCCAGGCATACAGCTATTCCAACTATGTTGAGTCGGCAGCCAAGATCAATGCCATGGGTCTCTTCTCCATGACCGACTTCCAGTTTACGCCCCGCGACAGCACCGCACAGTGCGACACGCTCGACCTGACCCTCAACTGCACGTTCGACAAGCCGTGGGACTTCTATATTGAGACCATCCTCAATGCCCGTACCATCGGCCGTGTAGGCCCGGAGCTGCGCTTAGGCCTCACCCGTCGCAATGCCTTCCGTGGGGCCGAGAAGATTGACATCAGTCTGCACGGCTCCTACGAGTGGGCTACCAGCGGCGGCTCGTCCATGAACAGCTACGAGTATGGTATCGACGGCTCGGTAGAGTTTCCGCGCCTCATAGCCCCCTTCTTCGGCGGCAACCGCATCCGCCGCGACAAGAATGGGCGCATCATCCGTCGCCGCCTGTTCTATACCACCCCCTCCACCATCGCCAAGCTGTCGGCCAATATCGTCCATCGCCCCGGCTATTATAAGATGAACGTGTTCAGCGGCGAGTGGACTTACCATTGGCAGACCTCGGCACAGAGCACCCATGAGCTGTCGCCACTCACGGTGAAGTACCAGTTTATGAACAGCCACACCGACGCCTTCTCGGCACTCATGGAGAATAACCCCTATCTGAGGGCTACCATGCAGGATTACTTCATCCCTGAGATGCGCTATACCTATACCTATGTCAGTCCCTCCACCCGTCAGCATCCCATCCGGTGGGAGACCACCCTTGCCGAGTCGGGCAATGTGACGTCGCTGCTGATGATGGCCGCCGGCAAGAAGTGGGGCGAACCTGACAAGACGCTCTTCCGCAATCCCTATTCGCAGTTCGTCAAGATCGAGACCGACTTCACCAAGACATGGCGCTTCAACAGCTTCTCTTCACTGGTGGCCCATGTCAATGCCGGAGCTATCTTTGCATACGGCAACAGCGACTGGCTGCCTAACTCGGAGATGTTCTATGTAGGCGGTGCCAACAGCATACGTGCCTTCCCCGTGCGCGGCATCGGACCGGGCCGCTTCCCCGGTCTTGACGACAAGGCCATGTCGTATCTGCTGCAGAACGGCGACCTCAAGCTGGTGCTCAACCTTGAGTATCGCCGACGCCTGTTCGGCAACCTGCACGGTGCCGTGTTCCTCGATGCCGGTAATATATGGAATGTCAACGAAGACTTCGACAACCAGTTTGACGGTCAGCATTTCTCCGGCACCAAGTTCCGGCTGAACCGCTTCCTGCGCGACATCGCTGTGGGCACCGGCGTCGGACTGCGCTACGACCTCAGCTTCCTCATTCTCCGTCTCGACTGGGGCGTGGGGCTGCATGTGCCCTACGACACCGGGCGTTCCGGCTTCTACAATATCGACAGCTTCAAGGACGCACAGACCCTCCACTTTGCCATCGGCTATCCCTTCTGATTGCTCCTTTCTGTGGCATCCTTGTATGGAAAAGCGTTAAAAAGTTTGGCTGAAATAAAAATATTCACTATCTTTGCACGATGTAGTAAAACACTATTAAACTTATAATACAATGAAACCGACATTATTTCTTTTAGCAGCAGGCATGGGCAGCCGTTACGGAGGCCTAAAGCAGCTCGACGGTCTGGGCCCCAACGGCGAGACCATCATGGACTACAGTATCTACGATGCCATCCAGGCAGGCTTCGGCAAGATTGTCTGGGTGATCCGCAAGGATTTTGAAGAGCAGTTCCGTACCCAGATATTGGCCAAGTATGAAGGTAAGGTGCAGTGCGAGCTGTGCTTCCAGGCCCTCGACGCCCTGCCCGCAGGCTTCACCGTTCCCGAGGGTCGCCAGAAGCCCTGGGGCACCAACCATGCCGTGCTCATGGGCAAGGATGTCATCAAGGAGCCTTTCTGCGTCATCAACTGCGACGACTTCTACGGTCGCGATGCCTTCATGCAGATTGGCAAGTTCCTCAGCGGCCTGAAGGAAGGCTCGAAGAACGAGTATGCCATGGTGGGCTTCCGTGTGTGCAACACGCTGAGCGAGAACGGCTCGGTGGCCCGTGGCGTCTGTGCCTACAACGACAAGCGTCACCTTACCGATGTCGTAGAGCGCACCGAGATCCTGCGCATCGACGGTGTCATCAAGTATAAGGACGAGCAGGGCGAGTGGCAGCCGTTAGAGGAGAACGCTCCCGTGTCGATGAATATGTGGGGCTTCACCCCCGACTACTTCGAGTATTCTGAAGCCTACTTCAAGGAGTTCCTCAGCGACCCGAAGAACATGGAGAACCTGAAGGCCGAGTTCTTCATTCCCCTGATGGTCAACAAGCTCATCACCGACGGCACTGCCACCTGCGAGGTGCTCGACACCACGTCGAAGTGGTTTGGCGTGACATACGCCGCCGACCGCGAAGACACCGTGAAGCGCATCCAGCAGCTTGTCGATGAGGGCGTTTATCCCAATAAGTTATTCTGATTGAGTATGCTCGACAACCTATTGTCCGAGAGGGAGTGCAGCCAGCTGCGCTCCCTCATTGACAGTGCAGATACCATCGTGCTCTGCTGTCATCAGAATGCCGACGGCGATGCCATCGGCTCTATGCTGGGCTGGGCCGATGTGTTGCGCACGTTGGGCAAAGACCCTGTGATGGTGGCTCCCGACCAGTATCCCGACTTCCTGCACTGGCTTCCCAATACCGAGAAGATTGTGCGCTACGACAAGCGCCGCGACTTTGTCAACACACTGCTGCGTGTGGCCGACCTCGTGTTCTGTCTCGACTTTAACACCCCGTCGCGCACTGATGAGATGGCCACGGCACTGGTGGAGTCGCAGGCCAAGAAGGTGCTCTTCGACCATCACCCCAATCCGGAAGTTGATGCCGTGCTCACCGTCTCGCACCCCAACCTGTCGTCCACCTGCGAACTGGTGTTCCGCGTCGTATGGCAGTTAGGACTGTTCGACCGCCTTGGCCGTCATTTTGCCATACCCATCTATTGCGGCATGATGACCGACACGGGGGCTTTTACCTTCAATTCCAGCAGTCCCGATATTTTCTTTATCATCAGTCAGCTGCTGACCAAGCGTATCGACAAGGACAAGATTTACCGCAACGTCTATCACAACTACTCCGTACACCGGCTGCGCCTGGTGGGCCATGTGCTGTGCAACCGCATGGTGGTCGATGAGGCCCGCCACGTAGCCTATTTCACCATTACCCGCGACGATATGCGTCGCTTCAACTTCATCAAGGGCGATGCCGAGGGTTTGGTCAATATGCCGCTGCAAATCAAGGGCTTGAAGCTCAGCATCTCGCTGCGCGAAGACAGCGAGCGCGACAACCTGGTGTGGGTCAGCCTGCGCTCCGTCGATGACTTCTCGTGTACGCTGATGGCACAGCAGTTCTTCAATGGCGGCGGCCACCTCAATGCTTCCGGCGGACGGCTCAACTGCAGCATTGATGAGGCCGTCGAGGTGGTCAAGCGTGCCATCGCTGCTTTTGAAAACAAGTTAAAGTAGCCTAAATTTACTACATACTTCGCGGTTCATCGCTCATAGTTTAAAATTATTTCGTAATTTTGTGGCCGAAATCAAGAAAACCGACAAAGAAATGAAGCAATATTTCTATTCCCTGCTGCTGGTGCTTGCTGCTTTATGCTATGCCAGCTGCGAAAATACCGAGACCTATGCCGACATGAAGGAGAAAGAGCAGGATGCCATATCGCGCTTTATTGCCGTGCAGGGCATTCAGGTCATTGACGAAGCCACCTTCAAGGCCCAGGGCTGTACCACCAACAACGCCTTCAACCAGTTTGTATTTTTAGACCGCACGGGGGTGTATATGCAGATAGTCCGTCCGGGCTGCGGCTCCATGCTGGAAGACCAGAAGACCGTCAACCTGCTGTGCCGTTTCATGGAGAAGAACATCCTCACCGACTCCGTCCTGGTGCGCAACGACCGTTCCACCATCGCCTATAGCAGCACCTACGGCTATTACGACACGTCGCTGTTCCTCGACAAGATGAATGTCAAGCGCAACGGCTCCGTGTTCACGGCTTCCTTCGTTTCCGGCATGATGTACCAGTATCACGGCTCGGCCTCGGTGCCCGCCGGATGGCTGGTTCCGCTGAACTATGTCAAGGTGGGCCGTCCCGAGAACGAAGGCGACGAGGTGGCGAAGGTGCGGCTCATCGTGCCCCACTCGCAGGGCACTGCCGATGCTTCTTCCAGCGTCTATCCCTGCTATTACGAAATCACCTATGAGCGGGAGAAATAAATCGCGATATCGTTATTCCGTAATTTCGTTATCCCGTAATTTCGTTATTCCGTAATTCCGTTATCGCGTTATCCCGTTATTTCGTAATCCCGTTATTCCGAAATTATAAATCTTTTAAAAATATGACATTAATCAAATCCATTTCCGGCATCCGCGGCACTATAGGCGGACGCACGGGCGATACCCTCAATCCCCTTGACATCGTGAAGTTCACCACGGCCTATGCCACCTTCATTGGCCGCCAGCCATCGTCGGCAGCCACCCGTAAGATTGTGGTAGGCCGCGACGGCCGTCTCTCCGGCCTCATGGTACGCAACGTCGTGGTAGGCACCCTGATGGGCATGGGCTACGATGTGCTCGACATCGGCTATGCCACCACGCCTACCACCGAGCTGGCCGTGCGCATGAGCGGTGCCGACGGCGGTATCATCATCACCGCCTCGCATAACCCCCGCCAGTGGAATGCCCTGAAGCTGCTCAACCGCGAGGGCGAGTTCCTCACGGCTGCCGACGGTGCCGAAGTGCTCCGCCTGGCCGAGGCAGAAGACTTCCTCTATGCCGAAGTTGACCACCTCGGCACCTGTACCGTTGACGACAGCTTCGACCAGCGGCACATCGACAGCGTGCTGCAGTTGCAGCTCGTCGATGCCGAGGCCGTGCGCAAGCGTCATTTCCGCGTCTGTGTCGATACCATCAATTCCGTGGGTGGCATCATCCTGCCCAAACTGTTCCAACAGTTAGGTGTCGATTACGAGGTGCTCAATGGCGAGTGTACCGGCGATTTTGCCCACAATCCGGAGCCGCTGGAGAAGAACCTGCAGGGCATCATGCAGCGCATGCGCCAGGGTGGCTTCGACCTTGGCATTGTGGTCGATCCCGACGTGGACCGTCTTGCCTTCATCTGCGAAGACGGCACCATGTTCGGCGAGGAATATACCTTGGTCAGTGTGGCCGACTATGTGCTTTCTGAGATGAAAAAGGCGAACGGAGCAAGCGGCAAGGGCTTTGCGCCGGTTACCGTCAGCAACCTCTCTTCCACGCGTGCCCTGCGCGATGTCACCGAGCGTTATGGCGGCACATACGCTGCTGCTGCCGTCGGCGAGGTGAACGTCACCACCAAGATGAAGGAGGTGGGCGCCGTGATTGGTGGCGAGGGCAATGGCGGTGTCATCTATCCCGAGAGCCACTACGGTCGCGATGCCCTGGTGGGCATAGCCCTCTTCCTCTCGTCGCTGGCACAGAAGGGCTGTACGGCCACCGAGCTGCGCCGCACCTTCCCCGACTACCAGATAGCCAAGAACCGCATCGACCTCACCCCCGACACCGATGTCGATGCCATCCTCGCCAAGGTGAAGGACATGTTTGCTGCCGACCCCACGGCCACCGTCAACGACATCGACGGCGTGAAGATCGACTTCCCCGACCGCTGGGTACACCTGCGCAAGTCGAACACCGAGCCCATCATCCGCGTCTATAGCGAGGCGTCGACCATCGAGCGTGCCGACGAGATAGGCAAGCGGCTCATGCAGGTGGTCTATGATATGCAGTAAGAATAAAAGATGAAGACGACGGTATTCCTTTTGCTCCTCTTGCTGTCTGCAAGCATGAGCCGTGGACAGGATGTCAATGCCGGCCACAAAGATGACATGGAGGTCGATCTGCCCGCCATGTACGACAAGGTTGACGATGCCATCAGCCAGGCCGAACGCTACATCACCGACTATTCGAGCAAGCTGCTCGACATCAGGCGGCGTGCTGAAGACTGCAGCGACCCTGGCCAGCGGCTCATGCTTACCATGCAGCTCAGCGACATGTACGAGTCGTTCAACGGCGACTCGTCGCTGGTCTATGCCCTCCGTGCCATGCAGCAGGCCGAGGCGTTAGGATATACCGACACGGCAGCCGACATGCAGGCCCGCATGGCTTATCTGTGTACCTTCCTCGGTTCGCAGACCGAGTCGCTCACCATTCTCCAACGGATAGACAAGTCGGCACTCAGCCACGACGGACTGTGCTGCTATTACCGTTCCTACATGATGGTGTATGGCAATCTGGGCGGCAACTGCCAGATACCCGCTATGCGCGACGAGTTCTATCGCATACATCATCTCTATTTGGACAGTCTGCTGGCCACGGCAACCCCCGGCTCGGAGATGTACTTAGGAAACATACAGCCGCAGCTGGTAGAGGCCGGAAAATACGAGGAGGCACTGAAGGTGAACGACGAGCGGATGAACACCACGCAAAAGGGCACCCACGAAAATGCCATCATCTGCTACAGCCGCTACACCATCTATCAGGCCATGGGCAACAGCGAGATGGCCAAATACTGGCTTTGCTGCTCGGCGCTTGACGACATACGCAATGCCGTGCTCGACCAGGCTTCGCTGCTCTCGCTCGCCGACATGCTTAATGCCGAGGGCGACCTGGAACGTGCCAACCGCTACATCATCTTCACCTGGGAGTGCAACCGCCGCTACAGTCCGCGCATGCGGTCGTGGCAGATAGCCCCCCTGTTGTCGGCTATCGAGGGCAACTTCCAGAGCAGGCTGGACCGCAAGAGCAGCTTCCTGACGCTGACCTCCGTCAGTCTCGCTGTGCTGGCTTTCCTGTTCATCGCCTGCACTATCTATTTCAGCAGGCGTCTGAAGGCAATGGCCAAGGCCAATACCGCCTTGGAGGCCGAGAACAAGAAACTGTCCGGCACCAATGACATTCTGCGTGCCCTGCAGCAGCGTGCAGCCATTGATGCCGACAGCGCTCATTGAAAGAGAGTGGGGCGCGAAGAGGCTTTGCCCGACCCCATCGTCCGCGTCTATAGCGAGGCATCCACCATCGAGCGTGCCGTCGAGACAGGCCTTTTGTTCTGTTACACGTCTTTTGTTGTCGTGGAGTTACACGTCTTTTGTTGTCGTGCGATTGCACGTCTTTTGTTGTCGTGCGGTTACACGTCTTTTGTTGTCGTGTGATTGCACGCGTTCGGATTTGCTTAGGCCGAGGTGGACAGGTGGACAAAACGTGCGGGAAGCGTGCCGTTTTGTCCACCTTTATGCGCGAATGTATATATAGGCTAACAAAAAAACAACCCGCACATCCCGCACATCTCGCACGTGAAAATGTTTCAACACATCATGAAGGCATCCTATTGCTGTAACAACCAGGTGCGGGATGGATGTGGAACGGCAGTTGCAAAGTGTTAGCTACGTGCGGGGTAAAACGAGCAAATCGTCAGCTACGTGCGAGATAAATTGAGCAGACTGTCAGTTTACGTGCGAGATGTGCGAGATGTGCGGGATGTTTCTTTTTTCCGCATTATATATAGATTTACGTCCCCAAAATCCCGATGAAATCGGGGATTTTTGCGAGGGGAGGCGGATGTCGGATGTGAAATCCGACTAAAAAAACGGGACTTGCGGAGAGATGTGGAGCAATGAGTAATTTTTGTGGAGAGGCTAGTAATTTTCGTGGAGAGGCCAC